>CAXUEQ010000025.1:13940-32722 GCA_964250175.1 uncultured Sphingobium sp. | reverse complement strand
TTTTCGGGATCGAAGCCGGCGGCCTTGAGTTCAAGGCGCTTTTCGATGGCGATGTCTTCACAGTCGCCCACTGCCGCTCGCCCAGGTAATGGCCGGTCCCAGCGATCGTCGAAGCCGGTTGTCTGCAGATCGGAGCGCTGCCGCACGTGCCGGTTCACCCGGTTGTTGAGTTGCACGAGCAATTTGTGCGCAGCGCGGCTATCGATCTCGGGCCGAACAACCTGTGGTTCAGGTGGTTGGGGTGCGGCGATGGCCGGTTGAGGCAGGAAAAAGAATAGCGAAGCTGGCTTTAGCGTCATGCCCTGATCTTGGATGAAACTCTGACTGCGACCAAGGCCGTTTGCGCCTATCCGGGTCAGGCAGTCGTTCGAGGCCATTGCGCCCACCTCCTGCGCCATCAGGAAGCGGGGCTGGAAAGCGGAAAGGTCAAACGATCTTTGGGGAGGAAAAACCAGCAGTGATGCAGACCTAATGATTGGCGATGCAACGCACGGCACATCCAGAGACCGTGCCTGCCATGGCATTGCGGGCACAGCATATTCTGCCGCCACCGGGCGCGGCGCAGGGGTTTGTCCTTCAACGCAAAGTTGCCGGTTGCGTGTGCACAGGTCGATAAAGCCGGCGGGTGCATCCGCCTCCTCCCCAATCGGGATCATGCGCTCAGCGGAATAGCGCGGCGCAGGTCGCGCCTGCGCGCCGCTCACCAGGAGCAGCGCGGTCATGGCGGACGCCATCAGCTTTGAAAAGAAAAGCGGCTTCACGGCGTCGATTACTCCACTGACTTGGAAGCAATCTCTCACCAATCGTCTAAATCGCGCTTAATCTCTGGGGTAAACGACTGGTTTACCTTGATTTTCATCAGCAACCTATGACGCCTGAACAGAATGCAGAAAGGCGGCAATGACAGGCTTTCCATCAAAAGCTGAAAAGGCCCTTCCCTTTGCCGCACCGATGGTCGAATGACCTGCCTATGGAACGATCGGTGGTTTTTTGGGTCTCTCACGCCGCCGGGGGTGTGCGAGCAATCACGATGGACCTTGGCAACGGCCTGATCGAGCGCGGTTATAGTGTGCGTCTAATGGGTCTTTATCCCGTGCCGGTTCTGGATGAAGATCAGGTGCAAGGGCTGGACTGGGCCTATCTGGTCGACCGAAAGCCGCAAGGGATCGTCGCCAAAATACGGATGCTGCTGGTGCTGATAAACTGGCTGAGGCGCGACCGGACGCCGCTGATGGTAACGACGATGCCTGCGGTCAGTGTGCTGCTGCCTCTGCTCGCACGGATTTTCCGACCGCAGACGCGCTTCATCATCATTCATCACGTCCCGGTCCAGGTCTATCACCGCTTGCTCGACTGGCTGGACGGCCATATCGGGCGGCTGGCAAGCGTCCGGGCGATCCTATCGGTTTCCAAGGCAGCCGAGACCTCGCTCGCTGCCAAGACCCGCGCCTATCGCGCGAAATCCAGGGTCATCACTAATGCCCTGCCCCGCGCGCTGCAAGACGGCCTGATGGCGCTGCGCCCGGCGGAGCGGGTGGTTTGCGCACCCGTGCGTTTGGTCGCTACTGGCCGGCTGACCGCGCAAAAGAACTTGCCGATGTTGCTGAACGCGCTGGCCCAAATACCCGACGCAAGGCTGGACCTTATCGGCGGAGGCGAGGACGAAGCGGCGCTCCGCGCGCGGGCAACGACATTGGGCATCATCGACCGAGTGCATTTTCTTGGCCACCGCCCCCGGCAGGAGGCGCTGCGGATCATGGCGCAAGCCGATATATTCGTTCAGATCAGCTTATATGAAGGGCATAGCATCGCGTTGCTCGAGGCTGCCGCGCTAGGTCTCCCGCTGGTCGTTTCCGCAGTTCCTTCGCAGATTGAGGGGGTGACGCTGTCCGATGGCGAAGCAGCAGGAATTATCGTGCCGCTAAATGACGACGGGGGGCTGGCCAGTGCGATCGCCTTGCTCCAGCAGGATCCGGCCGCCTATCACCACTGGACACAGCAGTCGGCCATACTCGCGCAGCAACACAGCTTCGACCGAATGATCGATCACTATGCGCTTTTGTTCCAGTCGGTTGCGCTGTGCGATGAAAGCAGGTAATTCATTGGCGGCGGTTCGAACATATCCAGAATCGATAGTTACGGGAATCTATAGTTGAGCGCCAAGGAAGACAGTGTTCCCGCGCATGGCCCCGTCATAATTCCCAAGGCCAAGCCGATATCTTCGGTCCGCAGGGGGCCGCATAGCGATATGCCCGAGGCATGGCGATGCTAAAGACTTGGCGTCGCGATCTGGCGGCTCCGCCGCCGCGTCAAACGGTCTTGCTGATCGACATGATCGCGCTGCTGGCGCTGACCATGCTCGGTCCGTTGATGACATATAGTGCGTTGCCGTTGACCGGCGAAGGCAGTCCGATCCGGCAGGCGGGCTATCTGCTGGTGTTCGTTTTCATGATCGTCGGCGCGCGTCCGCTGCTCGATTATCGGCGATTGCTGGTGCTGCCCCTGCCCATCGTACTGGCGCTCGCCTGGTGCTGGATCAGCCTGACCTGGGCGCTGGACCCCGATATCGCGGCGCGGCGGCTGACATTGACGACGCTGGTGATCTGGTCGGTCTTCGCGCTCGTCCGGCATCTGGACTATGAAAAATCGATGCGGCTGGTACGGGTGGCCTTCGTTCTGACGCTGATCGCCTGCTATATTGCCGTTCTGGTGCTGCCGGCCATGGGCAAGCATCAGATGACAGAGCCGGGCGACCTGCAACTGGTCGGCAATTGGCGCGGCATATTGGGCCACAAAAATTTCGCGGGCGCGGTGTGTGCGCTGACAATTCTGTCGTTCATTTTCGACGCGCGCAGAATTTCGCGGTGGATCCGCATAGCCGTGATCCTCGCAGCCTTCGTTTTCCTGGTCTTCACCCAGTCGAAAACGTCGTTCGGCATCTTGTTTATAGCGATCCTGACCGGTCTGGCCTATGCCAGTTTCAGTCCCAGGCGCCGCTATTATGCCATCCCCATCCTGTTTATCCTGGCAATCGTCGCGTCGCTGTTCATCGATATGTATTCCGATGTCCTGGTGAACAAATTCTCCGATCCCTATGCCTTTACCGGCCGTGGCAAGATTTGGCAGATGCTGTGGGCCTTTGCTAACGACCATCCAATATTCGGTGCGGGCTACGGCTCCTTTTGGAATATTGGCGGCGATAGCCCGGTCTATCGATATGGCACGGGCTGGATCGTACAGATTTCATCGGGGCATAACGGCTATCTCGACCTGCTAGTGCAGGTCGGCTTGCCCGGACTGATATTGATCGTCACGGCAGTCATCGTTTGGCCGGTCTATCAACTGATCGTCACGCGCACCCTGCCCCCCGCGCGCGGCGCGCTCATCATGGGTTTCGTGACCTTCTGCACGGCGCATAACATGACCGAGTCGAGCATGTTCGATCGGGACAGCATCGTGCAGGTGTGCCTGATGATAACGCTCGCGCTGATACCGCCGGCGACGGACAGCATATCGCGAAAATCTGGGCCACGGCAGCGAGCAACGGTAGGAAGAAAGCGCGCGCCGGCGTGAGATCGCTCGGGCGCTATGCGTTGGCGTCTCTGGGACCGGTCGGCGCGGCGGGTGCACAGTTCGTCCTTTCACTGGTCGTCCTTAAGACACTACCCCCCGGCACGTTCGGCAGCTTTTCCTTCTTGCTCATCACTGTGCAATTGCTGAATGGCGTATGGAGCGCCTTGTTCAACGCGCCCCTGCTGGTGCTGACGGTGCGCACGGATGGCAAAGCGGCGGAGTCAGTGCGCGCGATATTTGCGACGAACCTTCTATTGTCGCTGTTGGCGGCGGGCGTTGTGGCGTCGATCGCGCTGGCTATGGGGCTTTCGGGGGCGGAGGCCGGCGCTTTTGCCGGCTATGTCGTCTTTGCATTGCTTCGTAGCCTGGGCCGGGCGCATGCTTATGCGATCGATCGGCCCTGGCGGGCGATGCGATCCGATCTCGCTTATAGTGTCGCCTTGCTGCTGGCGACGGCGATGCTGATATGGGCACATGCGACCTCTTTCACGACGATCAGCATCAGCCTGCTGCTGTCGGCAGCCCTTGGCCTGCTCCCATTGGGCCGTACCTATGCCCTTGCCCAGTTCCGACGCTTCGGCACGGTGGATATCGTACAATATCGTCCCATTTGGCGCGAACATTCCGGCTGGTCGCTGACCGGCGTTATTACGACCGAAGCGACCGCGAATGCACACTCCTACCTTGTTACCTTGTTCGTCGGCGCCACGGCCTTCGCGCCGATCGCCGCGACCGCGCTGCTGATCCGGCCGATCATGGTCGCGACCAACGCGCTCATGGAATTCGAGCGGGCGCAGATGGCACGAACGATCGTCGCACAGGACAAGGCAAGGACCATTTCGTCGATGCGCCTGCTCCGTCTTGTCCTCATGCTGATCTGGATCGCCACGCTGATCGCGGCGACCGCGATCCTGATGACGAAACCGATGCTCATTTATCCCGATCATTATCCGATCGCGCTGCTCGGCATGGGTACGGCATGCTGGGTCGCTGTCGCCGGAGTCCGGTCTTTCCGCGTCCCCGACAGCGCGCTGTTGCAGGCGGCGGGTCAGTTCCGTCGCTTGGCTCATGCCAGCCTGTTCGCCGCTATCATCTCGGTCGCGCTGGTCATTCTATGTCTCGCGACGGTCCAGCCGATCTGGTCGATCTTGGCGATGGGCGTTGGCGAGTTGGCGCTGACCATCTGGCTGTGGATCGTCAGTGGCCGTCTAATCCGCACGGGCTTCGGCGAGCAGGCGGACAGTCCGCAGCACGGAATGGCGACGCGCGACGCAAGCGAAGCCCGCACATGAAGCTCAGCGTTGGCATCAAGGCGCTGAACGAGGAAAAGCATATTGCCGCTGCGCTCGCCCGTGCGGTCGAAGCGGCCGCGCCGTTCGATGCCGAGGTGATATTAGCCGACAGCGGATCGCGCGACCGCACCATCGAGATCGCGCACGGCTTTCCGGTCCGCATCTTTCAGCTTGCGAATATCGCCGAGCGTTGCTGCGGAGCGGGCGCACAACTCGCCTTCCAACATGCGCGCGGCGAGTATTTCCTGCTCGTCGATGGCGACATGGAACTGGAACCTGCGTTCGTGGCCAAAGCCATCACCTATCTCGACACCCATCCCGAAGTCGCGGGCGTCGGTGGCGAAGTGCGCGAAATGCAAATCGAGAATGCCGAGTTCGAAATACGTAACGCCGCGCTGAAGAACGAGCATCACCGCGTTGTCGGCTATACCGATAGGCTGGATGGCGGTGGATTGTTCCGCGCATCCGCCGTGCGCGAAGCGGGCTATTTCGCCGACCGTAACCTGCGCGCGTTCGAGGAATTCGACCTGGGCGCACGGCTGATCATGCGCGGGTGGAAACTGGCGCGTATTTCGCAATTGGCGGTACGGCACCATGGCCATGTCGAAGGGGGATATGCACTGATGTGGCGGCGATTTCGGTCGGGCTATGCCGGCGCGGCGGGCGAAGTGGTGCGGGCGGCATATGCCGGGCGCTATCTGGCAACGGTGCTGCGGCGCCTGAGCCAAATTCGCTATGTCATCGTCGTGATACTCTGGTGGGCGCTGCTGATTGTCAGTGCGTTACTGACGCCATGGCTATTACCGATAGCAATGATAACGCCCGTCGCCTTCCTGTCGATCCGCCGCAGAAGCTTTCGGCTTGGCCTCTATTCCTTCGTCTGGTGGAATGTCAGCGCCCTGGCCTTCTTCAGCGGTCTGCTACGTCCCCGCGCTCCACCGCATGAGGCGGTGCGGAGCATCGATTTGACCCGAGAAATTTGTCGTGCCAATTGAACATATTAATTCAATCGGCACGACTATTCGCTATGACTCGCGTCCTGTGTGGGAATTTGGACCGTCAACGGGCCGTTTTTTCAGGCAGCAAAAGGCTGAAAGCAAGTAATATTATAGTGCGTATTTCTGGGAATGCGCGGCAATCGGAATGGGATCGGATATGTGTCAGATAGGCTCTATTGCCGGCCTGAAGACCCTGGTAAAACGGTGAAGATGGGTTCGGCCAACACATTGCAAGATCCATCGGATGCGACAGATACGATAGTCATTGGAGGCATAAGAAGCAGCCGTGCGACTCGATCGGAGCTGGCGGAAATGATGGCTTCTGACGTTCGCAGCTTGCGCCGGGGTGATATGCCGGCGCCTCGCATCGTCATGGCGTCTAATGGATCCGTGGTCGCCAATTATCATAGCAACCGAAACTATCGCGATATGGTGGATCGCGCGGACGTGATCGATGTGGACGGCATGCCGTTGGTCATCGCCACGCGCCTGTTGTGCAAGCGCCCATTGCGCGAGCGCGTCGCTACGACCGATTTCATTAACGATGCCAGCGCAACCGCCGAGCGCGAAAACATCCGCTTCTTTTTTTTGGGCGCGGAACCGGGCGTCGCCCAGTCGGCGGCCGAGAATCTAAAACGGAAATATCCCGGATTGCAGATTGCCGGGACGCGGCATGGCTATTTCGACCAGAGCGAAGAGGCCACCATCTGTGCAGAGATCGTTGCGGCACGCACCGATATATTGTGGCTGGGCCTTGGAAGTCCGCGTCAGGAGAGTTTTGCTGTCGCCAATCGTGACGCGCTGGCCGGGATCGCGTGGATTCGAACCTGCGGTGGCTTGTTCGACTTTTGCGCGGAACGTGTTCCGCGCGCGCCCCACTGGATGCAGGGCGCGGGTCTTGAGTGGCTGTTTCGCACTTTACAGGAACCGACCCGGCTGGGCAGCCGCTATATAATGACCAATCCGGTGGCCTTCTACCATCTGCTGACGAAGACGCATGACTGACGCCGAGCATAGGCAAAGGCGCGCACGACTTCACATATAAAGGTGTCTATCGAGCTTTAGCCGGTGGCGACTTCGCGCGATCGGCAGGCGCCGGACCCGCTTCTGGCTTCACGTTCGGGCTGCAGGGATAAAGGCTCTTCAGCGCTACAACGATGACCGATGCGGCTTGCCCGCTGCGGTTGGTGGGATAGGCCCGGATATAATTGACGAATACAGCGCGCAGTTCGGCTTGTGACACATTGGGCGGCGCGCAAAATTCGCGCTGATTCAACCAGACTTCATAAGCCTTCATCGTATCATGCACCGCAGCGACATACGCATAGCAATAGGATGCGCTTGCCGCCGAGTTTTCGCCGCAACGGTCGGCCAGCGCGCCCGCCTGAAGATAGCCCAGCCCGCCTGAAGAAGGGGCCACATCGGGGGTAACGGCGCCAGGGGTGGCTAAGTTAGGAGTGGCCAGCGCCATGGTGAGCAACAGTCCGATCATGCTCTGCCCCCCTTACGCATCAGGCCCTGCCCGGGCCTATCGGAAAAGATGCCGGCAAATTCCTCCTCTTCCTCGATATTGACCGCCTGATAGGCCGCGCCCTGGACGCTAATCAATTCCCGGCGCGTGCCTTCGAGATAAAGTGCGGTCAGCAAGCCCGTTTTATATGCGCCAGTGTCCAGGCCGATGCGGTTGTCGAACACTTCCGGTGCTGCGCAGATACTGTGACCATGAACGATCACCGCACCATGCGCCGAATTGTCGTTCAGAAATTCGTCACGTATCCACAGCAGATCGGCCTTGCTCTGCTTGCGCAGCGCCACGCCGGGGCGGATGCCCGCATGGCAGAACAAATAGTCCCCCGACCTGACCGTCAGCGGGCGAAGGCGAAGCCATTCGATGATCTCCGCCGGAATCGCTCGCTTCATCTGGGCAAGGAACGCGCGAGGATCGGCATCGCGGGCGGGCGGCACCAGTCCGTAACTACGCAATGTTTCCGAACCGCCGGTTCGCATCCACACGCGCAACACGCTGCTCTCGCCGTCATAGGTGCGCAGCATAAGTTCTTCGTGATTACCCATGAGCGTAATGACGCAATCATTGCGTTGTGAGATCATGTGAACAAATTTCAGTACGCCCGCGGATTGATCGCCGCGATCGATCAGGTCCCCCAGAAACACGATATGCATGGAGTCGACCGGACCCTGTGTCTTGGAATGTTCGCCGATACGGTCGATCAGGGGACGCAAGAGATCAAGGCGGCCATGAACGTCCCCGATCACATAAACGCGTTCGCCCCTATCCGTCGCATGCGAAAGGGGATTGGTCAGAACATCTGCGTTAAATTCCATAATCTGGCCTTTACCAAGCGATATGAAGCAGGCCGGCGGCTCGGGGATCGCTGCGCATCATGAGGGTCAAAGACCGCTTCATACACATATTGCTCTGCAGCAACCATATATTCGGCGCGTAACTCTGTCGATCCCCGCCGGAAGTTCGCGGCCTGACGATTCGCTCGTCGCCAATCATCCGCCCGTAATTCAAGGGGATGCGAGAGACATATTAAACTGTGGAAGGCTCAAAAAATCAACCGGGGTTCATATGCAGGAAATGCTGCAATGCAGAATGAAAAAGATATATATTCCGAACAAGGAATAAAGTGCCTGATTAATCCCTACACCAATTATTAAAATTTTAATATTTTGTTACAATCATACTAATAGTCAAAAATATGGTCGTTAATTATAATAATTACCTTATATAATAGTGATGATTTAAAAATCATCATTAGATTTATTGTATAAATTCGTGAATAAATCTCAAAAATATACGCAATAGCATCAATCAGAATCTAGATTCTCCATCGATTATGCAGTTGCCGTAAAGGAAGAAACACTTTATCTGCTGATATCAACATTTAAAGGGGTGGAATTTTGCGGATTTTGTCAGGCGCACTGACTGCGATTGCGTTGCTCGTCGCGGGCTGTAGCGGAAATCCTACGAATCTGGTCGCTTCGGGCGAACGCTATGTGGCAACTCCGCATTCGGGCGAAGATTATCGGCTGGGCGTAGGTGACAGGCTTTTGGTCACCATCTTCAATGAAGCGACCCTCACCGGAGATCATACCGTCAGCGCTGATGGCGTCGTATCCATGCCATTGATCGGCGATGTTCCGGCGCTTAACAAGACGCCGGGTGAGGTTGGTGCCGACATTCAACGCCGGCTTGCCGACGGCTATCTGCGTGATCCCAAGGTCTCGGCTGAAGTGACGCAATATCGTCCATTCTTCATTCTCGGCGAAGTCAAGCTGCCCGGCCAATATCCTTATTCCATCGGGTTGACCGCGCTGAACGCGATTGCGACGGCGCAGGGATATACCCCCCGCGCAGAAAAGAAGGTCGCCTATATCAGGCGGGCAGGCGAGGCGGCGGAAGTCGCTTATAAACTGACCCCTGACCTTCGCATATATCCGGGCGACACGATCCGGCTAGGGGAAAGGTATTTCTAATGGCCAGTTTTCTGTATGATTCGGGCGTAGACCTGAGTGTGCGCTCCCGGCAGGCCCTCCAATATGCAGTGTTGGCGCTCGCGATCGGGATCGCGCCCATCGCAAGCGTTCCGACGATCGCATCACTGCTCAGCTATTCCGCATCCGGCACGTCCGAAGCCGATGCTCAAGAACAGTCCGTGCTGGTCGCCAGCGTTCAGCGGGAATTGGCTAACCTGCCCGTCACGGCAACTTCCGAAGATATGGAAGCAGCCATCATGTTCGCCATCAGCCAGTCCAGCGCATCGGACCAGTCCGTAGAGGCCGCGCTTTCGGTGGTCGCGGCCAGCGGTGGGACGCCGGCCCTGCAGCAAGCTTTGGCAAATGCCCGCAGGGCGATCGCTAATCGCAAGAAAAGGGGTCGCGGTACTGCGGCGATCGGCGGCGGTGCCGGTTTTGGCATAACGACGCTGGCCCCGCCCAGTATCGGCGGCGGTGGCGGATCGACAAGTTATTCGCAATGAGTCTCAAGCCATCCCGGCGTATTGGTCTATCGGGTCTTGGCAAGGCTTTTTCCAAAGACCTGACACAAGAGCGTAGCGAGACCCAATGACATCCAAGGCCATCGTTATTGCTTTTCTGGGCGCGGCAGCAGCAGCGCCCGGTGCTGTGCAAGCACAGACCGACGTGTCGACCTTGATCGACCCCGGCGTTCCGCCCGGTTTCGACCGTGGCCGCAACGTCAGTGTTCTGGAACAGCCACGTCCCGATTATGACGCGCTGGGCGTGCATCTGGGAAGCTTCCTGGCTTTCCCCAGCGTCCAGACGGCGGCCGGATATACCGATAACGTCTTTCTGACCAGGAATGACACGAAGAATGACGGTTTCTTCGACCTGCGGCCCGCGCTCCGCGTCAATTCCGACTGGTCGCGTCATCTGGTGCAGTTGCGCGCCGATGGTCTGTTGCGTCGCTTCTTCTCCGAACCCATACGCAATGAGGATAATTGGTCGGGCAACCTGCTCGGTCGTCTGGACGTAGGCAATACCCTAAGCCTGTCCGGGGAGGCGCAGGTCGCACGCCAATATGAGTCACCTTTCAACGGACAAATCGACTCCGCATCTACCGTCCTGTCAAACTATACGCAGACCCTGTTTCGGACGAATGCGGAATATAAGGCCGGCCAGACCAAGGCGTTATTCAACGTCGATTGGAGCAATTACGACTTCAACCGTATCCGTTTTCCAAATGGAACGATCGTCGACCAGTCGGATCGCAATCGGGCGATCTGGCGCGGGATCGCGCAATATGAATATGCGTTCACGCCCAGCATTTCCGCTTATGGCCAGGTGACGCCACAGTGGACCAATTACAAGCGCAGCCTGTTTAATGGAGCGGCGAACCGCGACTCCTTTGCAGTGCGGGCGATTGCGGGCTTCAATTTCGACCTGGCCGGACTGGCGCGCGGCACGATCGGCGTCGGCTATACCTGGCGCAATTTCGACAGTGCGCTCTACAAGGACGTCAAAGGCTTTTCGGTCGAAGGACGTCTCGACTATTTCCTGTCGCCGCTCACGACCGTGTCTGTCGCGGCACGGCGCATCATCGACGACGCCAATATCGGTGCATCGGCGGCCTTCTTCGAAAATCGCCTGTCCGCACGTGTCGATCATGAACTGTTGACGAATCTGTTGCTGAACGGCCGGTTCGAATATTCCCATCAGAATTACATCGGCGTGGATCAGGTCAGCAACGCCTATGGCGGGGGCGCGGGCGCACGATATTTTTCGTCCAGGCACCTGCAATGGGACCTGCAATCCACCTATAGCCAGCGCAAATCAAATTTTCTGGGCACGTCTGCCTCGGGTTACAAGGAATTTCGGGTCACTGCCGGCGTGACGTTCCGAAGCTGACTCGCTTGAAAACGGGATTAGGATTTTAATATGGAAATTGTTCACGAGACTGACGGCCAGGAAGGTCGTCTGTCCGATCTGGTAAATATCATCCGCGACACGATCCGGCGCCGGTGGTTGACCCTGGTCCTCGTGACCGTGACCATTTTCGCGCTATGTGCCGCATTCATATTCTTCCTGACGCCGCAATATGAATCGCAGGCGCGCGTGCGGATTGATCCCTCGCGCAATCCCCTGGCAGGCAGCGCCCAAGCGGATCAGACATCGCTCAATCCCGAAGCGATCGAGACCGAAGTCGCGGCGATCAGTTCGCTCGACCTTGCGCGTGAAGTGGTGAAGCGGCTCAACCTGGACCGCGATCCCGAATTTACCAAAGCCCTGAGCGAACGCGCGGGAACCCAGGCGCTAAGCCAGTCCGATCGGCTGAATATCACCGCCCAGGCAGTGCAGCGCAATCTGACAGTCGGCCGTGACAAGCTGACCTACCTGATCGGCATCAAATTTTCGTCGCGTGACCCGCTAAAGGCCGCGCAGATCGCCAATGGCTTTGCCCAGGCCTATGTCGAAACCAAGGTCGGATCCAAACTCAACACCGCCGAGCGTCAGGCAGAATGGTTCGAGCAGCGGCTGAACGCGCTGGGGGCGGAGGTCCGTGCGGCGGACGAACGGGTGGCGCAGTATCGCGCCAATTCCGGCCTGTCAGACGGCACGTCGGGTGGCGCCGGTGCGACGATCGTCGATCAGCAGGTCGGCCCCCTCTCCTCGCAGCTCGCCACGGCGGAATCGGATGCGGCGGCTGCGCGTGCGGCCCTGAACGCGGCAGGCAGCCAGGCCGCGCGCGGCGGTATTGACTCGGTCGGAGACGTCCGCAGTTCGCTGGTGATTACCGACTTGCGCCGGCAGCGCGCCGATACGCTGCGCGCTATTGGCGAGGTATCGGCCCGCTATGGCGAAAAACATCCTGAAAGCCTGAAGTTGCGCGATCAGCTCACAACGATCGACAGCCAGATCGATGCCGAGGCAAAGCGCGTCATGGGTTCGTTGCAGGCTTCCGCCGTTGCCGCCGATGCACGGGCCGCGAGTCTTCGCGGCACGATGGGCAATCTGGAATCCGGCCGGGCGCGCAACACGCGCGCATCGGTCATGGCCGAAAGCCTGGAGCGGGAGGCCGCAGCGAAACGCACGGCCTATGAAAAGCTTTCGCAAATGTCGATCGACACGACCCAGGCGGCGCGCAATTCGATTTCGCAGGCCGTCATCGTCGATAGCGCCCAGGCGTCGCGCAAGCCAGCCTTCCCCAACAAGCCGCTCTTCCTGTCGCTCGCCGCGGTGATCGCTCTGGCCGCAGGTTTCGGCACGATCGCGACCCAGGAAATGCTGGTGTCCGGCCTCCGGTCGGTAGACGATATCGAGACATTACTTGGCATCCCGATGCTGGCAGCCGTGCCCAAGGTCGGCAAGCTGGAACGGCCGGCGGACCTGCTGCTGGAAAAACCGACCTCGCTGTTCGCGGAATCGCTGCGGATCGCCCGCGCGGCCATTCTCGGCGTCCATTCGGCCGAAACCTATAAGGTCATCGCGATCACCTCGGCCCTGCCCAGCGAAGGCAAAACAACGACCGCCCTGGCCTTTGCACGGACGCTGGCGATCAACGGATCGCACACGCTGCTCCTTGATTGCGACGTGCGCCGTGCCGCGCTTCGCGAGATTGTCGGTAATCCCAGCACCGGTCCCGGCCTGCTGGAAGTGCTGAATGGCGAAGCCACCGCCGATCAGGCGATTACACGCGGCGATATCGACGGGCTGGACCACCTGCTCGTCCGCACCCCCTATTTCAGCTCCGGCGACCTGTTCGGCGACGGACATATGAAAGACATATTGGACGCACTGCGTACGCGTTACGACAAGATCATCCTCGATCTTCCGCCACTGATCGGTCTGGCCGACGGACGTTTCCTCGCGGCAATGGCGGATGCGACCGCTCTGGCCGTGCGCTGGAATTCGACACCGCCGCAGGCTGCCGCATCGGCTGTATCCTGGCTGAAGTCGGACGGCGCCAATCCGGTTGGCGTCATCTATACGATGGTCGACACATCGTCCGAAGTCATTGGCGGCCTCTATTATTCGAAGAAATATTCCGCTTACTACCAGCAGGCATGACCTATGCGCGGGATGCGGCCTGATGGCGGCGCCCCGCGCGCATGGGGTGAAAGCGGCGATCGCGCGGCTTTCCCGCGGCCAGCTTGCTGTGATGACCGTTGTGATCCTTGCATCGATCATAGGCCTTGCGGCACTTGTTCTCCTTAACGAAAGCCGCGTCGCCGATAGCGATAGGCGGCTTTTCGATCAAAGCCGGGCGATCGACCGGAACGGCACGATCGACGGGGCTATACTGGCCGGCGACCCTTCCGACCCTGCCCGCGCCCGTGTCAGCGATGCCTTGTCCATGGCGCGCGCGGCGGCCACGATGCCCCCCTCACCCCAGCGCCTTCAATTGCTGGATGAAGCGCTCGCCCTGGTCGAAGAGGCGCGCGTGGCGCGGCCTCATTGGGGCGAGGCTTCGATCGTGCGCGCCTTTACCCTTCAGCAGCGCAATGGCGAATTCAGTCCCGCAACGATCGATGCGATCGCCGAAAGCTATCGCTTCGCGCCCTATCTGAAGCTCTCGGCGGTTTGGCGTAGCGGTATCGTGATGGCCAATTGGGACAGGATGGATGGCGCGACCCGCAACCGGATGATGGAGGAAGCCATCGCCATATCGCTGGCGGACCGCAAGGCGCAGGTCGAGATATTCGCGCACGCGCGCCAGTCCCCGGCCTATACGCCGCTGATGTCACGCTGGTATCGCGCGCAGGTTGGCCGGTTTCGCCGACCTGTCCGCTGACCGGCAACCATAAAGCATGCCCGCTAGGAACATCGTCAGGTTTACGGTCGCCGGCACGTCCAGCACAATATCGATCGATGCGCATAGCAGCGTCAGGATCAACCCGGCCGCGACGCCCAGTTCGACGCGTGATACCTGACCCGCACGTTCCCGTACGATCCATGCCCGCGCCATGCGCCAGGCGGCGCAGCCAATCAGTGCCGCATAGGGGATGCCGCCGACCAGCAACAGTTGCAGTATGACATTATGAGGAGAGTTTAGGATATTAAGCTCTCGCATGTCATCCAAAGTGCCAAGATAATAGCTGTTCACGCTCGAGAAGGATGCGGGTCCGAAGCCGAACAAGGGCGCCTGCATCGCAACGTCCAGATAATGGCTGAGTATCAAGCCCCGTGTGCCCAGAGCAGAATCCGTGTCGTTCAGACGGTGCGCGACCGCGCCTGACCCGAAAATCAGCGCCAGGCCACCGACCAGAATGACGAACGCCAAAAGCCAGCGCTGCGCGGACGACAATTTTGCCTGCTTCCGCACAAGCCGGACAAGCAACAGCAGGGTAAGCAGGATCGTAGCGAGGATAGGCAGACGCGCCGCCGTTGCCAGACCCGCGAAAAGCGCGACGATGATAGCGGACCCGTACATGATGAGACCCGCCGCATCCCTGACACCTCTTTCGTCGCGCTTCGGTGCCAGAGCCTCCGCCGCCTTGCCGATCGAAAGCAGCAGCAGGATACCACATAGGCAGGCGGTCGTATTGATATTGCCGATCGTGCCGGAAAAACGCCCTTGCCGCTCGACTGCCCAATAATCGAAGACGCTGCGCGTTTCGAAATTCATCAGGATCAGGCCAATGACCAGAAACAGCATCATCAGCAGAATGAGCAAGTCGACCGTCTGTTCGAACTGCCGCCGCTCGACGGCAATGAACGTGCCGCAGAGAAAGGCGCACAGGCTGCCGGCTATCCCGATGAAGCCCGGCAGGAACAGATCGGGCGCGAACGGTCCCACAGCGCCCAGCAAGGTCCATAGCCCCGCCTGGCTGACCAGCAGCCACAGCATGGCAAGGCCGACCGGACGAACAATGACGGCGCAATGACGCCATTCTTCGACCGAGGGCGGGCGGGCGACCACAAGCCCGGCGAGCAATGTGCAGGACAGGATGCAGGCGACCGCCCCGCCCGCAAGACTGTTCAGGCCATTAAATGCAAGGCCTATGGTCATCGCGAGTGCGGCCAGTAATGCGAGAAGATGATAGCGCGGCCTGCGTGGTCTGAGGCTGCCGCCGCGTGTGCGGCGCGGCGCCTTTTCGCGCAGGCGCAGCCGCTGACGCGCCCTGCCCGGCATCAGGCCTGCTTACTCGACGGCACTAAATCCCCTGGCGTCACGATCGGCTACCATATTCTTGCTGGACACCGGTTCACCATAGATCCAGCCTGATCCCGCATATCCCACATAAAACCTTCCAAACACTTGCTTGTCCGCCTCCAGCACCATCGCCTGATCGAGCCGGCCGAGTGGGAAGTCCACCAGCCGGTGCCACGACGTGGCGCCATCGACCGAGCGCCAGAGACCATAGCGTCCCTGCACACGCCCGGAAATATAGAGCGCCGGATAGGGCGATCCGGTCGCGGCCTTGCCAAAGGCGATATCGTCCACCTGCGAAATGCCCGGCACGATTGCCCAGTGCGCGCCCCCGTCGGTGCTGCGGCGCAGTCTCGTGTCACCCTCCGCATTGCCGTTGGTGAAGAACAAATGCCCGGCATGGCCGGGAACGGCACGAAGTTTTGCGGCCTTGTCGCTATGCGGTGCGACCTCCCCGGAAAAGGCGCGCTGCCATGTCGCGCCGCCATCATCCGATCGCCACAGGCCGGCAAGCGCGGGATTGGTCGCTGTGCCGCTGTGCACAAAATAGAAAGTGCGGGGCAGCACCCGGTCGGCGGCGAGCGTTTTGCGGGTGAGGTAGATACCGTTGAACGAGCCGGTTCGGGGCAGGACTTCTCCGGGCAGAACCACGCGATTCCACGTCGCCCCGCGATCGCGCGTATAGAAAGGCGATCGATCGAAAGCGGGCGCCCAGACGATGTTGCGGCTATCGCGCGCGGCGACGGCGATCGTGCCATAGGCCATACGGCGCGGATCGCCGGCTTTGGTTCCCGGCGGCGTGGGGAGCGTCGCGAACTTGTGCCAGGTAAACCCGCCATCCAGGCTGTAGCCCGCCATGACGGCGTCGCCATCCTCGGCGCAGCAGCTTCGCGTATCGGATGCGTTGGTCACCACGAAATTGGGATCGCTCACGCTCCAGTCCAGTTGCTCGGCCGCGATCAGCACACGCTCGCGGGGACCATAGCTGGTCGAGAAGGCATTAAGGTCTTCCTTGGCATGAATGCCGAAGTCGAGCGCGGCGAACAGCGGCGGACGGCCGCTTGGCTGAACGACATCGCGCGCCACCAACTCCTCGATCCCGCGCGTTTGGCTGCGCAACGCGATAGGACCGCAGCCCGGCACGGTGTCGGCGACATAAAAGCCGGTTCCGGCCGCGACTTGAAGACGGGTCGGCGCGCGCGGATCGAAAGCGGCGGTCGCTGTGGCGAAATAGCCCTGATCGCTGACGCGCAGCCAGGGCGGATCTTTCGGACCTGCTGCGGACGATCGGGCTACGCTGCGCCAGCGGGTCGTGCCGCCCGGCGCGCAGGCCACGCCCCCTCCCTGGTCGAAGACATAGATGTCGCCCGTCCCCGGCCTGATGGCGACGGCCTGAAGCGGTCCTTTGGGAAGCGCGTCACGCGTCGCAATCTGCGTCCAGCGGCGATCTTTCCATCGCCAGACGCGCCCTTGCTCCTCGATCGCGACGAAAGCCCCATCCGGGGCGAGGGCCGCTTGCCGGATTGTGACGGGACCACCCATGCCCAGGGGCGCGAAGCTGACGCCATTGTCCGTGGATTGAAAAGCCCCCTTCCCCGGCACCGACACGATGATCGGAACCGGCCGCGCATGATCGCCGCTGCCAAGGAACCAGATCGACGCACCGACAGCGAGGTCTGCGCCGGGAACCGTATCGACACGCGTCCAGGTTGCGGCGGCATCTGCCGATCTCAGCAGGCCATCGGCGGGCGTTCCCCAAAAGAGCAGGTCGGGATTGGTCGGCGATACGGCAAGGAAAGGGCCGTAGAAACGTGTCTCCGCATTGGGATCCATGACGCGCTGCTGCGGCCGGGGCGTCGCTGTCGTCCAGTGATCGCCCTGATCGTCCGACCGGTAGACGCGTCCCTTGACGACCATGTAGAGCCGCCGGAAATTACCCGGAGCAGCGGCGACTTCATAGGCGCCTTCGTTGACACCGTTCTGGACGCGATCTTCCGTCGGCATCGAATCAGCCGTCGCCAGTTGCACCCAGCGATCCCGATCATCGTCCCATCGATACGCGCCATGAACATCGGTCCGCGCCAGCAATGTCGCACCCGCGGGGTCCTGCGCCAGGCCGGTGAGAAAACCGCCACCACCGATCTTCACCGGCCGCCAGAGATAGGTCTCGCCATCGACCGGACGACCGGGATTGGCACCCGCCGGAGGTGGCGCGCGATGCGTGGCGGGAAAGACGTTGCTGGTCAACGCAATCAAGACGAGCAAAGCGACAAGCGTCGCCACGGCGACAAACGCCGGTCGACCGGCGGGCAGAGAATTGGACATCGGAAGAATCACGCAGGCAAGTCTATATTATTTAGACCATCGCGACAAAATTACCGACACCATGGCGGTAGCGGCATGTTTTGGTTAGGAGGAACAACGCATATCCTGCTGCGGCGCAGCAACTGGAAGAGCCTAATGGATCCAAGCTATCACATGCATATTCGCCAGCGAGCGGCGCAACGTCGCCGGGCGATGCTGATTCTGCTTGGTGGGCTTTTCGCCGTGCTGGCGCTCGTCACCTGGCAGATATTGGTGGCGGCGGGGATCAGCCTGTTTCCCGGCGGATACGGTTCATCCTCCATTCCAGTCTACAAACCCGTGCATATCGTTGCGGTGACTCCGCAGACCGCGCCGGAAAAACTGACCGTTTCGGACAAGACGGTGCTGGAACCGCTGTCCTCAACCGATGCAGCCAGGACAAATCTGTCGATACCCATCGCGAAGCAGCCCAATCCGGCAGCACGGTCGCTGATCATACCCTATGGCAATCCGGTCAGTTGGTCGCGATCGGTCGATTGTCTGACGGCCGCGATCTATTATGAGGCGCGGAACGAACCGGCGGACGGACAGCGGGCGGTCGCGCAGGTCATACTCAACCGCGTGCGGCACCCGGCTTTTCCGCACACGGTGTGCGGCGTCGTGTTCCAGGGAAGCGAGCGCAAGACGGGCTGTCAGTTCAGCTTCACCTGCGACGGCTCGCTTGCGCGCTTGCCACAGCGGGCTGGATGGCAAAGCGCGCGGATCATCGCGGCGGCCGCGCTGGCCGGGTCGGTTTTTCGCCCGGTCGGTTGGGCGACCCACTATCATGCCGACTATGTCGTTCCCTATTGGGCGTTCAGTCTGGCCAAGACGGGACCGGTTGGACGGCATATCTTCTATCGCTGGCCTGGAAGTTGGGGGACGCCGGGGGCGTTTTCGGCACATTATGCGGGAAGCGAACCGGTCGCGAACTGGCTGGTG
>CAXUEQ010000025.1:0-13930 GCA_964250175.1 uncultured Sphingobium sp. | reverse complement strand
ACTCCACCCACAAATCGCGCGTATCTGTTGTTCGAACTGGCTGGTGGCGCAGGCGGGTTTAGCCATAGCTGATTCCGATGCGGATGCGAGCGCCATGGTCGAGAATGGCATAGTTGCGCCGATAGCGCGGCCGGTTATCGAAATGAGCGCGCATTCGCCCGCGCCCGCCGATCGCGTCGATCCAGCGCAACCGGGTGGATCGCGGTGGATATTGCGGGGACCGGGGATTTTAGCGGGGGAAAAGTGAGGGTGAAATTGTTGAGCTTGCTTTGGTTTCCGGTTGCCCTGCCCCCACCTCCCCGCCCTTTTCCCGCAAGTCGGTTGCAATCTTGTCTGTCCTACAGAGGGCCTGATCCCATAGGGGAACAAAAAGGCAACATTTGAGGAGGGGGACATTATGGCGGCAGATGGTTTCAAGGTCGATGCGCCGGGGGGCTTTTTCGGGATAGGCGCGATCGGGTTCGGCGCGGTGGGGGATGTGGCGACGGCGGTGACGGCGACAGCGCCGCTGCCGGTCGCGGCGACGGTGATCGGCGCGACGTCCGCGCCGCTGACGGGATCGGCGAGCGCCAGCGGGGCCGCGGGGCCGTTCGTCCCCCAGTTGGGGCGCGCCATCCGGGTGGCGCTGTGGGGAAGCTGGACGGGAACGGTGCAATTGCTGCGATCGATCGACGGCGGCACGACGCGACTGCCGATCACCTATCCGGACGGGTCGGCGCGCGGGTCTTGGTCGACCACCGTCAACGCCCGGATCGCCGACGAGAGCGAGGCGGGCGCGAGCTATTATCTGGCGATCACGCTTTCGTCCGGCGCGCTGTCCTATCGGGTATCGCAATGAGCGCGCTCGACGCCGAGGGCATGGCCGCCGCCGTCCGCAGCGCGATGCTGTTGCGCCAGGCCATGCCGCGCATCGCCTTCATGGGCGACAGCAACACCGACTTTTCGCGCAATGTGAGCGCCACCCAATATCAATATACGACGACAGGCTATGTCCACTGGTTGCGGCGGCTGGCGCGCGGGCGCTTCTACATGCAGCCCGATTATGTGACCGGCCTGGCCGCGATGGGCACCGCGCATTTCGCGACGACGCAGGCGCCGCAGGTCATCGCGCGGTCGCCCCGCCCGAACATCGCCCTGGTGCAGATCGGCACCAACGACAATGGCGTGCTGACGGCGGCGCAGGCGGTGGCCAATGTGCAGGCAGGGGTGCAGGCGCTGAACGCCGCCGGAATATTGGTCTTTCTGCTGTCCATCGTGCCGCAGGCGTCGTGGAACAGTGCGAAGAAACAATGGGCGGCGGAGGTCAACCGGCACTATTGGCTGATGGCCCACAACCCGGCCTTCCATGTCCGCTTCGTCGACCTGAACCCGGCTTATGTGGATTTTTCGAGCGGATCGCCGATCGCCGCCTATCAATATTCCGATGGCGTCCATGACAGTCCCGCCGGGGGCCTGGTCAAGGCGCAAACGATCTTGCCCGCGCTGGAGCCGCTGTTGCCGCCGACGTCCGAATTGTTGCCGATGACGAGCGCCGACGCGTGGGACGCGACGCTCGCGCCGACCGGCAACATGGTGACGAACGGCATGCTGAGCGGCACGGCGGGGAGCCTGTTCGCGCCCACCGGATCGGGCGGCGGCGCGAGCGGTCAGGTGGCGACGGGCTGGACCGGCGGCAACAGCGCGACCGGCATAAGCGACGTGACCTGCGCGCTGTCGAAAGGCACGCACCCGGCCTATCCGACGCTGCCGACGCAAGTGATGACGATCGGCGGGGTCGGCAACAGCGCGTCGGGCTTCCGTATCCTTCAGACGCTGCCCGCCCTGCCCACGGGCCTTGTCGCGGGCGACGTCATTTATGCCGAGATGGATGTGAGCTGGGTCAATGCCGCGAACATCCGCCAGCTATGGCTGCGGCTGGGCGTGAATGACGGCACGACAACGACCGAAGCCTGCGATGGCGGCACGCTGGTGCCGAGCGGAACGAGCGCGCTCCCGCTGCCGGCCAGTGCATCGGGCCTGATGCGGACGCCGCCGCTGGTGATTCCCCCAAATCTCGCCTCTATTACGGTGCGGCTGGAAGGGACGACGCTGACCAATGGCGTTGCCTGTTCGATGACCGTCAGCGCGAGCCGTGCAGCACTGCGCAAGGGGCGGATCGGCGCGTTGAGCGCGATTTAGCGCCGGGGATATTGAGCTGAAACACAATCCGTTCGTGAGTAAGGACTGAGCTTGTCGAAGGCCGTATCGAAGCATTGCTTCCATACGCCTGATCCTTCGATACGCCATCTCGACAAGCTCAATGGCTACTCAGGACGAACGGAGGGGGTATAGCAGTCTGATGGCATCAAGACCGACCGGCTTTTGTTGCAGGTGCGAACGGGCTATGCAATTGCAGGGGGGAGATTCGCTCAACCTCTCTGGGGATAGTCGTGACAGGAATGGACAGGCCCGAACGACGGTTCGACATCTCCGTCCCTTTTTCCAGTTTCCGCGCGATGACCCAGCGCCAACGCATCCTCTTTTACGATTATACGCCGCAACCCGAGCGCATGACCGGCATCACGGTCTATGGCTGGAAGATATTGGAAGCGTTGCTCGACAGCGGGCGCTACGATTATGTGCTCGCGACCAATCGTCCGCTCGACAGGGTGCCGGAAGCGATCCGCGCCCGGATGGAGGTGATCTCCCGCCCCGCGCCGCTCAACGAGGCGCGGGCGCTGGTCCACAATATGCGCGCCGTTCCCCGGTTGATGCGACAGACAAGATGTGTCGCATCTTTCCATCCGCATCCCACGGCGATGCTGCTGGGCGGCCGGCGCAGCGTGGTCGTGGTGCATGACCTGTATCGGGTGACCAACGCGACGCTGTTTCGCCGGCGCGCGCGCCTGCAATGGGCCGCCGTGGCGTTCGGGCTGCGGCGCGCGGGACGGCTGATCGCAGTTTCCAGGGCGACGCGCGACGCGATGGTGCAGGCCTATCCGTCCGTGCGCGGCCGGACGCATGTGGTGCATGAAGCGTCGCCGATCACAGTCGATGCCGTGGCGGACCGCCCCGCCCCGGACATGGCGTCACGCTATGCGCTGATGGTGGCGAACATCACCCCCAACAAGAATGTCCGCCTGCTCGTCGCGGCGCTCACCCAGCTTGCAGAGGAAGGCGTGCGGCCCCGCGTCATACTGGTGGGCGTGGACGAATTCGGGGCGATGCCGGAACTGATGGCGCAGGCGGGTCCGATCGACCTGGAGTTTCGCGGGAAAGTGTCGGACGACGCGCTGCGCCAGCTTTATGCGGGCGCCCATGCCTATATCAACACCTCGCTGGCCGAGGGTTTCTGCCTGCCGATATTGGAGGCGCAGAGTTTCGGCATCGCCGTCGTCTGTTCCGACCTGCCGGTGTTGCGCGAAGTGGCGGGAGACGGCGCGCTGTTCATCGACCCGCACGATGCCGATACTCTGGCCGAAGCGATCCGCACGATCTTTCACGACGATGCGACGGCGGCGGCGATCCGCGCGCGCGGGGTCGCCAATGTCGCGCAATTTTCCTGGGCGAAGGCGGCTTCCGAAACCGAAGCGGTGCTGGCCGAGGTGATCGGGTGAGCATGGATGCCGGTGCCGCAGCCGATGCGCCGGTCGCGGCGGCGGTGAACCCGCCCGTGCGCACGACGCTCGTCACGCTGGAAATCGGGCGTTTCGTCGCGGCGCTGGCGGTGGTTCTGTATCATTACACCGCCGTCATCGAGAAAGCCTATGGCACGCTCGTCCTGGGCGATGCGTTTCGCGCGGGACATGTGGGGGTGCCCTATTTCTTCGTGCTTAGCGGCTTCATCATCTATCATGTGCATCGCGGCGACATTGGCGCGCCGGGTGCCTGGAACCGCTTCGCCGCCAAGCGCGCGGTGCGCCTCTATCCGATGTTCTGGCTTATCGCCGGGGCGATGCTCGTCGGCTTCGCGCTGATCCCGACCTTGGCAGGCGAGCGTGTGCTGACCGCGCCGGGCATCGCGGCGGACCTGCTGCTGCTGCCGCATAGCGACGCGATCCTGACGATTTCATGGACGTTACGGCACGAGATCGTCTTCTACGCGCTGTTCTCGCTGGCGATCTGGTTCGGGCCGCGCGCCTTTTGGGCCATCGCCCTGTGGATTGCGATCAGCCTGATCTGCGCGTTCGTCGTGCCGGAGCGCGCCGATTATATGGGCCTGTGGTCGACGGTGACCAGCCCGCTTAACCTGGGTTTCGGCATCGGCATGCTGGTGGCCGAAGCGATAAGACGGCCGCCGGTCGCGCGCCCGTCCCTGCTGATCGCCATCGCCTTGCTGGCCCTGACCGGGCTGGCCGCGCTGGAATGGCGGCTGGGCGCAGGCGTAGCGCATGCGATCAACCCGCTCGGCAAGATCGGCGACATCGCCTATCTCACCGCCGCCGGGCTGCTGGTCTATGGGCTGGTATGCTGGGAGAGCGGGCATCGCATCGCGCGCGCGCCGCTGTGGAAGACACTGGGCGGGGCGTCCTATATCCTCTACCTCGTGCATCCGCCGATCGGGTCGGTGCTGGTGCGACTGCTCCAGAAACTGCCTCTGGCGTCCCCGACGATCGTCTACGCCCTCCTCGTGGTCATCGCGGTCGCAGGGGCGATCCTGCTGCACCGGCTGGTGGAAAAACCGATCCTGCGCCTGCTTTCGGGGGTGGTGAACCGGGCGACGGCGCGCCCTGCCCCCCGGCCATGACGGCGCCGCCCTTGCCAGAAGGTTCACCGACCATGCCCCGCATCCATGTGACGATCGTGCTGCCCGACCGGGACGGCAAAGGCGGGATCGCCCGGATCATGACCTATCTGAGCCGCGCGATCGCGGCGCGGCACCCCGGCATCATCCTGTCGGCGCACGCGACACGGCTGACGCAGCGCAGGCTGCTGAACCATGCCAGCGTGCCGTTCGGGCTGGCCGCTTTTGCCTGGGCCTGCGCGCGGGGAAGGGTCGACGTCGCGCATATCAATGTCGCGCCGCGCGGATCGACCTGGCGCAAGGGGCTGTATGTCGCGGTGGCGCGCGCCTTCGGCACAGCGGTGATCCTGCACCTGCACGGCAGCGGCTATGACGCCTATTATGCCGGGCTGGGCCTTCGCCGTCAGGCGGCGGTGCGGGCGCTGTTCGGCCGGGCGCATCATGTCGTGGCGCTGAGCGGCTTCTGGGCCGCCTTCATCCGCGATTGCCTCAAGGTGCCGGGCGATCGTGTGGTCGAGATTCCCAATGGCGTGCCTGCCGTTGCCGGGGCGGCGCCGCGCGCGGCGGGCGAGGAGGATGTGCCGCGCATCGTCTTTCTGGGTGAGCTGGGGCCGCGCAAGGGCGTGGACGTGCTGATCGACGCGCTGGCCAGGCTGGCGGGCGAAGGGCTGGCGTGGCGCGCGGTGCTGGGCGGCAATGGCGCGGTCGCCGCCGCGCAGGCGCAGGCGCAGCGGCTAGGCACCGCCGACCGGATCGACTTTCCCGGCTGGGTAGGTGAGGCGGATGTCGACCGCTATCTGCAGGGGAGCGATATCTTCGTGCTGCCCTCGCGCGCGGAGAACCAGCCGGTCGCGATCCTGGAGGCGATGGCGCGCGCCCGGCCGGTGATCGCGACGACGATCGGGGCCATTCCCGAACAGGTGATCGATGGAGAGACCGGGCTGCTGGTGCCGCCGGGGGACGTGGAGGCGCTGGCGGGAGCCTTGCGGATAGTGCTGACCGACGCGCCACGGCGGGCGGCGATGGGCGCGGCCGGGCTGGCGCGGTTCCAGCGGCTTTTCTCGGTCGAGGCCTGCGCCGAGCGGTTCGTGGCGCTTTATGAGGCTGCGAATTTGGAGGGTGACGACCTCAGATTACAAGAACCCGTTCGTCCTGAGTAGCCATTGAGCTTGTCGAAATGGCGTATCGAAGGATTACACGCCGCGCGTGATGCTTCGATACGAGCCTTCGACAAGCTCAGTCTCTACTCAGCACGAACGGGGTGAAGAATGAAATCATCGCACTTTAACTCGCCGGCAGCGGGGCCTTCAGGTCCATCATCTTGCCCCGCGTCACGATCACCCGGTCGCCCAGCTTGACCTGCGCGAACAGTTTCGCGGCGAAGGCGACCGGCACGCCGACACAGCCATGGGTGGCCTCGTCCGGGCGAATGCTCTTCGTGCCGTGGATCGACACGCCGTCATTGGTGAGCCGCAGCATATAGGGCATCGGCGCATGGTAGAGGTTGGACACATGGTCCTTGTCCTTCTGCGTGATCGCGAAGGTGCCGAGCGGCGTCGGCATATCGTCCGCGCCGTAGAGGATGACCGCCGCGCCGATCTCATAGCCCGCGCGGAAGATCGACAGCGTCTGGGCGGCGAGATCGACGGTGATGACGACCGGGCCTTGCGGGACGCCGGCATCGTCCCACACATAGTCGCCATGGCGGAAGGGACCGTCGATCGTCAGCACGCGCTTGATCGTCATCGGCGCGGAAGCCTGGGGCGCGGTCGTGACCGCGGGCTTTGGAGCGGGCGCTGTCGCCGGGGCGGGTTGGCCCAGGCGTTCGGGCGAGACCAGGATCGGCTGGATCGGCGGACCGGACGGCAGGCCATGGGCTTCGTTGGCGGGCAAACGCACGACATTCAGCGCGACGATGCCGAGCAGCGCCATGCCACCCAGCTTGACCCCGGTGCGTATCCAGAAATCCTTGTTCTTGGCCGTCATGGTCCGTCCTTCGCGCAAGGCTGTGGCATGACGCAAAACCGCCCGCGCAAACAGGGCGCGATTTTCGCTGTGCCGTGACGGGACGGATAGCAGGCGGAGGTTAACGCCGCGCTTCCGCTAAAGCCGATCGCCCTTCGGCGGTGTTCCGGTTGTTTTGCGCGCAGAGGCGCAGAGCGCGCGGAGATAATGCGCTTTGCCATGGCTTCCCGCACCTTGAACAAGACGTCTTTCGCAAAAGCGAGGGGGCTGCGCCTGCCCGCTTTTGGCGACATCTCTGCGCCTCTGCGCCTCTGCGCCAATAGTATCTTTTTCGCGGATCGATCAGGCGGGTGACTGTCGATCGGCCCTGGATTGCGGCACCTCTGCCATGCCCGCCAATATCTTGTCGAGCGTGAGCGGATAGTCGCGGATGCGGATGCCGGTGGCGTTATAGACGGCATTGGCGATCGCCGCCGCCGCCCCGCATATGCCAAGCTCGCCGACGCCCTTGGCCTTCATCGGAGAGCTTTTGTCGTCCATTTCCTCAACGAAATGCACGTCCTGCACCGGGACGTCGGCATGTACCGGCACCTGATATTCGGCCAGGTCGTGATTGACGAAATAGCCGAAGCGGGTGTCGACATGCAGTTCCTCCATCAGCGCCGCGCCGATACCCATCGTCATCGCGCCGATCACCTGGCTGCGCGCCGATTTGGGATTGAGGATGCGCCCGGCGGCGAACGCGCCGCCCATGCGGCGGATGCGGATTTCACCGCTGTCGTCATCGACCCCGACCTCGCAGAAATGCGCCCCGAAGGTCGATTGCTGATAGGTCTTGGCCAGATCGCCAAATTCGATCCTGTCCTCTACCGTCAGGCCCTCCGCTCCCGCCGCCCGGCCCAGAGCGACAGTGCGGTTGCCGCCGATGATCCTCCCCTCCTCGAACAGCAGATCCGCGTCGATGTTGAAGCCGGCCTTTTGCGCAAGCCGGTTCCGCATCGTCATGCAGGCGGCATAGACCCCCGCGGTCGAACTGTTCGCGCCCCACTGTCCGCCCGACCCCGCCGATACCGGGAAATTGCTGTCGCCCAGGTTGACGGTCACATCGTCCAGCTCTACGCCCAGCATCTCCGCCGCCGTCTGCGCGATGATCGTATAGCTGCCGGTGCCGATGTCGGTCATGTCGGTTTCCACCGTCACCCGGCCCCTGCCATCGACCCTGACCCGCGCGCCCGAGGCCATGGTGAGATTGTTGCGAAAGGCCGACGCCATGCCCATGCCGATGCGCCATTGGCCGTCGCGCACCTGCCCAGGCTGCGAATTGCGTTTGTCCCAGCCGAACCGCTCCGCGCCGATGCGCAGGCATTCGACCAGCTTGCGGCTGGAGAAAGGCCGCTCCGGTCCCTTCTCGGGATCATATTGCACGTCGTTGCGGATGCGCAGTTCGACGGGATCGAGGCCGCAGGCCTCGGCCAGTTCGTCCATCGCCACTTCGAGCGCCATCAGGCCGACCGCCTCGCCCGGCGCGCGCATCGCATTGCCTTCGGGCAGGTTGAGTATGGCGAGGCGGTGCGCGGTCATGCGATGCGCGCCGCGATAGAGGAGCCGGGTCTGTTCGGCTGCCGTTTCCGGCTGCCCGCCGGGCAGGTCGCCCGACCATGTTTCATGCGCGATCGCGTCGATCCGTCCGTCCTTGCCGGCGCCGATGCGGATGCGCTGGATGGTCGCGGGGCGATGCGTGGTGTTGTTGAATATCTGCGGGCGCGCGATGGCCACCTTGACCGGGCGGCCGATCTGCCGCGCGGCCAGCGCCGACAGCAGCGCGTCGGCGCGAAGGAACAACTTCGCGCCGAACCCCCCGCCGATATAGGGCGAGATCAGGCGGATATTCTCCTTGGGTATGCCCAGCGTCTTCGCCATGTCGCGGACGCCCCAGGCGACCATCTGGTTGGACGTCCATAAGGTCAGCCTGTCGCCGTCCCAGGACGCGGTGCTGGCGTGCGGCTCCATCATCGCATGGCTCTGGTCGGGCGTGGTGTAGTGCCGGTCGATCCTTACTGCCGCCCTGGCGAACGCACCGTCAAAGTCGCCTGTGGCGGTATCGGGCTTGCCGCCCTTGGGCTTGACCGCATCGTCCTTCTGAGCGGCCAGATCATAGTTGCCTTTGGCATTGCTATAATCGATCCGCACCAGCTTCGCCGCGTCGCGCGCCTGTTCGAACGTTTCGGCTATGACCAGCGCCAGCGCCTGATCATAATGCGCGATGTCCGGGCCGCCGAGCAGAGGGGCGGTGTTCTTATTGCTCTTGGTCAGCGGGCCGGCATTTTCATGCGTGACGACGCCCAGCACGCCCGGCGCGGCAAGCGCGTCGCCCGTGTCGATCGACAGCGCCTTGCCGGTGGCGATGGCCGAACCGACGATGACGCCATAGGCCGGGTTCGGCACGACGTCATGATGCTCATAGGCATAGGGGGCCGCGCCGCTGACCTTGGCCGGGCCGTCGATGCGGTCGTGCGGCTGGCCGATGATGCGGGCGCGATCGATCGGGTTCAGCGTGGCCGGACTGTCGAACTTCATGCCGCCTCCCCTTCCTTCCGATAGGCCGCAGCGATCATGCGCTCGGTCAGGACGAGCTTGAACCTGTTCTGGCTCGTGGTCTTCGCCCCCGCTAGCACCGCGCGCGCGACGGCGGCCGGCCCCTCCTTCGCCTGCGCCTCCGCCGCCTCGACGCGCCATGGCTTGTGCGCGAGACCGCCAAAGGCGAAGCGCGCGCTGCCGTCGGCACCGAAAACCGACGCGACCGACACGGTGGCGAAGGCGTAGGAGGCGCGGTCGCGCACCTTGCGATAGCTGTGCGTTCCGGCGATCGGGCGCGGCAAGGTGATGGCGGTGACAAGCTCCCCCGCGCCCAGGTCGGTCTCGACATCGGGCGTCGTGCCGGGGAGCCGGTGGAAATCGGCGATCGGGATGCTGCGCTCGGTCCCGTCGGAGCCTGTCACCTCCACCGTCGCATCGAGCAGGCGCATTGCGACCGCCATGTCGGACGGATGGGTGGCGATGCACTGGTCGCTGACGCCGAGCACGGCCAGGCCGCGGCTGAACCCGGCGATCGCCGAACAGCCGCTGCCGCGCTTGCGCTTGTTGCACGGCTTGGTCGTGTCGTAGAAATAGGGGCAGCGGGTGCGCTGGAGCAGGTTGCCGGCGGTCGTCGCCTTGTTGCGCAACTGGCCCGATGCGCCCGAGAGCAGGGCGCGCGACAGCACGGCATAATCGCGCCGCACCCGCCGGTCGGCGGCAAGATCGGTGTTGCGCACCAGCGCGCCGATGCGCAATCCCCCGTCATGCGCCTCGATCCGGTCGAGACCGAGCCGGTTGACGTCGATCAGATGGGCGGGCGTCTCGATCTGCAACTTCATCAGGTCGAGCAGGTTGGTGCCGCCCGCGATGAACCTGGCGTTGGGATGCGCGGCGGCGGACGCAGCGGCGGCAGCGGGTGTCGCGGCGCGTTCATAGGTGAAGGCCTTCACGCCTTTTGCCCCGCGACATCGGCGATGGCGTCGACGATATTGGCATAGGCGGCGCAGCGGCAGATATTGCCGCTCATCCGCTCGCGTATCTCGGCCGGGGTCGGGGTCATCCGGCCCGTCAGGTCGGCGCTGACATGGCTGGGGATACCCGCCTTCACCTCCTCCAGCATGGCGACGGCCGAGCAGATCTGGCCGGGGGTGCAATAGCCGCACTGATAGCCGTCATGCACCACGAACGCTTTCTGCATCGCATGAAGATCGCCGATCCGGCCGATCCCCTCGATCGTCGTCACGCTGTCGCCATCGTGCATGACCGCCAGCGTCAGGCAACTGTTGATACGCCGCCCCTCGACGATCACTGTGCAGGCCCCGCATTGGCCATGGTCGCAGCCCTTCTTGGTGCCGGTCAGGTGCAGATGCTCGCGCAGCGCGTCCAAGAGCGTAGTGCGCGGATCGAGATCGAGCGTCTCGCGCCTGCCGTTGATCGTGAGGGTTACCGGCATCCTGTTGCTGGCCTTCTGTTGCAGGGGCGCGCGTGGCGTGGCTTGCGCAGGGAGATTGGACGCCGCGATCGTCGCGATGCTGGCCCCGATCGCGCTCCTGCGCGTGAAATCGAAATCGCTGCCCTGTCCGGTCATGCGCGTTCCTGCCTCGCGATGATATATTTGCCCGTCAGATGTAAATGTGCCTGATTATATTCCTCCCCCGCAAGGGAGGATCGCCTTAATACGCATTCTCCATCGCATCCGACTCTAGACGAAAGAGTCGGTCTTTCGATCCCACATGCAAGGAAAAAGGGCGCCGGAGTTGCCCCCGGCGCCCTTTGCTGTCGCTATGATGGCGTATCGGAGGCTCAGCCTTCGCTACGGACGTCGCGGCGTTCGGCGATACGGGCGCGCTTGCCGGTGCGGCCGCGCAGATAGTAAAGCTTCGCGCGACGCACCACGCCCTTGCGGACGACGGTGATCGAATCGACGTTTGGCGAATAGAGCGGGAAGACGCGCTCGACGCCTTCACCGAAACTCATCTTGCGCACGGTGAAGTTGCTGCCCATGCCCTTGTTCGAGCGCGCGATGCACACGCCCTCGTAATTCTGGATACGGCTGCGCTCGCCTTCGACGACCTTCACGCCGACGCGCAATGTGTCGCCGGGGCGAAATTCCGGGATGGTCTTGCCAAGGGCCGCGATATTCTCGGCCTCGATCTGCTGGATGAGGTTCATTCCCTCTTTTCCTTCGTCTGTCGTTGCGCACCAGAGGGCGAGCGTCCCCGAGCGTCCCTGTGACGCTCCCAAAGGTCCGGCCGCCTTAGCCGTGTATCATCTTCGGACTGGCGTTGCCGCCATTCCGCGATCTTCGCATGATCCCCCGATCGCAACACTTCGGGGATCGTGCGCCCTTCCCAGAGATTGGGCCGGGTATAGTGGGGATATTCGAGAAGGCCGCTTTCGAAGCTTTCCTCATCCCCGCTGGAAGCCGCGCCCATTACCCCAGGAAGCAGACGGATGCAAGCGTCCAGAAGGACGATCGCCGCTGTCTCTCCGCCCGACAGGATATAGTCGCCGATCGAGATCGGACGGATGGGCCGGGCGTCGAACAGACGTTCGTCGATTCCCTCGAAACGGCCGCAGATAATCGTGACGCCGGGGCCGGACGCCACGTCGCGGACGAGCGCTTGCGTGAGAGGCTGGCCGCGTGGCGTCATAGCCAGGATCGGGGCATCGGGCTGGGCCGCGACGGCATGATCGACCGCCGCCGCCAGCACGTCCGCGCGCATCACCATGCCCGCGCCGCCACCGGCCGGGGTATCGTCCACCGAGCGATGCCTGTCGGTGGCGAAGTCCCGGATCTGGATCGGGGTGCAGGACCATTTGCCCTCAGCCAGCGCCCTGCCCGCCAGCGACGCGCCGAGCGGGCCGGGGAACATCTCAGGATAAAGCGTCAATATTTGCGCGGCGAAGGTCATGCCTTGCGGGAACGTTTGCGCAGCCAGCCGGCCAGTGCGCCGCCGCAAAGACACAGCGCCCCCATCACGAACATGCCGATCCCCATCGCCATGAGCAGCCCGGCAAAGGCGCCCTGCGGGTTGCGGAGCGCGGGCAGTATGAACAGCAAGGGCGGCGCGACCACCATCGCCGCGCCCGATGCCGCCTTCAACCGCCAGTCCCAGCGGATCGTGTAGAGCCGCCAGCCGATCACGAGGAAGATCGCCATGTAAAGCCAGGGCATGATCTTGCCGAAGAGAATCATAAGGTCCAGTTTTCCAGTCTGAGGCCGGGAATGTCGGCGAAATCGCCTTCGTTGTTCGTGACCAGGATCAGGTCCAGCGACAGGGCATGGGCGGCGATCAGGCGGTCGAAATTGCCTCTTCGAAAGGGCAGTTGCGCATAGCTGCGCGCAGCCTGCTCATCGAAGGGCAGGACGATCACCTCCTCCAGAAAACCAGCCATGACATCCAGAGACGGTGGCTTGCCACGCGCAATACCGAGAAACACCTCGGCAAAGGCGATCGCGGACAAGGCGAGATCGCCTTCGTCGCAATCGGCCAACCGCCCCAGCACACGGGGGTGACCCGTCAACGCGAGGATGACGGCATTGGCGTCGAGCAGAAAGCGCACTCAGGCTTTGCTCGCCCAGCCCGGCCAATCCGGATCATCCCATACCCGCGGCGAGTCATCGTCGAACTCGCGTTCTTCGCGCGTCAGCGGCTTGAGCCACGGCGCCTTGCCCGCGAACTTGCTGATGTCGATCTTGCGCTTGGGCGCATCGATCGGCTCGAAGGTGAATTTGCCGTGATTTTCGCGCACCGTCATCTCGGCGCCCTCGACGAGACCCAGCGCCTTGGGCAGGCGCAAAGCCAGGCTGTTGCCCGACTTGAATATCTTCGCTTTATATTCCTCGCTCATACGCACCTCCGTATATACGGCATGTATATACTAAAGGATAAAGACTGTGTCAATAATGGCGTGATGCTCGCCGATATCGGCGGCCTTGATCGGCACCATGAAGCGCTTTTTGTCGGGGCGCTCGATCTCCACTATATCGCCGGCGCCGAAATTCTCGATCGCGGCGATGACCCCCAGTTCCTCCCCATCGCTCGATACGCAGGGCAGGCCGACCATATCGACATGATAATATTCGCCCTCGCCCAGCGGCGGGAGGGCGCTGCGCGGGACTGTCAGCGCGGTGCCGCACATCCGCTCTGCCGCCGTGCGATCGGTGATCTCGGCAAAACGCGCGACTGCGCCGTTTGGGCCGGGACGGATCGTTTTGAGCGTCAAGGTGCCGCCGGGAACGAGGAAGGTCTTGTAAGGCTTCAGGCTTTCCGGCCCGTCACCAAATAATTTGAGGCGCACCTCTCCCGTCACGCCATGCGCGCCGACGATCGCGGCCAGCGTGACGGGGGCGTCGGGCATTGGACTCAGCTCTCGGCGGGCGCCTGAGCGGCTTCGCCTTCGACCGCGGCGGCATCGTCGCCCGCGTCGCTGTTCGGGGTCGCCTCGTTCAGGGCTTCAGCAGCGACTTCCACGGTTTCGGCCTCTTCCGCAGGAGCAGCGACAGGCGCGGCAGCGGCAGCCTTGACGGCTTCCTCGGCGGCCTTCTTCGCTTCTTCGGCCTCGGCCAACTTGGTGGCACGCTCTTCGGCGCGATCCTTGGCCTTCTCGCCCGGCACCGCCTTGCTCGGGTTGTTGCGCGCGACACGCTCCTTCACGCCG
>CAXUEQ010000024.1:17135-32945 GCA_964250175.1 uncultured Sphingobium sp. | reverse complement strand
CCTTGAGCGTGTTGCGGATCCATGGACCGGTGGTGACATGGTCGATGTCGAGCAGTTCGAGCGTCTCGATACCGGCCTTGTCCAGCTTTTCGAGATTTTCGGCCGACACTTCGTCGCCGGCTTCGATGTAGATTTCGCCGGTGGCGTCGTTGACCAGGTCATAGGCGCTGTAGCGGCCGAAGATTTCCTCGGTCGGGATCAGCAGCGTTTCCAGGCCGTCCTTCGCCGCCTTGTTGGCGGCGCGGGGCGAGATTTTCGTGCCTGCGGGAAACACGACTTCGCCCGACTTGCCGTCGACAATGTCGAAGGCGGGCTTTTGGCCGCGCCATGCTTCCGGCGTAAACGGGATCATCCAGCCGCCATTGCCGCGAACGAAGGTGACTTTGGTGTAGAATTCGCCGAGAATTTCTTCCGCGTTCAGCCCGAGCGCGAACAGCAGAGCCGTGACCGGCAGCTTGCGCTTCCGGTCGATGCGGACGTTGACGATATCCTTGGCGTCGAATTCGAAATCCAGCCACGACCCGCGATACGGGATCACGCGGGCGGCGAACAGATATTTGCCGGAACTGTGCGTCTTGCCCCGGTCATGGTCGAACAGGACGCCCGGCGAACGGTGCATCTGGCTGACGATCACGCGCTCGGTACCGTTGATGATGAAGGTGCCGTTGTTCGTCATGAGCGGCATGTCGCCCATGTAAACGTCCTGTTCCTTGATATCGAGAACCGAGCGGCTGTCGGTGTCCTGATCGACTTCGAATACTATCAGGCGGAGGGTGACGCGCATCGGCGCCGCATAAGTGATACCGCGCTGACGGCATTCGTCAGTATCATATTTGGGATCTTCCAGAACATACTGGACGAAATCCATTTCGGCGGTGCCGGCGAAGTCACGGATCGGGAAGACGCTGCGCAGCGTCTTTTCCAGGCCTGAAACATAGTTGATCGACTGATCGGAGCGCAGGAACTGTTCGTAGCTTTCCCTCTGAACCTCGATCAGGTTCGGCATCTGCACGACTTCGTGAATGTTGCCGAACACCTTGCGGATACGCTTTTTCGCGCCCGAGATGGTTGCCGGGGGAGCTGCTTTGGTCGCCATGCGGTAAATGCCTTCTTTGCCCAGATTTTTCTTCGCATCGCAGCGAAGTTTCAGCCGATTCGCACCTGTCCGGTCACGCAAAAAAGTGCGGGTCGGGGCTGTCCGATCCGCACTGTCAGCATGTGATAGATCCCTTCGCCATGCCCTATTCGTCTCGATTCGGGCGCAATTCGAACCGGGTCCCGGACAGGGAAGGGTAGCCGCTCAACCGTCAGTATGACGGATCAGAGGCCGGTAACTCTTGAGCGGCATATAGGGGGGCTGTTGGATTTTGTGAAGGGGTTTTGAATTGCGTCGTCGTTTCAACGGATATGGGATCAGGTTATCACGTCTGGCTGCGTTCGTCCGCTATGTTCCCTGATCCGCGCGACTTCCTGCGCCGCTACGATCAGTGGCGCCAGCGCCACGCCGGTGTCCAGCGCCAGATCGCCGCTCTTCGGCTCGTAGCGTTCCAGATAGACTCGTAGCGTCGCACCCTGCGTGCCGGTGCCGGACAGGCGGAAGACGATGCGCGACCCGTGAGCAAAGCCGATGCGAATGCCCTGGTTGCGGCTGACCGATCCGTCGACCGGATCGTCATAGCAGAAATCGTCCGCGTCAGTGATCGTCAGGCCGGACAGGCTGGTGCCGGGCAGGCTGCCCAAGCGTTCGCGTAGCGAGGCGATCAGCGCATGTGCGCCTTCGGTTTCGATCCCTTCATAGTCATGGCGCGCATAATAATTGCGGCCATAGGTTTGCCAGTGATCGTCCATGATCGCCTTCGCGCTGATGCCACGGCGCGCGAGAATGTTGAGCCATAGCAGCACCGCCCATAGGCCATCCTTCTCCCGCACATGGTCGGAACCGGTGCCGGCGCTTTCCTCGCCGCAGATCGTGACCCTGCCCGCATCAAGCAGATTGCCGAAGAATTTCCACCCCGTTGGCGTTTCATGGCAGGCAAGGCCCATAGCGGCGGCGACGCGATCGGCGGCCTGGCTGGTCGGCATGGAACGCGCGATCCCGGCAATCCCCTGGGCGTAGCCGGGCGCGTGATGCGCGTTGGCGGCAAGTGCCGCAAGTGAGTCCGACGGCGTGATGAAGATGCCGCGTCCGATGATGAGGTTGCGGTCGCCATCGCCGTCCGATGCCGCGCCGAAATCGGGGGCGTCGTCCGCCATCATGCGGGCGTGAAGATCATGCGCGTGGACGAGGTTCGGGTCGGGATGATGGCCGCCGAAATCGGGCAGCGGCGTGCCGTTCACGACTGTTCCGGCGCGCGCGCCCAGGCGCGTCTCAAAAATCTCGTGCGCATAGGGACCGGTGACTGCGCTCATCGCGTCGAAGGACAAACGGAAACCGTTCGAAAACATCAGGCGGATGGCCGGGAAGTCGAACAGAGTTTCCATCAGGTCGGCATAGTCGGCGACCGGATCGACCACCTCCACCACCATATCGCCCAGGCGGGTCTCGCCATCACTGTCGATATCGACGTCCGCCGCGTCGAGGATATGATAGCGGTCGATCGTCAGCGTGCGGGCATAGATGGCGTCGGTGATCTTTTCCGGCGCGGGACCGCCATTGCCGATATTATATTTGATACCGAAATCCTCGTCCGGCCCGCCGGGATTGTGACTGGCCGAAAGGATCAGGCCACCGAACGCGCCGCGCTTGCGGATCAGGTGGCTGGCGGCGGGGGTGGAAAGGATGCCGCCGCGCCCCACCACGACACGGCCGAAGCCATTGGCCGCCGCCATCTTCAACACGATCTGGATGACTTCGCGATTATAATAGCGGCCATCGCCGCCCAAGACCAATATCTGACCGGCAAAGCCTGCCAGGCTGTCGAACACCGACTGGACGAAATTCTGCGCATAATGATCCTGCGCAAAGATACGGACCTTCTTGCGCAGACCCGACGTGCCGGGTTTCTGGTCGGTAAAGGGCGTGGTGTCGATGTCGCGGATCATGTCTTGCCCCCGGTCGATTCTTGCTTTGGGGTTTATTTCTGGCAGGCGACGATCGCTGCGATGACGGACAGTGTTTCTTCGGGATCGCGCACGCGCACCGTGTCGAGACCCAGTTCCTTCGCCGGATAGTCGTTGCCGCCGGGGAAGATCGCGTCGCCGATGAACATCATCGCATCGAGTGCGATACCGCTCGCATCGCGCAGCTTCTTGAGACCATAGGCCTTGTCCACCCCCTCGCGCGGGATGTCGATCGAGGTCGCCCCGCCCATGTTGATCGACAGGCCGGGCAGGCGGGTGCGCAGGTCGGCCTGTATGATCTTGCGCTTGGCGAAATCTGGGTCCCACACCTCCTTCGCATGGATCGGCGCCTGCTGGCCCAGCGCGGAAAAGGTGATCTGGCTGCCACGATCCTCGATCCGCTCGCCCCAGGTCTGTTCCGGCACGAATCCTGTTGCTTCCAGGCTGGCATCGAACGCTTCGAGGATCATCTTCTTCTGCGCGTCGTCGAAAAGTTCGGCATAGACCGGCGACCAGTCGCCCTCCTTGTGCGTGTAGAGCTTGGTGCCGGTGGTCGGCATCAGCCATAATTTGCTCAGATCCGCGTGGGCGGGCAGGCGGCTTGCGACCTGTTTTTGAAATTGCGGCCAGTCGCCGCCGGAAATCACCGCGACATCGGCGACGTCCAGCAGGGCGGCGAGCGCTTCACCCATCGGTTCCTGCAGCGGCTGCTTGCTTTCGGCCAGAGTTCCGTCGAGATCGAAAGCAACCAAAAGTTTCACGCGGCATCTCCGGCATATGGGATCGTGCCGCCTGCTTAGCAGCAACGATGACCGGTGCAACGCCTTGTGGCGCGGCTTTGTTGCGATGCCGGGATATGCGGACGGTCAGTTGCGCAGCGACGCCAGAAAATCATTGCTGGTCTGGCGCAACGCATCGGATTTGAGGCGGAGCGACGCCACGATGTCGCGCATGTCCTCGGCCAGCCTGTCGGCCTGCTTGGCGTCCTGTGCCACCTGATCGGCGGTGCGGCGCACATCGTCCGAGGCATGGGCGGTGCGGCCGGCGGCGTCGCTAATCTCTCCGGTCGCGCTGCGCTGGCTGGCGACCGCCTGCGCGATGCCGGTGGCGCGGGTGGACACCGACTGGATGGTCTCGGCGACCGATCGCATCGCGCCGTCGGCCTGGGCCATCCGCTCGCGCGTCCCCTCGATGATATGGCCGATCTGGCCGACCGCGCCATGGGTCTGGTTGGCGAGCAGTTTCACCTCGTTGGCGACGACGGCGAAGCCCTGTCCCGCTTCCCCGGCGCGCGCGGCTTCTATCGTGGCGTTCAGCGCAAGCAGGCTGGTCTGGCTCGCCAGCGCCTGAATCAGGCGAACGATATCGCCGATCCGGTCGGCCTGTTCGCTCAGCGCCGACAGGCTGACCAGCCCTGAATCGCTGGCTGCGCGCGCGGCGTCGCCCATCGCCACCTGATCGTCGACCTGGCCCGAAATGGAAACGGCGGATTGTTTCAGCGCTTCGGTCGACGCCGCGACCGACTGGACCGCATGGGTCGCCTTTCCGGCCAGGTCGAGCACATGGCTGGCCTTCGCATGCGCGCTGGCATTGATGCGGCCGATGTCTGACGTGGCGCTGGACAGCGCCGTCACGGCCTCGTCCAGTTGCCGCGCGAGCGCCGCTACCGACATTTCGTAATGATCGGCGAGGGCCAGCATCGCGGCCTGCCGCTCGGCCAGCGCAATCTCCCGGTCGCGCTCGCGGGTCGAGCGCGCGGTGCGGTCGGCGTCGGCGGTGCGCTCTATCTCGATACGGGCGGACTCGGCCATGCGTCGCTCGGTCGCGCGCAATTCGGCGTCGGCGCGCATCCGGCCGGCAAACTGTCTGGCCATCTGGACATAGGCCTGCGCCAGCATCGCGGCAAACAGCAACACGCCGGCGTTCAGCAGCCAGGAGACGCTGTTCTGCTGCATGCGGATATGAATTTCGCACAGCAAGGTGATGTTGACGATATAGAGCAGGGCGGCGGCCGGGATCATCGCGAAGGTAAGGCCACCGACGCAGATGATGCCGACATGGACGCACAGCAACATCGTCTGGGTCGCCGGGTCCGCGCCGATACAGGCCGAAATCAGCAGCCCGCCCCAGCCCAGCGAAATCGATCCGGTATAGACGAGCACCGCGCGGAACTGCGACGCGATGCTGGCATAGCGGATGCGGCACATCCGGGTGGTCGGAATGACGAACTGGGCGATCAGCGCGATGCCGAACTGAAAGGTGGCGAAACCGAAAATCGCGCCCCTGTTGGTCGAGGTATGAAAGACCAGCGCGATGATGAAGGACAGCAGCATGACCGCCGGGCCGGTGCGCATCACGCCGCGGCCGACTTCTCGCACCTGTTCCTGGGCGATCCTGGCGAGCAGCGGATCGCCGTCGATATGCGCGAAAGACAGACGGCGCATGAAAGGCGCGCCCATCATCGCGCGGTCGCCCGTCACATCTATGCTGGTCCCGCCCATATCCCCGTTCGTTCCAAACCTGGCTCAATCGGCGGAAAATATGGACGCGATATGGTTAGGAAATGCTTTACCAGACAGCTTTTGGCGCAGCGTAACGGCGCGGATCGGGCAATCCGTTGAAACAAGGGCAAAGTTTGTTTCGGCGTCAGAATAATTTGGTCGCGAAAGTCAGGACGTTGGTCAGTGTCAACAGGCCGACTGCCGCGAGCAACCAATGCCGGATACCGGGACGCGCCGCATAATCGCTGTCGGGCTTAGGCCGCACGATCATCTGTCCTTCAACGCTTCGGTCACCTTCTTCACGTCCTGTGATTGGCCCCGCCGCAGGATCATGATGTCGCCCTGAGACACCACGACGATCAGATCCTCCACGCCGACCAGCGCGACACGCGGGCCATCGCTATGCACCAGACAGCCTGTCGCGCCGAGGGAAAGGATATCGCCGCGCAGGACATTCTCCTGTTCGTCCTTGGCGCTGATGGCATGCAGCGAATCCCAACTGCCGACGTCCGACCAGCCCATGCTGACGGGGATGCAGGCAACCTTTTCCGCGCGCTCCATCACCGCATAGTCGATCGAGTCCGAAGGGCAGGCGGCAAAGGCGTCGGCGTCGGGGGATATGCGATTGCCGCTGGTCGACGCCTTCGCCAGCGCCGCGCGCGCCGCGGCAAGCATGGCCGGCTGATAATGCGCGAGCGCGGCCAGATAAGCGTCCGCGCGGAACAGAAAGATGCCTGCGTTCCACGCATAGCCGCCTTCGGCCAGCATCGCCGTCGCCGTTGCGGCATCGGGCTTCTCGACGAAGCGCGCGACTTTATGCGCACCCTCGACCAGCCCGTCGCCCAGCTTGATATAGCCATAGCCGGTCTCAGGCGCGTCGGGTGTGATGCCGAAGGTGACGAGCCAGCCATCGGTCACAAGCGGCAGCGCCGTTGCGATCGCCGCGTGAAAAGCGGGAAGATCGGCGATTACATGGTCGCTGGGCATGACCAGCAAAGCGGCGGCCGGGTCGTCGGCCACCAGCGCCGCAAGCGCGATGGCGGGCGCGGTGTTGCGGCCGAAGGGTTCGAGCAGGACGATGCCGTCATGGATGCCGACCGCGCCAAGCTGTTCTTCGATCATGTCGGTATGGGCGGCGTTTGCAACGATGATCGGTGTGCCGAAATGCGCCTGGCTGCCGGCGCGGCGGGCGGTCAACTGAAGCATCGTCTCGTCGGCGGTCAGCGCCAGCAATTGCTTGGGCCGTTCGGGGCGCGAGGCGGGCCACAGCCGGGTGCCGGACCCACCCGACAGGATGACCGGCACGATGGTGGCTTCGGCGATAGTCATTCGGCACTCCGTAAGGCGTGATGGGGCGGCGACAAGATGTTCCCGGCCAGATGTTCGGCGCGCGTCGCGGCCAGAGGGACCGGTGCGGGCGCGAAAGCCGTTCTGCGCATGGGATGGAAGGGTGCGACGACGATATGATTCTTTCGGACTAACCACAGGCTCTAACATGGCCACTATGATTTTGCGAAAGACACGAGAAGGCGAGCGGTTCCCGCACCATCGTTCCGGCTGCGTTTTCGGGCCTGAACGAAAGGGCTTGTATACGAATCTGTGCCAGTAAGAGGCGACGCTGGAAGAGGATTCGGTCGCGCGCATGAAGGTCATCATAGTTTTCGGCACGCGGCCAGAGGCGATCAAGCTGTTCCCGGTGATTCACGCCCTGCGCGCCTATCCGCAGATCGCGACGCGCGTTTGCGTGACCGCACAGCATCGCGGGATGCTGGATCAGGTGCTGGCGATCAGCGGCATCGTCCCCGACATCGATCTCGACATGATGCGCGACAATCAGACGCTCGACGACCTGACCGCCCGGCTGGTCGTCGCGCTCGGGCAGGCGTTCGATGCAGAAAAGCCCGATCGCGTCGTCGTGCATGGCGACACGCTGACCACGATGGTGGCGAGCCTGGCCGCTTATTACCGCAAGATCCCGGTCGCGCATGTCGAGGCCGGCCTGCGCAGCGGCGACATCTATCACCCCTGGCCGGAGGAAGTGAATCGCCGCGTCGTCGCATGCATCGCCGACATGAATTTCGCGCCGACACAGGCGTCCGCCGATGCGCTGCGCGCGGAAAATCGCGATGCCGCATCCATTCACATCACCGGCAACACCGTGATCGACGCCCTGATCGCCACCCGCGCGCACATCGCGGCACAGCCGGAACTGGCGGCGGGGCTGGACGATCTGGCGCGACGTTTCGCCGGCAAGCGGATCATCGCCGTCACCAGCCACCGGCGGGAAAATTTCGGCGGCGGCATGACCAATATCGCGCAGGCCGTGGCCGACATCGCCGCGCGCCCCGATGTCGCGATCATCTTTCCGGTCCACCCCAATCCCAATGTCCGCGCCGTCATGGACGCAGCGCTTGCCGGATTGCCCAACGTCGCGATGATCGACCCGCTCGACTATCCGCATTTCGTCCGCCTGCTCGACATGAGCCATATCGTGCTGACCGACAGCGGCGGGGTGCAGGAAGAAGCGCCGTCGCTGGGCAAGCCGGTCCTGGTGATGCGCGAAACGACCGAACGCCCCGAAGGCGTCGCGGCGGGGACGGCGCGACTGGTCGGCACTGACCGCCTGCGGATCGTTACCGAAATCTTCAGCCTTTTGGACGATGAGGAAGCCTATCTCGCGATGGCGCGCGCTCATAATCCCTTCGGCGACGGACGGAGTGCCGAGCGTATCGCCCGCATCATCGTCAACGGAGCCTGACGCACTATGCCGGTCGATCATCAGCAGAAGGTGGCCGTCATCGGCCTGGGCTATATCGGATTGCCAACGGCGGCGCTGATCGCGCGTTCGGGCTTGAAGGTGCTGGGGATCGACGTCAGCGCATCGGTCGTCGACACCGTCAACAGCGGCAAGGTGCATATCGAGGAAGTCGACCTGGACGGACTGGTCCAGGGCGTCGTCGCGCGCGGCACGTTGCGCGCGTCCACGCAGATCGAGCCGAGCGACATTTTCATCATCGCCGTGCCGACGCCGGTATCGGAAAATCATGCGCCCGACATCAGCTATGTGCTGCAGGCGGCGCGCACGATCGCGCCGGTGCTGAAGGCCGGGGATACGATCATCCTCGAATCGACGTCCCCTGTCGGCACGACCGAGAAGATGCGTGACCTGCTGGGTGAGATTCGGCCCGATCTGCGCATGCCGGGAAAAGGCGCGCAGGGCGACGTGCACATTGCCTATTGTCCCGAACGCGTTCTGCCCGGCCGCATCCTCGTCGAACTGATCGACAATGACCGCTGCATCGGCGGCATCACGCCCCGCTGCGCGCGCAAGGCGCTGGGCTTCTATCGCCAGTTCGTGCGCGGTCAGTGCATCACGACCTCGGCCCGCGCAGCCGAAATGGTCAAGCTGGTTGAAAACAGCTTTCGTGACGTCAACATCGCCTTCGCCAACGAATTGTCGGTGATCGCGGAGGGCATGGGCATCGACGTCTGGGAAGTGATCGCGCTGGCCAATCGCCATCCGCGCGTCAATATATTGCAACCCGGTCCCGGTGTGGGCGGCCACTGCATCGCGGTGGACCCCTGGTTCATCGTGCATAGCGATCCTGTCAATGCGCGCATGATTCGCACCGCGCGCGAAGTCAACGATGCGAAGACCGATCATGTGGTCGCGCGCGCCTCCGATCTGATCGACCAATATCCCGATGCGCGGGTTGCCTGCCTTGGTCTGGCGTTCAAGCCGAACATCGACGATTTTCGTGAAAGCCCGGCGGTGAAAGTGGCGGCGCGACTGGCGCGGCGTTATGGCCGGCGCATCGAACTGGTGGAGCCGCATGCCACGGCCCTGCCAATGGAATTTGCCGGCACCGGCGCGACGCTGATCGATCTGGATGCCGCGCTGGAAAAATGCGATCTGTTCATCCTGCTGGTCGATCATGACATGTTTCGGTCCGTGCCCGCCGATGAGCGGGCGGGAAAGATCGTCTATGACACGCGGGGCATCTGGCCCGATCAGTTGCCGACTGGCAACGATGTCCGCCCGCTGCGGGCGACGGGTTGAGACAAATTGTTGTCGAGCGTAAAGATACGCTTGGCGCTGATCGCGGCCTACACTCGATCCGTCGATTTCCGGCGCGAATGCGCCATATATGCAACTAAAGCGCGCTATTTAAACCTATTTTCAGCTTGCCCATTGCGCTGCACCGCAATAAGAGGATGCCGCTAGGTCTGGCGAATCTCCGTGCGTCATTGCAGGGAGAAAGTCGTCTAGCCTGTTCGCATGCGGTTACGGTGTGCTGACGGTAACGGGTCCGTGAACCGTTGAGTGAGGAGACTATATATGAAGGTTATCAAGATGGCGGCGCTTGCCGTTTCGGCTCTTTCGCTTGTTGCGACGCCGGTTGTTGCTAGCGCAGCCCCTGCTGCGCAGAAGCTTTCCCTCTCGAACGCCGTAGGCGCTCGTGCGGGCGCCACGTCCACGCGCGCCAACAAGGCTGCTGGCGGCGGCTTCCTGATCGCGATTCTGGCTGGTGCCGTTGCGATCGGCGGCCTCGCAGCTGCCGGCGTGTTCGACGGCAAGAAGGCGAAGAGCGGTTGAATAATTGCTGACTTTATCAGTCGGCTATTATTGAGATAGGGAAATCCCATCGGCGCAAGCTGGTGGGATTTTCTTTTTGTCCCTAATCTTATGCCCAAATATTTTCCTTCGAATCCGATGGAAAAGCCGGGCCACAGGCGCATCCTTCATTGCGCCGCAACATCGATCTCCGATACAGGAGGTCCTTCCATTTCGCGGAATCATGAAGGACCGGTTCGATCGGACCGTCTGGTGATTGAAGCACTGTATCGGGGTCGATTATGCGCATTACGATGGTGGGTTCGGGCTATGTCGGTCTGGTGTCGGGCGCGTGCTTCGCGGACTTCGGTCATGACGTTGTGTGCATCGACAAGGATGAGAAGAAGATCGCTTCGCTGCTCGAAGGGCGCATGCCGATCTTCGAGCCTGGCCTGGATCATCTGGTCAAGAGCAATGTCGCGGCCGGTCGCCTACGCTTCACGACCGATCTTGCCGATGCGGTGAAGGATGCCGATGCCGTATTCATCGCGGTCGGCACGCCCTCGCGGCGCGGGGACGGCCATGCCGACCTGCGCTATGTCCATGCGGCCGCGCGCGAGATCGCGACCGCGATCACCGGATTTACGGTCATCGTCACCAAGTCGACGGTGCCGGTGGGCACAGGCGACGCAGTCGAGAATATCATTCGCGAGGCTGCGCCCGAAGCCGAATTCGCCGTCGTGTCCAACCCCGAATTCCTGCGTGAAGGCGCGGCGATCGACGATTTCAAGCGGCCCGACCGCATCGTCATCGGCGGCCATGACGAACGCGGCATGGCGGTGATGCGCGCCATCTACCGCCCGCTCAGCCTGAACAAGGCGCCGGTGATCGAAATGGCGCGGCGCGGCGCGGAACTGACCAAATATGCCGGCAACGCTTTCCTTGCGACCAAGATCACCTTCATCAATGAAATCGCCGACCTGTGCGAAAAGGTCGGCGCGGACGTTCAGGATGTCGCGCGCGGGATCGGTCTCGACAACCGCATCGGTTCCAAATTCCTGCACGCCGGTCCCGGCTATGGCGGCTCCTGCTTCCCCAAGGACACGCTCGCGCTGCTCAAGACCAGCCAGGATTACGAAGCGCCGCAACGCATCGTCGAAGCGGTCGTCCAGGTGAACGACAACCGCAAGCGCGCGATGGGCCGCAAGGTCGTGGCGGCGATGGGCGGCGAAGTGCGCGGCAAGACGATCGCCATTCTCGGCCTCACCTTCAAGCCCAATACCGACGATATGCGCGATAGCCCGTCCATCGCCGTCATCCAGACGTTGCAGGACGCCGGCGCGTCGATCCGCGCCTATGATCCCGAGGGGACCGAGCAGGCCAAGACCCTGCTCGACAATGTCACCTATTGCGAAAACGCCTATGACGCGATGACCGGCGCCGACGGCGTGGTGATCGTGACCGAGTGGGACGCATTCCGTGCGCTCGATCTGGCGCGCGTCAAGCAGTTGCTCGGCCAGCCGGTGCTGGTCGACCTGCGCAACATCTATCCGCGCGCGGACGTCGAAAAGGCGGGGCTGGCCTATCACGCCGTCGGCAGGTAAAAGCCGCGCGCGACCGCAGCGGGACAGGGATAGCATGGCGACGACGGCGGGACGGCCTTACAGCAGGGAAGCCGCCCGGCTGCGCCTCTATCTGTTCAGCCTCGTCCTCGATCTTGGCATCCTGCTGCTTTCCTTCGCGCTCGCCAACATCCTGGTGATCGGATCGGTGTGGGGGCAGCCGAACAAGCCGCACGGCCTCGTCATGTTCGCGATGATCGCGCCGGTCTACGCGCTGCTGGCGATCAACGGCGGCGTCTACGGCATCCGCATGGTCCATGCCCCGCGGGAGAGCGCATGGCGCGCGCTGCTCGCGCTGGCGCAGGCGGTGCTGTTGACCCTGCTCATCGTCTTCCTGGGCAAGATCGCCGAAAATCTGTCGCGCCTGACCTTCGCGCTGGGGCTGGCGCTTTCCTTCGCCGGGCTGCTGGTCACCCGCTATCTGGTCGACCGCTTGTCCGGCCGGGCGCTCGGCGACCTGTCCAGCCTGACCGCCGTCATTCTGGACGGCTATGACTTCGCCGCGCCGAACGACGCGATCGTCATCGACGCCGCCGCCGCCGGGATCGACCCGCATCGCCATGACGCCGGCACGGCCGCCTTGCTGGCCCGCGCGACGCAGGGGGCGGAGCGGGTGATCGTCGCCTGTGCCAACAGCCGTTTCGACGCCTGGTCGGTCGCGCTCCAGTCGCTCGCCGCCAAGGGCGAGATATTGATCCCCGACCTGCTGCGCTTTTCGCCCGCGAAGGTCGCCGAATATGACGCCCATCCCACGCTCGTCGTATCGGGCGGGCCGTTGCAATTTCGCGAGCGCGTCATCAAGCGGTTGTTCGACATCCTGTTCGGGACGTTCGCCATCCTTCTCCTGTCGCCCGTGCTGATCGCCGCCGCGATCGCCGTCGCGCTGTCGTCGCGCGGCCCGATATTCTTTCGCCAGCAGCGCCTCGGCCGTGACGCGCATCCGTTCATGATCGTCAAGTTCCGCACCATGCGGCAGGACATGGCGGACCCGGGCGCGCAGACCCTCACGCAGCGCGACGACGCCCGCGTCACCCGCGTCGGCGCTTTCCTGCGCCGCACCAGCATCGATGAACTGCCGCAACTGTTCAACGTGCTGCTCGGCGACATGAGCCTGGTCGGCCCGCGCCCGCACGCGCCTGCGGCCAGGGCGGCGGACAAGCTCTACTGGGAAGTGGACGATCGCTATTGGGGTCGCCACTGCATCAAGCCGGGCATCACCGGCCTCGCCCAGGTGCGCGGCCATCGCGGCGCGACGGATACCCATGCCGACCTGGTCAACCGGCTGCAATCCGATCTGGAATATGTGACCGACTGGTCGGTGTGGCGCGACCTGCGCATCCTGCTCGCGACCGCGCGGGTAATGGTTCATGAGAATGCCTTCTGATGGACGCTGTTTCGCTCTCGCTGGTCGCGATCATCGCGCTGTGCGCGCTTGGCCTGGCTTATCCTTTCCTCGTCTATCCGCTGATCCTGCGCCTGTTGAAGGAGCGGCCGGTGGGCAGGGGCGACGCCACCGGCCTGACCTGCTCGCTGCTCTTCTGCGCCTATAATGAGGCGGCGGTGCTCCCCGCCAAGCTCGAGAATCTCGTCGCGCTGAAGGCGCGCTGGCCCGATCTTCAGATATTGGCGTTTGACGACGGATCGGGCGACGGCAGCGCCGCCCTGCTCCGCGCCAGGCCGGATCTGCTGACCCTGATCGAGGGCGGCGGGCGCAGCGGCAAGGCGCATGGCATGAAATTGCTCGCCGCGCGCGCCACCGGCGACGTCCTCATCTTCACCGACGCCAATGTGATGCTGGCGGAGGATGCGATCGACCATCTGCGCCGCTATTATGCCGATGAGGCGATCGGCGGCGTCCTGGGGTCGCTCCGCTATCTGGGCGACAAGGAAAGCGCCACCGCGTCGGTCGGCTCGCTTTACTGGCGGATCGAAGAACGGTTGAAGGACGGCGAATCGCGCAGCGGCAACGTCATGGGAGCGGACGGCTCGATCTTCTCGATCCGCCGCGCCCTGTATCCCGCTTTCCCGGACACCGTGCTGGACGACCTCACCGTGTCGATGAGCGTCGTGTTCGCCGGCAAGCGCCTAATCAAGGCGCGCGACGTGATCGCCTATGAACAACTGGTCGTGGCGCGCGGCGACGAATATCGGCGCAAGGTGCGGATCGCCGCCCGCGCCTGGCACACGCATGGCCATATCCGCCCCGGATTGCGCGCCATGTCGGCGCTCGACCGGTTCAAATATGCCTCGCGCAAGATCCTGCGCTGGTTCGGCGGACTGTTGCTGATCGGCGGCGCGCTGGCGGCGATCGCGCTGGCCTGGCGGATCGGCGGGCCGGTTGTCGCCATCGGGCTGACGATCCTCGCCATCGCCGCCATCCTGATCGGCACGCGCATCAAAAGCGGCCCGGTGGCGGCGCTGGTCGACATATTGCTCGCCTATGCCGCCACGCTGCAGGGCGTCGCGCGGGCGATGCGCGGCGCGACCTTCGCGGTGTGGAACCCGGCCAAGTCGCGCTGAGACCCCCACTGCGGGTCGCGCAGCCTCTCGCAATCCTGCCCGACTATTGTATAGCGCCGCCATGCCCGGAGTTTTCGCGTGATTACCACCCAGCGTGTCGCAAAGGCCGCCATCAAGCATATCACGCGCGGCGCGCTGCGCCTGCGCGCTACGCTCGGGCAACGCGCCGACCGGCATTGCCCGGCCTGCGACGGCGATGTGGTGGGCTTTTTCCGCTATGGCGACAATGGCGCCTGGGGCTGCCCGCTCTGCGCCGCCTCGCCGCGTGAGCGGCTCATCAACCATCTTCTCGATACCGGCGCCTTGACGCTGCCGGACCGGGGCGCCATTCTCCACATGGCGCCCAACGAAGCCAGCCTGGAACGCCGCTTCCGCGCGGCCGCGTCCGACTACAGTCCCGCCGATCTCGATCCCGCGCGCTACAGCGTGTCCGGCATGGTCCGGGTCGATCTGATGGCGCTGGCCGAAGACGCGCGTTACGACCTCTTCTACGCCAGCCATGTGATGGAGCATGTCCCCGACGACGCGCAGGTCTTCGCGAATATCTTCCGCGCGCTGAAACCCGGCGGCGAAGCCTGGCTGGTGGTGCCGCTCTGGGACAAGCCGACAATCGACGGCAGTTTCGCCATTCCACCGCGCGAACGCGAACGGCTGTTCGGCCAATGGGATCATGTCCGCCAATATGGGCTGGATTTTGCCGACCGCATCCGCGCCGCCGGCTTCGCCGTCGATCTGCTGCGCGCGTCCGACGTGGCCGAGCCTGCGCGCCGCCGTATGGCGCTCGACGATATCGTCTTTCGCGCGCGCAGGCCCGCCGGATGACCTCCCGCCGGATGACCTCCGCGCCCGCGGCTGGTCCGGCTACGCGCCTCGCCCGGCTCGAAGCGTCCGCCCGCATGGTGGCGGTCGTAAAGCTGGCCAATGTGGCGATCGCCATGCTGGCCGGTTTCGCGGTCACCTATGTCTTCGTCCGCGTGCTGCCGCTCGGCGAATTTCGCGCCTTCCTGCTGCTGGTCGCTTTCGGCAATTTCACCATCTCGGCCGAACTGGGCATCACCACTATCGTCTATAGCCGCCTGCGCCGTTTCTGGCTGGGCGGAGAGGATGCCGTGACCGGAAAGGGCGGCTTCCGGCCCGAGGAACTGGGGATAGTGCTGCTCGGCTTCGGCGTTCTGATCGTCGTCGCCACCCTCATCGTCGCGCTGCTGCTCGTCACGCATGTGATCCCGACCGCGATGCCGCTGCTGTTCATCAGTTTCTTCTTCCTGTCCTGTCTCAACCTGATCGTCATGCTGGTGAAGCGTGCGCTCGGCGCGATCGACCGCAATCTGCTGTGGGAGGGGCTTGATCTGGTCCGGCGGCTCGTGACGCTCGGCCTGCTGCTCGCGATCCTGCTGGGTCTCGATCCGGTCGTCTCGGTCCTGTCGCAGACGCTGGTGCTGGCCGCCGCGATCGGCCTGGGCGTGACGATCGCGCATCGCCGCCTGTCGATGACCCTGGCCCAATGGGTCTCGCCGCGTATCGGCGGCGCGCATGTGCGGGCGCATTATAG
>CAXUEQ010000024.1:0-17125 GCA_964250175.1 uncultured Sphingobium sp. | reverse complement strand
GGCCGGCCTTTTCGTGATGGCCGCCTCGTTCGCGCGCGCCTTCGGCCAGTCCGCGCTGCTGACCATCTCGGAAATCATCGCCTATAACGCGCCCTATTTCACGATCGCGCTGGCCACGCACGATCCGCGCGCCATGCTGTTGTTCGATTTTCTCTTCAAGATTTCCCGCGCCTTGTCGCTCACGGTGCGCGCGATGATCGAGGCCGCGCTGCCGCGCCTGACCGCCGCCTTCTACGAAGCGCGCGCCGCGCGCTTCCGCCAGTTGCTCGGCCGCGTGCTGGCGGTGGCGCTGTGTGTGGCGCTTGCGGCCAGCGCCGGGCTGATACTGTTCGGCAAGCCGCTCTTTCATCAATTGTTCGCCGGCAAGGCCGCGATCGGCCTGACGGAGATCGTCGCGCTCGCGCTGTTGCTCTGCGCGCTTGCGCTGATCTGTGTCTCGGTCTTCGTCCAGGGCGCGCTCGGCCGTTTCGCGCTGCTGCTGCGTCAGTCCGTCCCCTTCCTTGCCGGTTCGCTGCTGAGCGTGCCGGTCGCCTGGGCGTTCGGCAGGGCAGGGAAGGATTTCGCCGACACGTTCCTGCTGCTCTACACGGGCGTTTTCATCGGCACCGCGATCCTCCACGCCCGCTCGCTCCGGCGTCTGGTCGCCGACATGGCGGCGCGGGCATGAAGGTCGCGATGCTCGACCCCTCGCTCTTCACCGGACGCTATGACGACGGCCTCTGCGCGGCGCTCGGCCAGACCGGGCATGACGTCACCCTCTATGGCCGCCCGATGCGCGACACGGACGCTATCCTGCCCGCGCATTACAGCTATCGGCCGCGCTTCTTCCGGTTGGGCGAAGCACTGCGTCCGTTGCTGGGGGAGGGGCAGGTTTCCCGTGTCCTGAAGGCGGCGGACTATGGCGCGACCTGCCTTGCCGGGCGGCTGGGACCGATCGCGCGCGCCGACGTCGTGCATGTCCAGTGGCTACCGCTGGCCGCCGCCGATCGCCATCTGCTGCGCCGCCTGTCCGCGACCGCCGACCGCCCGGCGCTCGTCCACACCGTCCATAATGCCCGGCCCTATCATGGCGACGACGCCAGCGCGGCGGTGCAGGGGCGGGGCTATCGCCCGTTGCTCGACCGCTTCGACGCGCTGGTCGTGCATGGCGCGGAGACGCGCGACGCCCTGATCGCGCAGGGGATCGCAGCCGGCCGCATCCATATCGTTCCCCATCCGCCGATGCAGTTGGCGCAGGCGGATCCGGCGTTGCTCGCGACGATGCCCACCGCCAAGGCGCCACGCATCCTCTTCTTCGGCACGGTGCGGCCTTATAAGGGGCTGGACCTGCTGGTCGAGGCCTGCCTGTCGCTCTGGCAGGCGGGGCATCGTTTCGAGCTGGCGATCGCGGGCAAGCCCTTCATGGACATCGCGCCCTTGCTCGATCGCGTCGCGGCGGCGGGCCATGGCGATGCGCTGGTCACCGATCTGGGCTTCCTCAAGGAACAGCGGCTCGACGCGCATCTGCGCCGGGCCGACATATTGGCCTATCCCTATCGCCATATCGATTCGAGCGGCGCGTTCCTCTCTTCGCTCCATTATGGCAAGCCGGTGGTCGCGACGCGCACCGGCATGTTCGCGGGGCTGGGCGATACGGACGGCGTGACGCTCGCCCCGGTCGACGATGCGCCCGCGCTCGCCCAAGCCCTCTTGCCGCTTATCGAAAGCCTCGCCATGAGGCAGGCGCAGGGCGACCGGGTGAAAGCGCTCGGCCGCCGTCTGGGCGGTTGGGCTGACGCCGCGCAGGCGACGGGCGACATATACAGGATGGCGAGGGGCGTGCGGGATGGCCGATAGGGTAGGAAATGGCCGGGTCGCCCGCGAAGTGTCGGCACGCTGGCTTGCGCTTCGTCTGTCGCTGCGCGGGCATGTGCATCACTATCCCGAAATATTGGCGCTGCGCCGCTTCCTCAAAGCCTTCGCCGTCGATTGCGTGTTCGACGTCGGCGCGAACCAGGGTCAATATGCGCGGATGCTGCGCCGCTATTGCGGCTTTTCCGGGCATATCCTCTCGTTCGAGCCGAACCCGGACGTCTATGCGATAGCGGCAAAGGCCGCCGCGCGCGATCCGCGCTGGCATGTCTTCAACATGGCGCTCTCCGACTTTGACGGCACCGCCCCCTTCAACATCATGGCCGCGCACCAGTTCAGCTCGCTCGAACGCCCCGCGCCGGGGCAGGACGCGATCTTCGCGCAGCGGAACAGCATCGCCCGCACGGTGGACATGCCCTGCCGCCGGATCGAAACGCTGCTGCCCGAATTGCGCGCGGCGCATGGCTTTGCCGTCCCCTTCCTCAAGATGGATACGCAGGGCCACGACCGCGCCGTCTGCGAAGGCGCGGCGGGGATGCTCGGCGATTTCGCCGGGGTGCAGTCCGAACTGGCTGTCCGCCCCATCTATGACGGCGCGCCCGATTATCGCGCGATGATCGCCTGGCTCGAGGCGCGCGGCTTCGTCCCCAGCGCGTTCTTCGCCAACAACAAGGGGCATTTCCCCCTCCTGGTCGAAATGGACGGCATCTTCGTGCACCGCCGCCTGCTAGAACCGGCATGACTGTTGGATTCGACCGGCCTGTAGGACTCTCCCCCGCCCGGCTCTACCTCCTCGCGACCGGCGGGTTCATAGTCTGGTTAATCCTGACGATGCTGTGGCACTTCACCTTCGGCCATGGCCGCGAACTCGCGCATATCCAGTTTCTCGGCCAGGATTTCCCCGCCCTCCTGATCGCGATCCTCGGTCTTCTTTTCTTGTCCCCCTTGGCCAGCGGCAAGGCCCCCGAACTGCCCGCGCCGACCTGGAAGATCGTGCTGCCGCTCATCCTGCTCTTCGCGTTGTGGAGCTGGGCCGGCCATTATATCGTGTTTCAGGACTATGCGATTTCCCGTGACGAAGAGGTCGCCGACTTCGCCGCCGCCTATATGCGCGACGGTCTGCTTGCGCGGCCGATCCCGCCGCAATGGATCGCCTATCGCCGCGCGATCATGCCCGAATTCTTCCTGCCCTTCGGCGCCGACACCTATTGGGCCTCGGCCTATCTGCCGGTGAACAGCGCCATCCGCGCCCTGTGGTGGCGCATGGGCGATCCCAATCTCGCGGGACCATCGCTGCTGGTGGTCGGACTGGTGTCGCTATGGCGCATCGCGCTCCGGCTGTTTCCCGATCGCCCGGACGCGACATGGGTCGTTCTGCTGGTGGGCCTGTCCTCCGCCCAACTCAGCGTCATGGCGATGACGCCCTATGCGATGACTGGGCATTTCGCGTTGAACATGCTGTGGCTCGCCTTGTTTCTGCATGGCGGCTGGCGCGGGCATGCGGGCGCGGGTCTGACGCTGCTGATCGCGGGGGGGCTTCATCAGTGGCATTTTCCGTTGCTGTTCCTGCTGCCCTTTCTCGGCTGGTTGCTGCTGCGCCGCCGCTTTGCCGCCCTGCTCTTTCACGGAGCGATCGGGGTCGCGCTGATCCTGATCTGGGCGCGGTTTTGGCCGGGCTTTCTACATGCCCATCTGGGACCGCCCGCCGACATTCTGCCGGCGGCAAATGTGCAGGACAAGGTGCAGAGCCTGTTCGCGCGACTGGAACGCTGGCAACCGCTTTTCAATCTGTCGCGCCTGCTGGCATGGAATAATGTGCTGATGGTGCCACTGGCGATCATTGGTTCCGGCTTTGCGGCTTGGCGCGGGTCTGCGCGCGGTGGGGGGCTGGTGCTTCCCTTGATGCTGGGATGCCTTATCGGCTGCGTACTGGCGCTGTTCCAGGGCTATGGCTGGGGCTATCGTTATGGGCAGGGGTTCATCGGCAGCTTCTGCCTGCTGGCGGGGTTTGGCTGGCTGAAGCTGCGGTCGGCCACGCTGCGGCCGGTGATGCTGGCGACCGGGTTGTCTTTAGGCTGCGGCGCTTTCCTGACCGTCATGGCGCATAACTATGTCGCGCCCTATGCCGGGGCGCATCGACTGATCCATCGCGCGCGCACCGATGTCGTTCTGGTCGATCCACGGGGCGGATTGTTCGCTACCGATCTGGTGCGAACCCAGCATGGCGGCACACAAGCGCCGGTTGTCATGAACCTGGGCATGCTCGCTATTGAAGACATTCATCGCTTATGTGCACGGAACAGCGTGGCCGTGCTGGATCGCAAGACATTCGGCGCATTGGGCCTGCCGCCCGCGCGCCGGGCAAACGCCCATATCGCAATGCTCCGCAACGAACTCGACCGATTATCATGCGCCGCGCTGCTCCGACCGTGACAGCGCCGCGGAGGCTATGGGAAAATAAGGACGGTCAGAAAATTCTTAGTCCGGCCAGGACGATCAGGATCCACAAAGGCGTGGATACTGCCATCGCCATCATGATGCCACGTAGCGCCGATGGATCAGCGAAATGTTGTTGCGATCCTTGGCGAGATTCGATGCCATGCATATCTCTCTCCTGCTATGTTACGCGCGATGGTTTCCATCGTCGCTCATTCGCACAAAAGGCATATGCCCGGCAGTCCGCCTCCAAGCGAATGGGTGAATCGTATAAGAAACGATCCGGCAGGCAAGTAAATTATTTAGGGGGACGTGCGACTTTCGCAATCAATATATCGGCGTCGCCTTGTGCGGTGACGGCAGCGTCACCATCGATCAGCCAGCATTCGCCCTGGTGCCAGCTTTGTCCGTCCACACTTCCTTCGCCCCTTACCGGGATCAGCCAGCTCTTGCCGTCTGAAAGTTCCAACCGATCGCCCGCGCCCAAAGCGTGCATCTCCAGCGAGAAGGGTTGCATATGGCCATCCAGCAGAACGGTGTCATTTCCCAATGGGACGGATCGGGGGGGCAGGGCATAGGGTTCCGCCCGGCTCACTGCGGCGCCATCGTCGAGATGGAGTTCACGAGGACGGCCATAATCGTAGAGGCGATAGGTCACATCGACATTTTGCTGTGTCTCGATGAGCGTGATGCCTGCGCCGATCGCATGGACGGTGCCGGCCGCTATGTAGAAGAAGTCACCCGCAGAGACCTTCTTCCAGTCCATCAGCGTTTCGATCGAGCCATCGAGCGCAGCCGCGCGCAACTCTTCGCCGTTCAAGGGCCTGATCGTGCCTATGCCCAGCGTCGCATCAGGCTCCGCATGCAGGATATACCAGCATTCCGTCTTTCCGCCCGGCAAGCCCCGCGCGCGTCCTTCCGCATCTGTGGGATGAACCTGAATGGATAGCCGCTCGCTAGTGAAGATATATTTGATCAGCAGGGGGGGATGCTGTCCCTCAGGACCTTCGAACCATATCTCACCGATTTTCTTGTTGTCGGGATGAGGAAAGATCGTAGGCAAGTCGGTGCGGCCCCAAGGTTTTTCGACGGCTTTGATATTCAGGCGCACGGCACTCACGATCTGTCACTCCTTCACGAACACGCGTTTTCCACCGACCCAGGTTTCGAGCACCTGGGTATCGCGGATTTCGGCCGGGCGGATGGCGCTGACGTCGCGATCAACGATCAGAAAATCGGCACGGTTGCCCGGCTGTAGCGATCCGAAACGGCCCTCGGCAAAGCCGGCATAGGCACCGCCGCTAGTGAAGGCGGCCAGCGCTTCCTCAAAGCCGATCCGCTGTTGCGGCATCCATCCGCCGGTTGGCTCGCCCTTGGCATCCTCACGCGTCAGCGCTGCGGCAATACCGGGAAAGGGATTGGACGATTCCGCCGGCACGCCCGATCCAAAGGCCAGCGGCACCTTGTTGTCGCGCATCGACCGCCAGGCATAAGCACCCTTCAAGCGGGCTTCCCCCATACGCGCGATGGCCATGCGCCAATCAGAGGCCTCCTGGATTGGCTGCATCGACGCGATCGTGCCATAGCGGGCAAAGCGTGACAGGTCGGAGGGATCGATAATCTGGGCATGTTCGATGCGCCAACGCCGATCGCCCTTATAGGTTGCAGCCAATTCCTCCACCGCGTCGAGCGCTTCCGCATTGGCCTGGTCGCCGATTGCCTGTATCGCGATCTGGAAATTGTCCATCGCGGCACGGCTCATCTGGTTGCGCAACTGGGTCTGGCCGGTCAGCGGCAGGCCGCGTTGGCCCGGTGCGTCGGCATAGTCTGCCTTCAGCCATGCGCCGCGCGATCCAAGTGCGCCGTCGACGGACATCTTGACGCCACCCAGCCGCAAGCGGTCGTCATAAAGCCAGGGTGTCGGTTCCGGGCCTGCGATGGCGACCATATTGTCGATACCCGCCGCATAGGCTATGATTCGCACACGCAGCGCGCCCCGGTCGCCCGAGCGGCGATACGCCTGCCAGTCGTCGAGCGTTGTGCCCATATCGGCGATCGCGGTGATGCCCTGGCTCAGCAGCTTGCGTTGCGCGTTTTCAAAGGCCAGGTCGCGATCCTTAGGCGCTGGCATAGGAACGAACCGGTCGATCAGCGCCATGGCGTTGTCCACGAATACGCCGCCGGGCTTGCCCGCCACCATTTCTATTCGTCCGCCCGGCGGGGTTTTGGTCGCGGCGGTGATGCCAGCGGCCCGCATCGCCGCGCTGTTGGCCCAGCCGGCATGGCCATCGATCCGTTTCAGCCAGACGGGTATATCGGACGCCGCAGCGTCGAGTTCCGAAGCGGTCGGAAAACGACCCAGATTCCAGCTTTCCTGGTTCCAACCCCGGCCCAATATCCATTTCCGGTCGGCATTGTCGCGTGCATAGGCTGTGATCTTAGCCTGTGCCTCTGCCAATGTGCGGGTGCCGGAAAGGTCGAGCGTCAGCAGCGAAAGGCCAAGATCCATGACATGCCCGTGCGCATCGATCATACCGGGGATCAGCGTACGACCCTTGCCATCAAGCTTATATGCTAGGCGAGGCAGAGGGGCGGCATCTTGGCCTTTTTTCGAGCGTTTTTTCTGCGGCTGCGCCATGCTGGCGTCGACGAAGCGACCCTGAACCAGCCTCTCAACCTTGCCATTATCGTCGATCAGCAATGCGTTGAAATGAACAAGACGCCCATCCTTGTCGAGCGCGATGCCGTTTACATTGTCGATCAGACCGGACGCGAGCAGAGGAAAGGGCAAGGCGAAGAGCGCGAATGCGGCCAGAAACGCGCGCTTCATACGCGGGTGATCCGCCGCACCAGCGCGCTTGTGTCCTGCCGCGAACCGCCCAGTGCCTGAACATCAGCATAAAATTGATCGACCTGCGCGGTCATCGGCAAGGTTGCGCCGTTCGACCGCGCTTCTTCGAGCGCCAGCCCCAGATCCTTGCGCATCCAGTCGACGGCGAAGCCGAAATCGAAACTGTCCTGCGCCATCGTCTTCCAGCGATTGTCCATCTGCCAGCTTTGCGCGGCACCCCCCGAGATCGCAGCGAACACCGAGTCAAGGTCAAGGTCGGCCGCCTGCGCAAAACGCAAGGCTTCGGACAGACCCTGAAGTATGCCGGCGATACAAATCTGGTTGACCATCTTGGTTGTCTGGCCTGCGCCCGCACCGCCGACATGGACAATGCGCGCGGCATAGCTTTGCATCACGATCCGGGCAGCGGCGAATGCGGCGGGATTGCCGCCGCACATGACCGACAATGTGCCATTCTGCGCGCCGGTTTGACCGCCAGAGACCGGCGCGTCGATACTGTGGATACCGCGACTTTCGCCCTCCACGAATAACTGCCGGGCGATGCGGGCGGACACGGTGGTATGGTCGATAAACAGGCTGCCCGGCTTCATCGCGCGGAAAGCGCCGTCGCGGCCAAGCGTAACCGACGCCAGATCGTCGTCCGTGCCGACACAACTGATGACGATCTCTGCCTCTTCGGCCGCCTGGATCGGGCTGACGGCCACTGTTCCGCCATAGCTTTCGGCCCATGCCTTGGCTTTGCCGATCGATCGATTATAGACGCTGACCTGATGCCCCGCTTTGGCCAGATGCCCGGCGATCGGGCCGCCCATCACGCCCAGTCCGATAAACGCTATGTTCGCCATTGTCCGCCTATGGAAATTTGCTGATCGAAATGCTGATGAAACCCGCATAGGGCGTGTTCCTTCTCAAGGCCAGATGGGTTAGGGGCTTCTCGTATGAACGAGCTAAACCGGATCGAAAGCGCATTGCCGCTCCCCGTCACCGTCGATGATATATTGGCGGCGCGTGCACGCATTTCCGGGTCGATCGTCCGCACGCCCACGCTGGTGAGCAAGACGCTGTCCGACATGCTGGACGCCACCGTCTATCTGAAGTTCGAGAATTTGCAGTTTACTGCGGCTTATAAGGAGCGCGGCGCGCTCAACCGTCTGTTGCTGCTGGACGACGCGGCACGCGCCAAGGGCGTGATCGCCGCATCGGCGGGTAATCATGCGCAGGGCCTGGCCTATCACGGCGCGCGGCTCGGCGTGCCGGTGACGATCGTGATGCCCGTCCCGACGCCGGTGGTGAAAGTGATGCAGACGAAAAGCCACGGCGCGACTGTTATACAGCATGGCGAGAAGTTCGAGGACGCCTATGATCATGCGCGGTTATTGGAAGCCGAGCAGGGGCTGACCTTCGTCCATCCGTTCGACGAGCCGGACATCATTGCCGGGCAAGGCACGGTCGCGCTCGAAATATTGGAAGACGCCCCCGATATCGATACGCTGGTGATCCCGATCGGCGGTGGCGGCCTATTTTCCGGAATGGCCGTAGCGGCGCGCGCTATGAAGCCGGATATCAGGCTGATCGCTGTCCAGGCGGAACTATATCCGTCTATGTACGGCTTCATTAAGGGTGGGGGTCTCCCCTGCGACGGCGACACGTTGGCCGAAGGCATAGCGGTCAAGCAGCCCGGAGCACTAACCCGGCGCTTTGTCGAGCGGCTGGCGGACGACGTGCTGCTCGTCACCGAGCGACGGCTGGAAGAGTCGGTCAGCCTGCTGCTACAGATCGAGAAGACAGTGGTCGAGGGCGCGGGCGCGGCCGGTCTGGCGGCACTGCTGACCTATCGCGAGCAATTTGTAGGGCGCAAAGTCGGGCTGATCCTGACAGGCGGCAATATCGACACGCGCCTGCTGGCGAATGTGCTGCTGCGCGACCTGGCCCGTTCGGGTCGGCTCGCCCGGTTGCGCATTATCCTGAAGGACCGGCCGGGTGCGCTATTTCATGTCGCGCGCATTTTCGATCAGGAAGCGGTCAATATTCTCGAACTGTCGCACCAGCGGATATTCACCAATCTGCCTGCAAAGGGACTGAGCCTGGATGTGGAGTGCGAAACGCGGGATCGCGCGCATCTTCAGGGACTTATATCGGCGCTGGCCGAGGCGGGCTATGACGTGACGCCGGTCGAACTGGCCTGAGACTGCGGTCTATCCGGCGGCTTGTCAGTAAGCGTTGCGGTGAACGACGACGCGAACGGTGCTGATCAGGATGGCGATGTCGCGCCAGAGCGTCCAGCCCTGAAGATATTCCAGATCGGCCATCAGCCGGTTCTGTAGATCTGCCGGTACGATGGTTGCACCACGAAACCCGCGTACCTGCGCTAGGCCGGTAATCCCCGGTTTGAGCGCATGACGGTGCCAATAGGTACGATCGACTTCCCAGAACAGCTTGTCTCCCGCAAGCGAACCAAGCGCATGCGGGCGGGGACCGACCAGGCTCATATCGCCCAGCAGCACATTGATGAGCTGGGGCAGTTCATCGATGCTCATGCCGCGGATGATACGGCCGACCCGCGTGATCCGGTCGTCATGCCGCTGCGTCGAGCGATTGCCGCCAGCATCGCTTGCTTCGACGGTCATGCTGCGGAACTTCAGGATTTTGAAGATGCGATTGCCGCGGCCGATGCGGTTCTGGCGAAAGAAGATGGGACCGGGTGAATCCAGGCGGATCGCTATTGCCGTCAGCAGCATCAGCGGCGCAAGAAGGATCAGTGCGGGAACGGTGAAGCTTATGTCCAGCGCGCGTTTTTGCGCCCGGCTGGGGAGGGCCAGCGGCCCGCGCGCGACGACGAGGGTCGGCACGTCACGATAGCTGCCGATGCCGACCCCGCCCAGCTCCAGCAATTCCGGCACGACGATTTCGCCGATGACGTTCGCCCCCTTGAGCACAAGCGCCCAGTCGGCGCGCCGCTGCGGCGTGCAGCTTATCACTGTCTTGTCGTAACTGTGCAGCAAGGTGCCGAGGCGGTGCATCATGAAAGGGTCGTTGAGATTCGGCTCGATCCCCAGGGCATTCGCGGCGACCACTTGCGAATATTGGTAGCCCTCCACCGCATGATCGCCATCGATGATAAGCAGTTCGCTGCGCAAGGCGCCGTCATGACCATGCCGGACATAGGAACGGATGAGCAGGCGGCTGAGCAGCACGAAGCCGGTTCCGACGGTGATGGCGAAAGCGAAGCCCAGGCGGGATATCATTTGCGACGCGTGAAGCGAAAATCCGGCCGTCAGGATGATCGCCATCGTCATGATGACGGCGGTCAGCGCGCTGCGGATCGTGCCTATCGTTTTTAACAGCGCGCGCGTGGAATAGCCCTGATTGGTAAAACAGAAGAACAGATAAATCACGATAAACGGTATCGCGAGATTTACGCCGCCGGGCGAGAGCCAGTTTACTTCGCGAATTTCCCCGGCAAATTCGAATCCCAGGAAGAAGGAAAGCATATCCCCGGCCAACAACGCGCCATAAAGCCTGAGACGGAGATTTTGCTTGGTCTTCAGAAGGCGAGGGAGGGCATGTTCTGCATCGTCGATCGTCAAATCGAAATCAGCCACAGACAATCCCTACGACACGCAAATTTAGCTGGAGCGAAGTGCTGCATTGCAGCAATCTTTCTTCTATAACTTGCAACTAAATCTTTGCAAGACGTTAGCAAGCGCCGACATTATTCCATTGTTGCGTTGCGACGATCCGAAGATTGAGGGCGGTGAGACGAAGGGCCGTAGTGATGGCTGGATAGCCGTCACATCGGATCGGTCAGAGGAGCAGATAGGCAAGTCCGGCCAATGCACCAAGGAATATCACAACGCCGCTCCACCGCGAAAAACTTTCAATGCCGCGCTCGGCAAGCGAGGGCGGGGCATAGGCGAACGCTGAATCCACACCGAAATGAGTTTGAAGCCGCGCATGCAGGTCACCGACAGGACCGCCGGTTGCGCTAAAGTCATAGCTTATGGAATCTGCGCCACCAGCCGTGCCCGCAGCGTCGCCGGAGGGAAGGCCAGTGTTCACAAGGGCGTTGCGTTTCAATCCGTTCACATCGACCCCATCGGCAAATTCGCTCCGATCATGATAGCTTTCAATGGTTACGATATTCTTTCGCTATCTGGTTAACGAAGGGCCTTTGCCCGTGCGCTTCGGCGCGGGCGATGTGGGTCTTGTCAGCGCGGTATTGTTAGGCCTAGGTGCGCGCATTCGCACGGATTTTATGGATATAAGGAACGATAGAAATGGTGGCGGAAGGACCTGTACTGGTAACCGGCGTCGCCGGGTTCATCGGGATGCATGTGGCGCGGGCGCTCGCGGCGTCCGGGCGGGCGGTGATCGGCATCGACAATCTCAACGATTACTACCCCGTGTCGCTCAAGCGCGATCGGCTTGCGCTGCTGAAGGAAACGCATCCAAGCCTATTCACGTTTCTGGAGGTTGATTTCGCCGATGCCGCGCTGCTTGATCGACAGTTGCGCGATATCCCGTTCAGCAGCATCATCCATTTGGGCGCGCAGGCCGGTGTGCGCTATAGCATCCAGAATCCCCAAGCCTATGTGCAGTCGAACCTGGTCGGCCATGTCAACATGCTCGAACTGGCGCGCGCGCGGCAATTGCGCCATCTGGTCTATGCGTCTTCGTCGTCGGTCTATGGCGGTAACGAGAGCCTGCCGTTCCGGGTCGAGGATCGCGCCGATCATCCGGTGTCGCTCTATGCCGCGACGAAGCGGGCGGACGAACTGCTGAGCGAGAGCTATGCGCATCTCTATCGCCTGCCGCAGACAGGGCTGCGCTTCTTTACCGTCTACGGGCCGTGGGGGCGGCCCGACATGGCGATGTGGCTGTTCACGCGGGCGATACTGGCCGGCGATCCGATCGCGGTGTTCAACCACGGCAAGATGCAGCGCGACTTCACCTATATTGACGATATCGTTGCGGGCGTGATTGCGGCGCATGACAATCCGCCGGAGGATGATGGCGCGGTCAAGGCGGGCGGAAGCCGATCGCCGCACCGCCTCTACAATATCGGCAACAACCGGCCCGAGGAACTGATGCGCCTTATCGCACTGATCGAGCAGGCGTGCGGTCGCAAGGCGGTGCTGGATTTCCAGCCGATGCAGGCCGGGGACGTCCATGCGACCTATGCCGATATCAGCGCGATCAGCGCCGATGTCGGCTTTGCGCCCACCACGGCGCTGGAGGCAGGGGTGCCGCGCTTCGTCGACTGGTATCGTGGCTATACCGGCGTGTAACCATTGCCTGCCCGACCGTCCCGTTTCGAGTCAGTGGCAATCGACCGATTGACGCCGTAGCGCCGGCATGATTCACCCTGTTATGCCGGTTAAAAGCGGATGCAGGATGCGTCTTGTTTCGTAGTAAACGGGCTTTTCATATTTTCGCAGGACCGGCATAGTCATATGGACGAATCCAACCCGTCACCCCAGCCCTGGTCATGTCAAACCGGAGAGACAGTGAGCGCCCCTTTTCGCTTTCCACGATTTTTCGTCACCAATCCCAGCCCCTGCCCCTATCTGCCCGGCAAGAGCGAGCGGAAGGTGTTTACGGAGCTGTCGGGCGAGCATGCGGCCGAGCTGAACGATGCGCTGGGACGCATCGGTTTTCGCCGTAGCCAGAATGTCGCCTATCGTCCGAGCTGCGCCGATTGCACGGCCTGTATTTCGGTTCGCGTGGTGACCGGCGCGTTCCGCCCAAACGCCACCCAGCGCAAGCTGCTGCGCAGGAACGACGATCTGGTCATCACCGCGTGCAAGCCCTGGTCGACCGAAGAACAATATGCTTTGCTCCAGCGCTATTTGCAGGCCCGGCATCCCGGTGGCGGCATGACCGAGATGGACGATATGGACTATGCCGACATGGTCGAGCAGACGCCGGTCGACAGCCATGTCATCGAATATCGCGAGCCGGGCGTCGACGGCCGGCCGGGGCGGCTGGTCGGCGCCTGCCTGACCGATCGCCAGGCGGACGGCCTGTCGATGATCTACAGCTTTTTCGATCCCGACCTGCCGCATCGGCCGGGCATGGGCAATTTCATCATCATGGACCATATCCTGCGCGCACATCGCGCGAGCCTGCCCTATGTCTATCTGGGCTATTGGGTCGAGGGGTCGGCGCGGATGCAGTATAAGGTCCGCTATCGCCCGCTGGAGCGGCTGGGGCGCGGCGGCTGGGTCCGCTTCGATCCCGATGCGCAGGCCAGCGCGATCCACGAGATAGCGTCACGCGACGAGCCGTCGCTGCCGCTCGAACTGGCGGGTATCTTTCGGAAATAGACCGGTCGGTTCGACGGTCGGCATGCCCGCCATGTAGGACATTCCCCCGCTAGCTTCGCACATTTCCCGCACATAGTGATATGGAATTGCGTAATCGGGTAATTTTATTACCTTATCGCGCGTTTCCCAAGAGCCGTTGGACGTCATGCTTCGCTCAGTCCCCAATCAGCACGAACGGTGCGCACTATAAACTTATCCATTTTAGCGCGAGGACATAGGTGTAGGACAGCGTTTCCCCGCGCTATCGCCCTTCGCTTATTTGCAGCGACAGGACGCGATCCGCTTGCGGCGCGGGGCGACCCGGCGGGTGACATAGCTGACCTCTTCGACCGTGGTCGTAACAGCAGGCTGAATCACGACCGTGGTGACAGTCGCGCCGGGATAATAATAGCCCCCGGCATAATAGCCCGGCTGGGTATAACTCGTCACCGCCGGCGCAGCGCCATGTGACCCGTGCGCCATAGGGTAGCCATGATGATGCGCCAGGGGCGGCGCGTCATAGCCGATGCCGGGGCGCGCTGACGCCGTGCCGGTATAAGTCCCGCGATATTCGCCGCGATAGGAACGGCCGTCCTGGCCGCGCCATTCGCCATTCCATTTGCCGTCATAGCTGACGTCATCGTCGCGCCGGTCGATGTCATAGCTATCGTTCGCAGCATAATGGCCATGTTCGGGGCGGCTATGTTCCGGCGGACGCATGTCGCGGGGCGGCGGCGCGTGACGGGGTGCGTCCTCTGCCCGGTCGATCGCCGCTCCGGCCAGCGCGCCGACGCCCGCGCCCGCTATCGTGCCGACCGTGCGGTTGCCGCGGCCGGCGATGACATTGCCTGCCACGCCGCCGACGAGTCCGCCGATCACCGCGCCGCCGACGCCGGTGTCACGGGGGCGGGGAGGCGGGGGTGGGGAATAGTCGTTCGCAGTGTCGGCATAGCCGCCCTCGTAACGATCCCAGGCGATATCGCTGCGGCTGTCATAGACCCGGCCGTCGCGGTCGGTGAGAACCGCATCGTCATAATAGCGCGACCAGCCATAGCCGGCACGCGGGGCGGGAAGACCATAAAGGCTGTAATCGGCGATATAATAATCGCGGCTGATCCAGTAGCTGGGCAGCGTCCAGCCATAGACAGGACGGCGATAGGCGACCCAGCCGCCCGGCGCGCGCATCCCGGCATACCAGCGGCCCTGAACGCGCGGACCCCAGCGCCCGCCGGTCGATGCGCCGGGCATCGGTCCCCGCAAAGGGCTGCCGACGCTGTTGCCTGTCATCGGCCGTGCGGTCGCGACACCGGCATTTTGGGCGGTGGCGGGCGCTGCCGTCGCGAGGGCGGCAAGGCCCAGCGCACTGGCCAGCGCGGTCGAGTGAAGGATCCGCATGGTTCGATACTCCCAAATATGTCCATGGCGCACAGGTCCGCGCGCAGGGCCGTTAACGCGCTGTTTAGCATCGCCGGTCCGGGCTTTCCAAGGCATGGAGCATGCAGGATGGCGCCTTGCTGTCCCGAAACGGGCCAGCGAAGGCGGCAAAAACGCGTCGTTTCTTACCCGACAGGGTTAACGGTCAACCCAGGCGCGAAGCGATCCGCGCTATCAAAGCTTCCAGACCGGCGGCGTCGTCCGAGTCGAAACGGCCGGGCAGCGGGCTGTCGAGATCGAGCACGCCGAGCAGGCGACCATCATGCAGGACCGGCACGACCAGTTCGGACGCCGATGCCGCGTCGCAGGCGATATGGCCGGGAAAGGCATGGACGTTGACGATGCACTGGGTAAGGCGGGTCTGCGCCGCCGTGCCGCAGACCCCCTTGCCCAGGGGAATACGAATGCAGGCCGCCTTGCCCTGAAACGGGCCAAGCACCAGTGTGTCGCCGACCAGCCGGTAGAAGCCCGCCCAGTTGAGATCGGGCAGATACTCCCAGATCAATGCCGCGACATTGGCCATATTGGCGATACTGTCGCTTTCGCCCGTAGTGATGGCGTCGGCGGCGGACAGCAGGTCGGCATGGAGGGTCGCTTTCGGGGCGGTGCGGTCTATGGCGGAGCTGTACATGGGCGCGATGTAGGGGCGCGCAGGTCCGCTTTCCAGCCTATGGAAGGGGATGCTTCCATACGGGCCTTCGACAAGTTCAGTCGCTACTCAGCACGAACGGCATTTGGGTCACTCCCCGGCGCGGTCGCTCAGTTTGCGTTCCCATGCGAGCGCGTGGGCGATGATCTGGTCGAGGTCGGCATGGCGCGGGCGCCAGGGCAGGCGCGACAGGATGCGGCGATTGTCGGAGATGAGCGAGGCCGGGTCGCCGGCGCGGCGGCCCTCGATCCGGCGGTCGATCGTCAAGTTAGTCACGCGATCGACGGCGTCGAGCACTTCCATGACCGAGAAGCCCCGGCCGTAGCCGCAGTTCATGGTGAGATTTTCGTCCGGCGCGGCGATCAGCGCCTCCAGCGCCAGCACATGCGCGGCGGCAAGGTCCGAGACATGGATATAGTCGCGCACGCCGGTGCCGTCGGGCGTGTCGAAATCCGTGCCGAATATGCCGACATGGCTGCGCTTGCCCAGCGCCGCCTCCACCGCCACCTTGATGAGGTGGGTCGCGCCGGCGGTCGACTGGCCGCTGCGCGCCTGCGGGTCGGCGCCGGCGACGTTGAAATAGCGCAGGACACAATAGTTGATCGGGTGCGCGGCGGCGACGTCGGCCAGCATGATCTCGGTCATCAGCTTCGACATGCCGTAAGGATTGATCGGCAGCTTCGGGCTGTCCTCGCCGACCGGGCTTTCCTTTGGCGTGCCATAGGTCGCGGCGGTCGAGGAAAAGATGAAATGCGGCACGCCGCAGCGCACCGCGCTCTCGATCAACGCGCGGCTGTTCACGCTGTTGTTGCGATAATATTTGAGCGGGTCGCTGACCGATTCGGGGACGATGATCGACCCGGCGAAGTGCATGATCGCGCCGATATTCTGCCCGGTGAGGAATGCTTCGACCCGCGGCTGGTCGGCGATGTCGCTTTCCAGGAAAGCCACGTCGTCGGGGATCGCCCAGCGGAAGCCGGTGGTGAGGTTGTCCACCACCGCCACGGGCCATCCCGCGTCGCGCAGCGCCAGCACGGCGTGGCTGCCGATATAGCCCGCGCCGCCCGTGACCAGGATCGTCGGTTTCGCACTCATGGTTCGGTCATTCCCTTATATCTCGCATGTCCGATAGGGGAGTGCAGCCCGGCTTGGCAACCGTTCAGGCGCGGATCAGGCGGCTAATCCAGATCGACCCGGCCGCGTCCCTGCTTCACGCCACTGCGCACTTTTTTCGCATCGACGCGCCGGGCTTTGGCGGCCTTGCTTGGCTTGGTCGGGCGGCGCTTTTTCTGGACGATCGTGGCTTCGCGGATCAGTTCGATCAGCCGTTCGCGCACCTCCTGCCGGTTAAGCAGTTGCGAGCGCGAGCCTTCGCTGCGCAGGATCAGCACGCCGTCGCGCGTCATCCGCGATCCGGCCAGCGCGGCCAGACGGGTCTTGACCGCATCGGGCAACGAGGGTGACGCGCCGACATCGAAGCGCAGCATCACCGCGCTGTCGGTCGTGTTGACATGCTGCCCGCCCGCGCCGCTCGACCGGGCGAAACTCTCGGCTATTTCCTCGCTGTCGATCGCGATGCCGCGGGTGATGGGAATGGCG
>CAXUEQ010000023.1:24204-35326 GCA_964250175.1 uncultured Sphingobium sp. | reverse complement strand
GAGTTTTTCCCAGGTGACGCCCTCCGGCAACTTGACGCGCACGCCACCTTGCACGGGCTTGCCGCGCGACATGGACGTCGGTCACCACCACCAGCCGCCCGTCGCGTGCGAACCGGCCCAGATGCTCCGCTGCCCGATCCAGCGCACCTTCCGCGATACTTATATCATAGCTGCGTGCGCCCAGCGCGACCTCGACTATTGCCATGCTTCCAGCGCCTTCATGATTGAATCGACCGTGATGTCGTGCGGCGCGGCGACCGAACGGATATGGATCGGCGCCAGCGCGTAGAGCGGATTGCGTATCTCCGCGAGTCCGCTCAACACGGCCCGCGCGTCCCTGTCCTTCAACAGCGGTCGCCCCTCGCGCCGCGACACGCGATCGACCAGCACGTCGATGTCCGCGTCCAGCCAGATCGTGATCGCCTGTTCCAATATCGTGGCCCGCGTGTCCTCCTGCACGAACGCGCCGCCGCCGGTCGCGATCACCTTGGGCGCGCCGTCCATCAGCCGCGCGATCACCCGGCGTTCGCCGTCGCGGAAATGGCCCTCGCCATAGCGTTCGAACATTTCGGCGATGGTCATGCCCGCCGCCTTTTCGATTTCCTCGTCGGCATCGACGAAGGGCAGGCTGATGCGCGCCGCCAGCCTGCGGCCCACCGTCGACTTGCCGACGCCCATCATCCCGACCAGGACTATCGGCATCGTTGGCCCCAGGCCTTTGGGCTTGCTGTTTCGCTGCATTGCGCGCGCTATACAATGCTCTTCGCGCATGGCAAAAGCCGATTTCGGGCGGTATAATTTCGCCTCGATGGCGCGCGCATGGCTCTTCCCCCCACGGCCATCTGGCTCTAGAGAAAGGCCATGAAGATTACCCGTAACACTAGCAGCTTTGGTGGCGGCACGCGCCGTCGCAGCCCTTTGCCGATTATCCCGATCATTCTTGTCCTTCTTGCGGTCGGGCTAGTGGTTCTTGCCTGGTCGCGGGGTGGGGAGCAGCCCCAAAAGCCCGTGGAAAAGGCAATCCCTGCCGAGAAACTGGGCAAATAGGCGCAGCCGGTGCGCGTTCCTATCATCAGGCTGATCGCGGGCGTCGCCGCGCTGGCGCTGGCGATCCCCGTCGTGGCGCAGCACGCCCCCGAATCGCTGTTGCCTCCCGGTTTCGGCGACGCGCCCAGGGAAGCGCCGCCCGCGCGCCCCGCGCCTCAACCGGGAACGCCGGCTCTGCCCGCGACAGCCGGCGCTTCGCAGCCGCTGGCGCTTGATCTCGCGACGCCCGACATTGCGAGCAACGCGACCGAAGCCGCTGACACGCCTGCTCTGAGTGAGGAAGAGTTGGCCGCGCAGCAGGCGAAATATGATCTGCCCGACACCGCGCGCCGCACGCTTGATCGTATCGGCCCGCTGACGCCGGAAAGTGGAGGCCTTGCACCCGACGCATTTGGCAACAGTTCCGGCCGCTTTCTTGCCACGCTGATGAAGGTCGGCCGTGCGCCCTTCGCGTCGCGCTGGGAGTCGATCCTGCTGCGACGTGCGCTGCTTTCGGCCACCGACACGCCGCATGACATCGATGGCGCGGACTGGGTGGCGGAACGCGCCTGGCTGCTGTTGCGCATGGGGGAGGCTGATTCGGCTCGCCTGCTGGTGCAGAGCGTCGATCCCGATCGCTACACGCCACGCCTCTATGCGGTCGCGATGCAGGCCTATCTGGCGACTGCAGACCCGGCGGGCCTGTGCCCGCTCTCCACCGGTGCGCTGCGCACCAGCAACGAGCCGGGCTGGCAGATGTCGCGTGCCATCTGCGCCTCTTTCTCTGGCGACCAGGGCTTGGCGAGCGCCGCACTCAACCAGGCGCAGCGCCGTGGAATAGCAAGCGGCATCGACTACCGGCTGGCCGAAAAGGTCGTCGGCGCGGGGTTTAACGCGCGCCGCTCAGTTAAGGTCGAGTGGGATGGCGTCGATGGCCTCACGGCCTGGCGCTTCGGCCTAGCGACCGCAATGAACGTCCCGATCCCCGACAATCTATGGACGGGTGCAGGTCCCCATGTTCGCGCGTGGCAGGCCCGCGCGCCGATGCTTTCCACGCTCGATCGTTGGACCGCCGCCGACACCGCCGCCCGGCTCGGCGTCTTTTCCGGCGCCGCGCTGGTCGATTATTATGCGCAGGCCGCCGCCGATCCCGACATAAGCGCGGATCAGCAGGCGCGTACCGACGCGCTTCAGGCGGCTTATTCCGGTGTGAACGTCGGCAATCGCATCGACGCGATGCGAAAGCTTTGGACGCGCAAGGATAGCACCGGCACGGATTATGCCGGGTTGATCGTCACCGCCCGCGCCGCTGCCGCCCTCCCGGTTGCGCAGGCCAGCGGAGACGATGGTGCGCACCTTATCGCAGCGATGCTGAGCGCCGGCTATGATCGCAGCGCCGCTGCCTGGGCGCGCGCGATCGGCCAGATGGACGGGACGGGCGCGCAGGATGCCTGGGCGCTGCTCGCGGTCGGCGCGCCTTCGCCTGCGGTCGATCTTTCCGTCAGCCGTGTCTCCTCCTATCTGGGTGCAGCGCAGGGGCTAAAGCCCCCTATGCTGATCGCGGGTCTTGCGGGTCTCAACCGGTTGAGCGCAGCCGACGCAGCCCGACTTTCGGGCGAGGCGGGCCTCTCGCTCGCGCCGCGCAGCCGCTGGGCGCGGGCGATCGCATCGGCCGCGCAGCGTCGCGAACAGGGCACGGTCATCCTCCTCGCGGCGATCGGCATGCAGGTCGCCGACTGGGACCGGATGCCCGCCGACCAGCTTTATCATATCGTGTCGGCGCTCCACCGCGTCGGTCTCGATCCCGAAGCCCGCATGATCGCCTCGGAAGCGATCGCGCGGCTCTGACAGGTGCGACGGGCATGAGCGAGGACGCTGCCCTGATCGACCGTTTCCTGGAAATGATGGCGGCGGAGCGGGGCGCGTCGCGCAACACCCTGTCCGCCTATCGTACCGACCTTCAAAGTGCGGCCGATCTGGTCGGTAACCTTGGCGCAGCCGATGCCGCCACACTCCAAACCCTCGCGGGTCATTGGGCCAGCCTCGCGGCGTCCACCGTGTCGCGCAAAAGCTCGGCATTGCGCGGTTTCTTCGCCTTTCTACATCAGGACGGGTTGCGCGCCGACGATCCGGCCGCTGTTCTGCCCCGCCCGGCGCAACGCCGCGCGCTGCCGAAGATATTGAGCACCGCCGATGTCGATCGGCTCTTCGCGGTCATTGACGCGCGACTGGCCGTTGCGCATCCCGCCCATCTCGATCTGCGGCTTTCGGCGCTCATTGAACTGCTCTACGGCTCGGGTCTGCGCGCAACCGAATTGGTCTCGCTGCCCCGGCGCGCGCTGAACGCCGACCGGCCTTTCCTGATCCTGCGCGGCAAGGGCGGGCGCGAGCGGCTCGTTCCCATATCCGATCGCGCCCGCGCCGCCGTCGCCGCCTGGAGTGCGCAGGTCCCCGACAACAGTCTTTGGCTGTTCCCCTCGGGCAAAAACTGTCTCAGCCGTATCCGTTTGTATCAGATGGTGAAGGATCTGGCCGCCGCTGCCGATATCGATCCCGCACGGGTCAGCCCGCACGTCCTGCGTCATGCCTTCGCGACGCATCTGCTGGAAGGGGGCGCGGACTTGCGCGCGCTTCAGACGATGCTGGGCCATGCGGACATCGCCACCACCCAAATCTATACCCATGTCGACAGCCGCAGGCTGGTCGAACTGGTCAACAGCCGCCATCCGCTCGTTGACCTGAAGCGCCGCCCGGCTTAACGCACGCTGCATGGTCAGTTTCCTTGATTTCGAAAAGCCGATCGCGGCGCTGGAAGCGCGCATTACCGAGCTGCGCGCCACCGCCGACGAGGGCGATCTCAATATCGATAGTGAAATAGAAAAGCTGGAACAGCGCTCCCGCAAGATGTTGAGCGACACCTATGCCAGGCTCAGCCCGTGGCAGAAGACACAGGTGGCGCGCCATCCCGACCGGCCGCATTTCAAACATTATGTCGCCGGGCTGTTCGATGAATTCGTGCCGCTGGCCGGCGATCGGGCGTTTGGCGATGACCAGGCGATTCTCGGTGGCTTTGCTTCGCTCGCCGGTCGCAAGGTCATGGTGATTGGTCATGAAAAGGGCGACGATACCCTGTCCCGGCTCCGGCATAATTTCGGCATGGGCAAGCCCGAGGGTTATCGCAAGGCGATCCGGCTGATGCAGTTGGCCGATCGCTTCGGCCTGCCGGTGGTGACTCTGGTCGATACTTCCGGCGCATTTCCGGGGGTCCAGGCCGAGGAGCGGGGTCAGGCTGAGGCGATCGCGCGCTCTACCGAACAATGTCTGGCGCTAGGTGTGCCGATGGTCGCGGCGGTAGTGGGTGAGGGTGGCTCAGGTGGCGCGGTCGCGCTTGCGGCGGCCAACCGCGTGCTGATGTTCGAGCATGCCGTCTATGCGGTGATTTCGCCCGAAGGCTGCGCGTCGATCCTGTGGCGCACCGCCGAGAAGGCAAGCGACGCCGCGACGGCGATGCAGGTGACGGCGCAGGATTTGAAGGCGCTAGGCGTGATAGACCGGATCGTGCCCGAACCGGTTGGCGGCGCGCATCGCGTGCCGGGGCAGGCGATACTGGCGCTGAAGGACGCGTTGGTCGAGGAAGTGGGTCAATTGACCATACACGACGCGGCTGCGCTTCGGGCACAGCGCGCGGACAAGTTTCTGGCGATGGGGACCTGAACGCCCCAAACGCTTAAAGCCTGTTGGAGACGTTGTTGAACGTGCCCTTCAGCTTGGTGCCGAGGCTCGACATGGCTGTGATGGAAGCGACAGCGATCAGTGCGGCGATCAGGCCATACTCAATGGCGGTCGCGCCCCTGCTGTTGCGAATAATTTCAATAAAATGATGCATGGCTATGTCCTGCAATAACGAGATTGCGTAATACTATGTCGCAAGATAGTTAAAATCGCAGGAATAATAAAAATTATTACATATTGCGATCTTGTAAAAAAGGCGGCCGAATCGCTCCGACCGCCTTGTTTTCGTCTTGCGACTAAGCTTAGAGCCTGTTCGAAACATTGTTGAATGTTTTGGACAGATTGCTGCCCAGCGTCGACATCGCGCCGATGGCGGCGACGGCGATCAAAGCGGCGATCAGGCCATATTCGATGGCGGTCGCGCCCTTGTCGTTCTTCAGCATCTTGCGAATGAATTTCATGATATATCTCCCTTAGTATAACCAACTCTACTACCCGGTCTAACTGGAGAACCAGATCGACTTTGGGAGATTTAGGGGAGTGCGGTTGAGAAAGACTTAACGGCGGAACGAAATTGTCAAAAATTGAAGGTTAATGACTGATTACTTGATTGGCGACATTATTCCACATCGCGGTAGTCTTGTTCGCGACACTGGAAAGAGCGGTTATCATGGCCAGCACGATCATGGCGATGATAAGACCATATTCGACAGCGGTCGCGCCCCGTTGGGCGCCGGGCAGCGCCGACAGTCGCGACAGGATGCCGACAATCTTGCTCATCACCCAATATGCCTCTAGCCCCGAATATCTCATCTGTAATGGCGATGCGGTTAACAACTTGTAATGACCTTGGTCGAGAATCGTTACGCACATGAATTGCTTCATGTTGTTGCCGTTGCGCTTGTCGACGGGGATGGGCGCGTCCTTCTGCAAAAGCGACCGCCGGGCAAGTCCCTGGCGAATATGTGGGAATTTCCCGGCGGCAAGATCGAGTCCGGCGAAACCCCGGAAGCCGCGCTGGTCCGCGAGCTTGAAGAAGAACTGGGGATCGCCACCCACGCCAGTTGCCTGGCGCCCGCCGCCTTTGTCAGCGAGCCGCTGGCGGACAGGCATCTGCTCATGCTGCTCTATGTCTGCCGGAAATGGACCGGCATTCCCCGGCCGCTCCATGCGACCGCGCTGACATGGGTGCGCCCGGCACAAATGTATGCGCTTGATATGCCGCCTGCGGACCTCCCGCTGATCGGCTTGCTCGACGCGCTGCTATAGCGCTTTGGGCTTTAATGCGGCCGCGAGCGAGACCGTAGCGCTACCGCGCCGCGCCGGTTTGGGCTGGCTCGCATCGGGCTTCCAGCCGCTCAGATAAGCGATATCGAATCGCTCGGGAGTTTTACCGTCCGTTTCTGCGCCATCCGCAAAAACCCGCGCCGCGCGCACCAGTGTTTCCCGTCCAATCCCCGGCGATCGAGAGCAAAGCATGTTCGACGCAGCCATGCCGCGCAAATCCTCCAGCAATCCATTCAGTCCTGAATAGCGCACGGTCAGCGTCTCGCCATCGGCCACCGGTATCGTGAATCCCGCCCGCGCCAGCAGGTCGCCAGCCGCGCGCACGTCGATCTGCGGATGGATATGCTGGCCGGGCCGGTCGCCCTCCGCCACCATCAGCGCGCGCCGCAGCACCGCCAAGGATCCAGCGCTGACGAATGCCGCAAGCAGCAGCCCGTCGGGTCGCAATATGCGCTGCATCAGGATCAGCGCACCGGGTAAGTCGTTGACGCTGTCCAGCGTGCCGCAGGCGATGATGAGATCGAAACTCTCGTCGGCGAAGGGGAGGGCATCCTCGTCGGCCTGCACACCACTCTGCGCGCGAGCATTGGCATAGCTAGGATCGGTGCATACCACATGCTTGCCCATCGCTTCCAGCCGCGCTCGCACGTCGCCGTCGGGGCAGCCCACCAGCAACACATCGTTCAGGTCGCGCTTCACGTCTGCGAGTCGGTCGACCAGTTCGTCGGCCATATGGCGATACAGGAAATTATGAGCCGCAAATTTCCGTGCCGCACGGTCGCGCCGCATCGCACGAAGGCGACGGTCGAATATGTCTAGCGCGCTGCTCATCGCGGGCTTGTGGCGGAGCCGCTTGCGTAGGACAAGGAGACAATGCAGGGTATGACACAGCTTTATGATTTTGGTCGTGCGATCATTCGCCCGGTGGTGGACTACGCACTCCCGTCGCGTTGTCCCGGTTGTGGCGTGATCGTCGCTGATGACGACCGCTTTTGCCTGGAATGCTGGTCCGGCATGCGCTTCCTTGGCGAACCCTGCTGCGATCGATGCGGGGTCCCTTTCGATCATGATCAGGGTCCCGGCGCGCAATGTGGCGCTTGCCTTGCTGATCCGCCTACCGTGGATCGCGCCCGCGCCGTGCTCGCTTATGGTGACGTTGCCCGCACCGTGGCGCTTAAACTCAAATATGGTCGCCGCATCGGTCTCGCCCGCCTGATCGCCAGTCATATGGCGCGCCACATCCCAACGGAGGAGCGAGCGCAGATGCTGGTCATGCCAGTGCCCTTGCATCGCTGGCGCTTATGGTGGCGTGGGTTCAATCAGTCGGCACTGATTGCCGACCGGCTCGGCCGCGTCACTGCCATCGCCATCGACAAGGATAGTTTGCGCCGCACGCGTCGCACACCGCCGCTTCGTGGCTTAAACCCCAAACAGCGTCGCAAGACCGTGCGCGGCGCGTTCGCATTGAAAGAAGGTGTGCAATTGCAGGGGCGCACTATCCTGTTGATCGATGACATCCATACCAGCGGCGCGACGGCCAATGCCTGCGCCGCGCTTCTGCACCGCCATGGCGCGGCTGCGGTGCATCTCTTGTGCTGGGCGCGGGTGCTGCCGGACGCTGCGGATTGACAAAGCGGCTGCCACCGACAATCTGACAAGGATAAGGAGTTCAGCCCCAATGGCGCATGTCGAAATTTATACAAAGGCCTTTTGCGGTTATTGCACTCGCGCCACTGCGCTGTTGGAGAGCAAAGGGCAGGCCTATGACGAAATCGACATATCCATGGGTGGCCCAAGCCGCACAGAAATGATCGCACGCGCTAGCGGCGCCGCAACGACCCCACAAATCTTCATCGATGGCAAGCATATCGGTGGCAGCGACGATCTCGCCGCACTCGAGCGTACCGGCAAGCTTGACGCATTGCTGGGGCTTTGAAGAGCCGAAAAATGCGTGCCGCGATGATCCAGATGACGAGCGGCATCGATCCCGACGCCAACATGCGCGTCCTGATCGATGCGATCAATGCCGCGAAGGCGGGCGGGGCGGATATGCTCTTCTCGCCCGAAATGGCCGGCTATCTCGATCGCGACCGCAAACGCGCCGCCGCGACCCTTAGCGACGAAGCGAACAGCGTTGCCCTCGCGCAAATTCGCGAAGCGGCGGCAAGAGCCGGGCTATGGGTCCATATCGGCTCCTTCGCCATGAAGGACGAGCGCAGCGACGGCCGCTGGGCCAATCGTTGCTTCGTGATCGACGACGGTGGCGCAATCCGTGCGCGCTATGACAAGATCCACCTGTTCGACGTTGATCTGGCGACCGGCGAGAGCTGGCGCGAATCTTCGGTCTATGGTCCGGGCGAACAGGTCGTTGCGGTCGATACCCCCTGGGCGCGCATCGGCCTGTCGATTTGCTACGATATACGATTCCCCGATCTCTATAGCGCGCTTTCCAATGCCGGGGCGACATTGCTGCTCGCGCCTGCGGCCTTTACCGTTCCCACCGGCGCAGCGCACTGGCACATATTGCTGCGCGCCCGAGCGATCGAAGCGGCGGCCTTCCTGCTTGCCCCCGCACAGGTCGGCGTGCATGAAGATGGCCGCTCGACTTACGGCCACAGCCTGGCAGTCGATCCATGGGGAGAGGTGCTGCTGGATATGGGCGGACAGCGACCGGGCCTCGGCTTCGTCGATTTGGACTTCGCACAGATCGATGTCGTGCGCGCGCGTGTTCCGGCCATAGCCAATCGCCGCGTCCTCTCCAAAAGCGTTACCCTGGCATGATCGTGTTCGATCTTAAATGCGCTATTGGTGGCCATGTGTTCGAGGCATGGTTCGGCTCAAGCGAGGATTATGAAGGGCAGCGCGCCCGCAACCTCGTCTCCTGCCCGATATGTGGGGATCATGATGTTGGCAAGGCATTGATGGCGCCCGCCGTTCCCGCCAAGTCCAACCGGGCACCTGCGTCCATATCGATGAGTAGCACGCCCGATCCGGCGAAACTGCAGGCTATGATGGAAAAACTTGCTACCCTGCAGGCCGAAGTGCTCAGGGACTCAACTTGGGTCGGTCGCGCCTTTGCCGACACCGCGCGCGCGATACATTATGGCGAACAGGATCGAAGCAGCATTTATGGCGAAGTCGCCCCTGAAGAAGCCAAGGCTCTTATCGAAGAGGGCGTGGAGGTAGCGCCGCTACTCTTTCCGGTCGTGCCGCCAGAAGCGCGGAACTAGCCGCCCCCTTACGTTGACCGCCACGCGCGCACATAATAGAGCGCAGTGGCGTGCACCCGTAGCTCAGCAGGATAGAGCATCAGATTCCTAATCTGAGGGCCATGGGTTCGAATCCCGTCGGGTGCACCAATTGTCTTTTTGCGCAGATTGTCTCAATCCCTAGTTGGGTTCGATTAATAATCTTAAAAATTTCTAATAGGCAGTTGAATGGAAGCGGGAGTAGCTGCACAATCGCAATGCAGAAGCAACGAATACGCTGTTCGGTGAAGTTTGCTTCTTCATGGATATGATCTGTTATCCGATAGCTAAGGTGTAGGTTTAGCCTTATCCAGATGCAGCGCAGCAAGGGTAAGGGCCGGTTCTGCGGCCGGCTGATGGCGCGGCACTAGGTAATAAGCGTAATAAGAACCAAATGTTTTCTGCGCACGTACGTCATAGGCGGTTTTGAAAGCGTCGACCCACGGGCCATGGCTGCTATTGATCAATATCCATCCTGGACGATGATAGGCCGCCGCACCGCGTCCGATATAATGTACGATCATCGCGCCGGGCAGCGGCTCGAAATTGGCGATATTGTTGACGCCAGTCCAGGCCGTGCCTGCACTAGACCTAGGCAGTATCTTTAGATCGTCAAAGAGCAGGACCATCCCTGCTTTGTGCTCGCGAAAATACTCCAGCCCCACCACCGCATCGGGCGACAATATGGCCGGTATATCGTCATGGTCTGGCGTAAAGCGGGAAATTAGCTGGTCCGGTCCAACGGTAAAGGGACCGGCCTGGGTCGCGCCCTCTATCCATGGCCCGAAATTGAACGTCGTCACGAAAGCGACCATGGCCGCCAGCGCGGTGTGGATGAAGGCTCTAGTGAAGTCCCGTGTCGAGGCGTCACTGCGATCGATGTTCGCCAGTATCGACAGCAGCACTAGGGTCATCAGTGGAAAAAGATTAAGGATATTATTATCGTGGCTGCGGCTGAGATAATAGATGCCAGCGGCCAGAAACCCCAGCAGGCAGACGTAGAAAGGTCGAGCGTGACGCGAAAGTCGCAGCTGGGCGAGAAAAGGCAAAGCCAGCGCGATCGACGCCAAGGCAATCCAGATCGTGCCAACCGGGTTGATGGGTCGCATACCCGGAGGATAGGCGATATAGGCGAGGAAATCGGTAATCGTGATGCTGCGGGCCGACAGCAGCCATAATGTGAGGGCAAGGGCGCAGCCGCCAATTAGCAAGGCGGCGGCCCCGCGCACGATACCCTTGGCCAGTGCGATCAGGGCAGCATTTTTTCCTTCCCCTGCCGCCGCATCGCGGAGCGCTAGATAGGGCCACCAGATCATGGTCCCAAAAAAGGCCGTTTCGGGTGACCAGAAAAGATCCATCAGCCATAGAAGATGGCCTATCCAATCGCGCCGGATCTGCCGATGTTCCGCCAGAAGAATGTGAAACAGCAGCGCGGAGATCGAAAGGAAGCGCAGGCCCGCCACTGCAGGCGTTAGCGCAGGACCAGCGAACTGAGCCGAAAATCCCGTCCAAATGAAAGACGCGCAGAACATCGCCAGTAGGGCAAGCCAGCGCACCCCCCTTGGCAACCGCGCTGTCAGAATGATCGCGCTGCCTGCCAAAGTCGCGAAATAAAGCGCGTTGGCAATGATGCTTGTTTCATACAGGCCGCGCCAACAGTCCTGACCGCACGTTCCCATCAGCAGGACGGTCGGACCCAAACCATATTGAATTGGAAAATCGCGATAGGGCACGCCGCCGCCGCGCCACGCCTCTACCGGGGCAATCAGAGCACCCCAGTGGTGCCAGGCCGTATAGCTTGTTTCAAGCGACAGCAACGGGGCGGTCAA
>CAXUEQ010000023.1:0-24194 GCA_964250175.1 uncultured Sphingobium sp. | reverse complement strand
CGCAGATCAGCATTGGCAGCAGCAGGCGCGGCTGCTGGTCGGAGGGAAACCCCGTCTCCCAATGCGGCAAAAACCCGGACAGCAGGGCGAGGGCCACGAAAAAGACCGCCGGGACCGGCGTGATATTAAACGTAGGTGTCCACCACAGAATCGTTGTGAACAGCAGGACGGCGGTAATGCCGCCCAGAAGTGATCTCGCGCCAAGCCTGACAAGGGGCAAAAGCAGAAACGCGCCGAGGAACGGTATATCGCCATGCCGTGCGATCGTCAAAATGCATGCGCCCACCGACAGCAGGACGCAGGCCGTCCGAATCGAACGCTGTCCCGACTGCAGATAGTGCGCGGCATAGGGCGTTAGCAGCACCACGACGAGCAGCGCGGCATAGATCAGAAGGGTGGTCAGGGAAGATGTCATGGACGCTCCTGCTGTCCGGCACTACTGAATCTGTGCGTGCGCCAAGGGCGATCCCAGCAGGAAGCGGGCTGTGTGCCGCTCACCCGCTCTGTGGGATGGATACTGAAGGGAAAGGCGGCGCGCGCGGCGAAATAGGATGCGTGCGGTACGACAAAGCCGGTCTGCCGATCCCATACTCCCGCCAGCGAGCAAAGTGGCGCGGGCGTGGCCGACAGGCTGAGAGCGCGGGCGATCTCGACCGTGCCGGTCACCGATCCCAGTGCGAGGATGACAAGGAACCAAGCCTTATGCTTCCGCCGTTCCAAGCGACCCGCCCGGTCGGCGAACGCAAAGGCGATTAGCGCTAGTGGTAGGATCGACGAGCGCATCTGGAAATCATTGTTTGCGCCGATGGTCCACAGCGGCAGAAGGAAGAGGCAGGCGCCAGCTATTATAATAGTCGCCCAATCTGTCCCCTTGTCGGGTGCGCACAGAAGCAGCCAGAGAAAGGGCATGACCTCCAGCAGCAGGAAAAGGACGTAAATGCCGCCATTGGGTAGTAGAAAGCCGCCGCCGACCGACGTGACATCAGCCGACAGATAGACAAGCGCAGGAATGGCGATCATTGCTGCTAGACACAAGAAAACGTCCCGCCGGTCCCATTCCCCGGTCAGCAAAGTACGAATGCTCGCATAAGCGGCGAAGGGAAGGGCGCCCAAAAAGGCAAAAGGTGACCAGAGCGCGACAAGCGCTATGCTCACTAGGAACAACCCAACGGGTGCCAGCTCCTTTCGCCACAAAAGATAGGCGAGCGCCAGCGCCCAACCAGCAAAGGCGTGCTGGGGAACCCAAAAAATCTGGGTGAGGTGCGAACTATATTGATAATTGGCAGCCCAGTGTTCGATATGGTCCCAGTCCGCTGTGCCCGTTACGCTCTGATGGATTAAGGTGCCTAACACGTCCAGCCCGCTGAAAAAGACAAAGACGATCAACGCGATCAGCCGTGCGCGACCTGCCTTGAACAAAGCTGCACCCTGCGCGAGCAGCAGGCCCAGGATCAGGCTATTATGTGCCAGCAGCGCCCAGTCGCGGCTAAGCTGGCTGGCGCCGCCCAGCAGCGCGGGAACCAGATACATGCCGACGGGGGCGCGCAGCACTTGGGCGCGTCCATCGAGCCAATAGTCGAACGGCCAGCGATGCCGCCCCAGATCGGCAAGCACGGCATCGCGAATCTGCCAGTCGGCGTTGGCGTAGAAAAGCCGTCCCTCGCCGCCCAATAACAATAACAGGAAAGCAACAGCGAAGCACAGGAGGATGGTGTGCACGCCGATCCGCTGCTGGCCGGGCATCGCCTTCCAGCAAAGGAAGGCGAGGGCAGGGGGGAGGATCAGAGCAAGCGCTATCACCAGCGGCGGCGACACGCCCAGCAAGCGCAGCAACAGCAAATTATCGAGCGCAAACAGCGCGACAAGCGCCGCCGCCAGCCCCCGGAGTGGGAGGGATGCGGATGTTGGGCGCCGGGCATCGGTCGATGCTGTCCGGGCTAAGACTCGTGTCACGCCGCTTCCGCGTCCAGTTTGCGCTGGAGGGCATGGACGGGGTTTTCGATTTCGGCGCGACCGGTTCCCATGTTGATCCGTTCCCGCTCGACCACCAGCGGGCGTTTGCGGACTTGGGCATGGATCGAGGTTACATATTCCCCCAATATTCCCATGAAGGCGAGTTGCAGACCCGACAGGAAGAAGAGGGCAATAATCAGCGTCATCGTGCCGCGCGGGGCAAGGTCGGGCCGCGCGATATAGATCCCCACCGAGACCAGCGCATAGAGAAGGCACAGCGCCGCCATGGCGACTCCGGCAAAAGTGCATAGGCGCATCGGCGCATTGGTGAAGCTGAAGATGCCGTTCAGCGCCTGATCGACCAGGCGTGGCAGGTTGTTCTTTGAAAGGCCCGAACGCCTTGCTGCCCACGTATAGGGAACGATGGCGCGGCGGAAGCCGACCGAAGCGATGATGCCGCGAATATAGGGATAATGATCGTCATGGCTGACGACTGCTTCCCATACCTTGCGGTCCAGCAACTGGAATTCGCCCACGTTCAGTGGAATATCTATGTCGCTTAAGCTGCGCACGGTGCGATAAAAGATCGCGCGGCAGGCCCGCAGCGTCAGGCTTTCCTGCCGGTTGACGCGCGCGCCCGCGACGACCTCCACGCCGCTTTCCCACAAAGCTACAAATTCGGGGATCATCTCCGCCGGATCCTGCAGGTCGGCGGGCAGGAACACCACAACCGCATCGCCGGTCGCGGCGCGCAGCGCGTTGAAATTGGAACGGAAAGGCCCATAATTGCGGGCGTTGAGGATGACTTTTATCGACGGGTCGGCCGCCGCCAGCGCGCGCAGAATATCCTGCGTACCGTCGCTGCTATCATTATCGGCGAAAATATGCTCGCGGGCATAGCCCGCCAGTGGCGCGCCGGGTGCGAAAAGGGCGGCGACCGCATCGCGGCAGGCCTCCACATTATCCGCCTCGTTAAAGCAGGGCGTTACGATGGAGAGGGTCTTCATGATGTCTGCTCCGGCGGGGCCGCGAAAACGAAGCGGCGCATGGCGAGAAAGGTCAGTGTGAATATCGGCAGGACGACCGCCTGCCCCAGAAGCGGGCCAATACCCAAGCGCATCACAGCTTCCAGCAAAAGCATGTTAAGGGCGAGCATGACGGCATAGACGGCCAAGAATCGCGGCAGACGCCGGGTATCGCGCGATCGGAAAACCGCGCTGGTCGTAAGGAAGTTGAAAAGGACGCCGGCGATGGTGCTGATGATCAAGGCGACGTGTGGCGGCAGGTCTGCCATTACCAATGCTCCGAACACGCAATAGCCGAACAGCGTGTTGATGCCGCCCGCGACAAGAAAGCCAATAAAGCGGCGGTCGAGGGTGCGCGCGGTCAAGCGGCCTGCCTCATAGCGTCGACAACGGTGACAAGGCCGTCCTCCAGAGCAATGTGCGGCGTCCAGCCCGTCGTGGCCGTGAGGCGGCCAGGATCCCCTTCCAGATGCATTATCTGGTTGGGACTAAAGGGCATGTCGCCAAAGGTGAGGGCAAGGCCGGGGCAGGCAAGATCGCGAATATGTTCGACGATCGCGCGCACCGTGATGGCGCGCCCGCTCGACAGGTTGAAGACGCCTTGGGCGCCGTCCGTCAGCGCGGCAGCTAGGATGCCTTGCGCGGCGTCGACGATATGAAGATAATCCCATTTCTGAGTGCCGGGGCTGGTGCGTGGCGCCTTACCGGCCAATATCTGGCCAACGACTGAAGGGATCAGCCAATTGGGATTGTCCCCCGGACCATAAGGTGAAAAGAGCCGGAGCCATGCATAGCCAATTCCCGCCTCTGTCGCGCGTTGGCGCGTTAGATGGTAGGCGGACAGCTTAGCCGCGCCATAGAGAAGAAACGGCTGCGTTGCCGCGCTTTCGTCGATGCGGCGGTCGTGGCGACCATATTCGGCCTGGCTGCCGATGCCGATGAAGCGGCGCACACCCACCACGATGGCTGCGTCCAGCAGCGCGACGGTCGTGCGGATATTGTCGAGCTGAATATCGCCCGCACGGTCGGGACCGCCGACACCTTCCCACGCGGAATGGATGATGATGTCCGCTTGCGCCTGCGCCAGCGCGGCGCCCACTGCGTGATTATCCGCCAGATCAGCGACGGCGATGGCGCACTGTCCCGCTAGCGCCACGACGCGCGGGGCGGATGGATTGCGGACCAAAATGGTAACATGATGGCCCTGACGTGCCGCCAGATCGGCGACTGCAGCGCCTACAAAGCCGCTCGCTCCGGTGACGAGTATGCGGTTCATGCCGGCACCATCGCGAGGAAATCCTGCGTCTGCGCACGTGTGACGGCGCGTTTGTCATCGGCGTGATACCAGTCGGCGGTCAGCGCTAGCGCCCGGTCGAGTGATAGGCGGGATCGCCAGCCCAGTGCTTCGGCGGCGGCCGAGGAATCGAGGGTTAGCATCGCCGCTTCATGGGGATGGTCGCCCGGCTGCCGCGTCCAAGGACAAGTCACGCCCCAATGGGCGGAGAGCCTGTCGATGACGTCCCGAACGCTAGCCATGTCAGTGGGCGCAGGTCCGAAATTCCAGCCCTGTGAGAAACGGGCGGGATCGGCCGCCAGGGCCTGTGCGAGCATGAGATAGCCGGTAAGCGGTTCCAACACATGCTGCCAGGGGCGCACCGCTTGCGGGTTACGGATTTCCAGCGGGCGGCCATTGGAAAAGGCGCGGATAGCGTCCGGCACCAGGCGGTCGGTGGACCAGTCGCCACCGCCGATGACATTGCCCGCCCGCGCCGTTGCGAGGCCTACGCCTCGTTGCGCAAGGAAACTGTCGCGCCAGCAGGCGCTTACCAGCTCAGCGCAGGCCTTGCTGTTGGAATAGGGATCATGGCCGCCCAGCGGGGCATCCTCGCGATAGCCCTCCGTACGGCCATCATTGGCATAGCATTTGTCGGTGGTGATGGACAGGATAGTGCTGACCGAGGGCGTTTTGCGGCATGCCTCCAGCACATGCGCCGTACCCATGACATTGGTGCGATAGGTGCCCAGGGGATCGACATAGGAGGCGCGTACTAGCGGCTGCGCCGCAAGGTGTAAGACGATCTGCGGTGCGGTGCGGGTGATGATCGCCTCTACAGCCATGGAATCACGGATGTCGGCGACATGATGATCGCACAGAGACGCGCCGCCTATGGCCTCGAACATTGACGGGGTCGTGTCCGGCGCCAGCGCCAGACCCGTGACGCGCGCGCCCAGCGCCTCCAGCAGCACCAGCAGCCAGCTTCCCTTGAAGCCGGTATGGCCGGTTACAAGCACGCGCCGTCCTGTCCAGAAAGCGGGATCGGGCGCAACGGCGCGGGCGCCGTGCCGCTTTAGTGCCAGGTTTTCCATGGTGCCTCGTGCCGTTCCCACATGCTGTCAAGCATCTGCCGGTCGCGCAGCGTGTCCATAGGCTGCCAAAAGCCATCATGGAAGAAGGAGCGCAGTTCCCCCTCGGAGGCCAGCGCTTCCAGTGGCTCGCGCTCCCAGACACAGGCGTCCGCATTGCCCAGATATTGGCCGATCGATCGGTTGAGGACGAAAAAGCCGCCGTTGATCCAGCCGCCTTCCTCCACCGGCTTTTCCGCAAAGGCGGCGACCCGATCCCCGTCAAGGGCTAGCTGGCCGTAGCGGCTTCCGGGGCGCACCGCGGTCACGGTTGCCTTACGGCCATGCGCACGGTGAAAGTCGATGGCCGCGCCGACATTGAGGTCGCTCACGCCGTCACCATAAGTGAGGCAGAAATCCTCGTCCTCGCCCAGATACTGCATCGCCTGGCGTAGGCGGCCGCCGGTCATCGTCTCCGCGCCGGTGTCGATCAGGGATATTTTCCAGTCTTCGCATGCGTTGCGATGCACATCGGTCGTGCCCCGGCGCAGGTCGATCGTCACGTCCGACATGTGGAGCGCGTAGTTGAAAAAATATTCCTTTATCATGTAGCCTTTGTAGCCAAGGCACACGATGAACTCAGTCACGCCATGTTGGGCGTAGATTTTCATGATGTGCCAAAGGATCGGCTTGCCGCCGATTTCCACCATGGGTTTGGGCCGGACCGATGTTTCTTCGGCGAGACGGGTGCCAAGGCCCCCTGCAAGGATGATCGCTTTCATGGATCATAGCTATGAACAGGCATGGTAAAGAAAGCGTTACAGGGTGAGGCCGCCGATCCGGTTGAGCGTCGATTGGCTGGCGACACGGTCGCAAATCTCCGCTGACAGGGCGATTGGCTGGATACGGGCGGCGGCGGGTGTGCCCGCAACTGCCTCCGTCAGCCAGGACCCAAAGCCGCCATCGGCCAAATGATCCTCCAGCGTAGTGACCCGTTCGTGCCGCGCCAGCCAGGCAGGCTGGTCGGCCTTGGCCGTCATGCTCCACAGCGGCAACGACCAGACCGCTCTGCCGTCCGCCCTTGCGATCGCCGCGCCCAGAGCGCCGCCGGTGGACAGCAGCACCGCGTCGTCCGCGCCCTTACGGACAGAAATCCAGCGGCCTGGTGCGACATCGGGAATATGCGCGTGAAAAATCGGTTCGCCCGCCTTGCCCAAACGCAGATAGGAGGGGCCGGGATTGGCGACCAGCCAGCGCAGGCAGGCGCGCGTTTCCAGCGGATCGCCGGGGGCGGCGATCACCATGTTGGGCATCGCGCGCATCAGCGCATAATCCTGGACGGCATGATGCGAATAGCCCAGCGCGCCATAGGACAGGCCACCGCCCACCGCGACCACGGTCACAGGAAGGCGGTGATGATCGACATCGTTCCTGATCTGCTCTGCGCAGCGAAAGGTCGGAAAATTGGCGATGGAATAGGTGAAGACATGATAGCCTTCGCTCGCCATGCCGGCGGCCAGACCCGTCATATTCTGTTCGGCGACGCCGGCATTGATAAAGCGGTCAGGAAAGCGTTCGGCAAAATCCTCGATCACGCTGTAGCCCAGATCGCCGACGATCAGCGCGATATTGTCATGAGTTTCGGCGAGCGCGGTCAGCTCTTCGATGAAGGCGTTACGCATCAGCATTCTCCCCTTCGATTTCAGCCAGCGCTTCTTCCAACAGTTGCGGTGTGGGATTGCGGTAATGCCACTCCACCTTATTCTCCATGAAGCTGACGCCTTTGCCCTTGATGGTGTGAGCGATCAGCATCATCGGCTTGCCGGGGACCCAGGGCGCGGCGTCCAGCGCGCCGGTCAAAGCATCATGGTCATGGCCATCGACCTCGCGCACGGCCCAGCCAAACGCCTCGAACTTGGCATGAAGCGGCTCCAGCCGCAGCGTTTCGTCTACCGTCTTGAGGCTTTGCAGCTTGTTATAATCGATGATGCACAAGAGGTTATCCAGGCCGTGATGCGCGGCGAACAGCGCCGCTTCCCAATTGCTGCCTTCGCCCCATTCGCCATCGCTGGTAAGAACGATCGTGCGCCAGCTTTCACCGCGCCGCCGGGCCGCCAGCGCCTTGCCGGTGCCAAAAGGCAGGCCGTGGCCCAGCGCGCCAGTAGAAAATTCCGCGCCCGGCACCTTGTGGCTGATATGCGCCATCAGCATCGAATCGTCCGCGCCATAGGTGTCGAGCAGCGCGGGATCAATAAAACCGGTCTCGGCAAGCGCCGCATAAACGGCGACACAGGCATGGCCCTTTGACAAGATGAAGCGGTCCCGTCCCGGATGACGCGGCGCGGCGGGATGCACACGCAGCACCCGGCCATATAGAACGGCAATGATATCGGTGATCGACAGCGCCGAACCGATATGCGACGCCTTTGCCCGCGCGACCATGCGGAGCGCCTGGGATCGGATGCGCCGGGCCAGCGATTGCGTGTCTTGCGGCTGGGCGGAGAGGATGGGCATATCTTTCATGCCCGCAAATTTACCGAATATGGTTAAGATTTATTCAACCAAGCGCCGCTAGTGCGGGGTTTATGAAACATGAACCCATCGCCACAGCCCGCCCTTGTCCGCTTTGCGGAGCGGGAGCGGGCATGTCCGAACCTTTCCTGTCCGATACCCGCGACGAAAGCCGGGTCAGCGCATCCAGCTTCGCTTCGCGCAAGGTGCCGGAATATATGAGCCATGCGATGGTCCGCTGCCGTAACTGCGACCTTGCTTATGTGGATCGTCCGCCCAGTGTCGCTTCGCTTGCTGCCAGCTATCATGCCGCCGATTATGACAGCGCTGAGGAGGCGGAGGACGCCGCTGACGCCTACGCCGATGCACTGGGGACCGTGCTTGGACAGTTGAAGGGGCGGGGGGCCGCGCTGGAGATCGGCACGGGGACCGGGGCGTTTCTGCAAAGGCTGGGCGCCTTTGGCTTTGCCGAACTGGTCGGCGTAGAGCCATCGAGCGCGGCGATCGCCGCCGCCCCCGCGCATCGCAGGCCCTGGATTCACGAAGGTATTTTCGAGGAAAAGGATTTTGCTCCCAACAGCTTCGACCTTATCTGCTGCTTCATGACGCTGGAACATGTTCAGGATCCCGGTGCCCTCGTTGCGTCCGCCGGTCGCCTGTTGAAGCCCGGTGGCGTGTTCGTTGGGGTGACGCATGACCGGCGCGCCTGGCTCAATCGCCTGCTGGGCCGCCGCTCGCCGATCATCGATATCGAACATATGCAGCTCTTCTCCGCCCACAGCGCGAAAGGCCTGCTCAAGCATGAAGGCTATGTCGCGGTCGGCGGGACCAGTTTCCGCAACAGCTATCGGCCAAGCTATTGGCTCAGGCTGGTACCGATGCCGGACGGATTAAAGCGGGCGCTGACGCGATCGCTGCGTGGATCATGGCTGGACCGCCGACGGTTGCCGGTAAATGTCGGCAATTTCATGAGTTGGGGTTTCAAACCGGGCTGATAGTGCCGCGTCTTCAAGGGCGTCTAGAAATGCTCACTAGTAGTCAATAGAGATGTCAGCCAATTATGGTATTATAGCTTCGGCGGCATTCTCTCGCCTAACAGCGAAATTCCATACCAGCGATCCAGCTTGACAATATCTCGCCCGAATCCGTCAGAGCGACCAGGTCAGCCTTGAAGCCTGCGGCAATGCGTCCGTGACTATGATCGAGTCCAAGAAATGACGCTGGATTCCGGCTTGCCATCATCAACGCTGCCGCTTGCGTTGTTCCCAAAATGGCTTGAGCGTTACGGACCGCCCTCGCCATGTCCAGATCCGACCCGGCCAGCGTGCCGTCGTCATTGACGCACACGCCGTCGATCACCTGCACATGATGCCCCTGCAGAACGAAGTTCTTGTCTACCTGCCCCACGCTTGGCATCGCATCGGTAACGAGCATCAGCCGATCGGGTTTGGCCCGCGCCGCGATGCGCAGCGTTGCGGGATGGACGTGACGGCCATCGACGATCACGCCGCACCACGCGCTGGAATCCAGTGCCCCCCCGACCGCGCCCGGTTCACGCGAGGTCAGCGGCGACATCGCGTTGAACAAGTGCGTGAAACCGGTCATCCCGGCATTCAGTGCCGCGTCAATTTCGTCATACGTAGCATTGGTATGCCCGGCCGAGACGATCACACCCGCAGCGGCGAGGCGCGCGATCATCGCCGGGCTGGTCTTTTCCGGCGCGAGCGTGACCAGCGTGCGGCCGCGTTGCAGCCCAGTGATCGCAACGAAGCCTGCATCGTCGAGCGCGATGATCTTGTCGGGGTCGTGGATGCCTTTACGATCGGGGTTGAGAAATGGTCCCTCGATATGAATACCGATTACCCCCGGCACACCCGCCGCGATCGCCGCATCCACGGCGGCAATACCGGCGCGCACGATGGCGAGATCATCGCTGATCAGCGTGGGAAGAAAGCCGGTGGTCCCGAAGCGGCGATGCGCCGCGCCGATCGTCGCGATCGTCTCGACCGTGGGCGCATCGTTGAACAGGACGCCGCCGCCGCCATTGACCTGGGTATCGATAAAGCCTGGCGCGAGGATCGCGCCTTGCAGATCGTGCCGGGAGGCATTGGCGGGAATATCGGCCTCCGGCACCACCGCTAAAATGAGGCCGCCATCGACGATCACGGCCAGGCCCTCGACTATCGTCTCGTTGATCAACGGACGGCAATTGAACAAGGCTGTAGGGAAAAAGTGGGACGGCATCAGACGGTTTTAGTGACCTTGCGGAGATGCGGCGGCGAATCGGGATTGAAGCCGCGCGCCACTGATAAAGCGTTGACCGCACGATAGAAGGACTGGATCTGGAGCATCGGCTGAATCACCGCCGGCGCAGCGATCGTCGGCAAGGTGACCGCACCGGGCAGCGTGGTTCCAGCGCAATAGACCGTGCCCCCTTGCGCCAAGGCATCGGCAACCAGTGCATCGACGCCGACGGCGGTTTCGTCGTCCTGCCGAAATACCAGCAGCGGAAACTCCGGCCCGACCAGCGCCATCGGCCCATGCCGCACTTCCGCCGCGCTGAACGCCTCGGCGTGCAGGCCACAGGTTTCCTTGAACTTCAGCGCCGCCTCCTGCGCGATACCCAGACCCAGACCACGCCCGATGACATATAAGCCGCGCGCCTTCGCCAGGCCATCGCCTAGCGGCGTCCAGTCCATGCCCCACGAGGCGGCAAGCAGATCCGGTGCGGCGTCCAGCGCGGCGGACAGGGCGGCATCGTCTGACCATGAAGCGACGAGATCGAGCATGGCGGCGAGTGAGGCGATATAGCTTTTGGTCGCCGCCACGCTGCGTTCCGCGCCGGCATGCAGCGGCAGCGTGGTATCGGCCAGTTCGGCGAGCGGCGAAGCGGCATCGTTGACCATCGCCGTCAGATACGCACCGCCCGCTTGCCCGGCTTCCACCGCACTCAACAGGTCAGGGCTGCGGCCCGATTGCGAGATCGCGATCAAAAGCATGTTCTCGGCCTGCGCCGTGGCACGATAAACGGAGGATATTGATGGTGCCGTCGATGTCACGGACAGACCGATCACCGTCTCGATCAGATATTTGGCGAAGGTCGCGGCATGGTCGGAGGACCCGCGCGCGATTGTCGAGACGGCGCGGGGCGGGGCATCGCGCAGGCGCCTGGCGAGCGCAGCGATCGCTTCGCGATTGGCCAGCCGCTGCCGGGCGACTGCCGCACCCGCTTCGGCGGATTCCGCAAACATCCAGGTGGATTCAGGTAGAATGCTCATGCCAGTGCATTCAGTTCCGCGACGAAATCATAGGCGTCGCCACGATACCAACTGTGCGTTGCCTCGATCGCGCGCCCGTCTTCCAGGAAACCGCGCCGTTCGATGAACAGTCCCGGCGCGCCTGCGTCTATACCAAGCATCTTTGCCTGTTCCGCGTCGAACAATACTGCGCGTAGTCGCTGCAGCGCGCGCACCGGGCGGTGGCCGGCCGCTTCCAGTGCTTCATACAGCGACGCGCCGACCGCCTCCAGCCCTGGGAGGCCAAAGCCCGGTATGGTCGAATATTCGAGCGCCATCGGTTGCTCATCGGCGTAGCGGATGCGATGGAAGCGGAAAACGCGGGAGCCGGGACTGAGGCCCAAAGTCAGAGACTCGTCTGAATTCACGGCACCTTCGGTCTGCGTAATCCATTCGCTACGCGCGGTGCGGCCACGCGCGGCCATATCCTCTGAAAAGGAGGTAAGCTTGGAAAATTGCTTCTCGACACGCCCGCCGACGAATGTACCGGCACCTTGTCTGCGCGTCAGCATGCCGTCTGCCACGAGGCCATCGATCGCTTTGCGCACGGTAATGCGCGAGATACCGAATTCGGTCGCGATATCGCGTTCGGGGGGCAGCGCCTCCTGTGGACGCAAGGCGCCGGATTCTATCCCGCGACGCAAGGCGTCCTGCATCTGTTGATACAAGGCTGCGCGCGTATTTTCCCGGAGAACACCGATCTTGCCGCTAAGACTCGTCATCGTCGCATTCCCATTCGATCGCAACATAGCATTGCATCCGCCTATAGTTCGGTATCGGTATAATACCAATAAAATACCACTGCTATCAAAATATTACCGGAAATAAGCTTTTCGTGAAAAATATCCACTTGACGCTGTCATTGGTATGAAACATATTTCCATAATTGGTCTGGCATTGGTCATAGTAAAATGACTGGATCGCACAGGGAAATAGGGGAGACCGGCAATGACCGTTTTACGACTTCTGGCTGCATCTGTGAGTTCATTCGCTTTGGCAGCCACCGCTCAAGCGCAAAGCACCAATGTCCCGGCGTCATCGGGCGGCGTCCAATCTGCGCCCAGAGGCAGCGAAGCAAATGACAGTGACATCGTCGTCACCGGTATTCGCGGATCGCTCCGGCAGTCGATCGATGCCAAGCGTGGTTCAAGCGTCATCGCCGATGTCATCACCGCCGAGGATATCGGCAAGTTTCCCGACAAGAATGTCGCCGAGGCGCTCCAGCGTGTGCCGGGTATCGTCGTCAACCGGGAGTTCGGTGAGGGCGAGCGCGTCTCGCTGCGCGGCACCGCGCCCAACCTGACCAAGACGCTGATCAACGGCCATACGATCGCTACCGCCGACTGGTTCATTCTCGATCAGCTCGATTCGACACGCAGCTTCAATTACTTGACCCTGCCATCGGAAATCGTCGGTCGGATCGAGGTCAATAAAAGCCCGCAGGCCGATATCGAGGAAGGCGGCGTCGGTGGAACGATCAACGTCCACACCCGCAATCCGCTCGATCTCAAGGCATTCTCGGTGTCCGCGTCCGCGCAAATGGTCTATTCCGAACGCGCCGACAAGGTCGATCCCCAGGTGTCCGGCCTTGTCAGTTGGAAGAACCAGTCGGAGACTTTCGGTATTCTGATCGGCGGTGTCTATCAAAAGCGCGAAATTCGCCGCGATGGCGTTGAAGTGCTGGGCTATTCCACCCCCGGCAAAGCGGCCGGCGCCAACGCGATCCCGTCCCTGATCGGGTCCGCGCTGTTCAAGCAGGACCGCGAGCGTTACGGCGGCAATATCGGTATTCAGTTCCGCCCGTCCGACGCGCTCGAAATCAACATCACCGGCCTGTATTCGCGCTTTGGCGCGAACAATTTCAACCAGAATTATCTGGCCTGGACCGACCGGGCGGTATCCGACGGCGGCACGCTGACCAACCAGACGGTGGCAAGCGGAACCGTTGTCGCCGGCACCGTCACATCGCTGCCCGCCAGCCGGGCGGTCGTCTATGACGCCATCTCGCGTGAAGCATTCGCCAAGACGCGGTCTGCGGACTTCGATCTGGTCTATAAACCCAGCGACACGTCCAGTCTGCATTTCAAGGCCGGCTGGACCAAGGCTGACGGCCAGACCGTCAACGAATATTTCCTGGAAACCGCAGCGCCGGGCGCGTTCAGCTACGATCTGCGTGGTAGTGCGCCTTCGGTGAATTTTACCAGTCCCAATCCGGCATCCCCGGCGGGCATGCTGATCGATTTCGCGCGGCTGCCGACGGTGCAGAGCAGGGATGAAGAAAAATATGTTTATCTCGACTATCAGCAGGACGTCGAATGGGGTCCGCTCACGGCGCTCAAGGTCGGCGCGAAATATACCGATCATGATCGCGGGTCGTTGTGGCTGAGCACCAATGGCGGGGCGTTCCTGCCGTTGCAATGCGGCGCGGCGGCATGCACCGCGGCCGCTTTCCAGGACGGGACGACGCCCGGCAATTTCCTGAAAAATGTCGCGGCGCCCGGCACGCTGACCAATTACTGGACCGTCGACCCAGGCAAGCTGAAAAGCATCTTCAGCGCGCAGTCGGCGGCGAACCGGACGCGCTTCATCGTTCCGGGTTCGACATTCCAGGTCAATGAGAAAACCTATGGCGGCTATGCCATGGCGCTGGTCGGCGGTGACAACTGGGGCGGCAATTTCGGTGTGCGGGTGATCCGCACGGACCAGACGGCGGCGGGCAACATTCTGGGCGGTCCCAACCCGACCAACCAGAGTCCGTTCGGCAACTTCACCCCGCTCACGGTCAGCTCCTCCTACACGGACATCCTGCCGAGCGCGAACCTGCGCTTTGATGTATCGAAGCAACTGGTGCTGCGCTTCGCCGCAGGGCGAACCGTGGCGCGGCCCAATTTCGCCCAGATCGCGCCCGGCATCAACCTGAACGGCACCACCCTGACCGCGACCGGCGGCAACCCCGCTCTCGCGCCGTTCCGCGCCAACCAATATGATGTGTCGGTGGAATGGTATCCGGATCGCGAAACGATCGTCGCGGCGGCGATTTATTACAAGGACATCATTTCCTACGTCGTCAACGGCAGCGCGACCGAGATATTTCCGGGCCAGTTCACCCCCGGCACCCAGCCGTCGAGCTGCACGTCGGCCGGATCGGCAGGACTGTATAATTGCAGCTATATCGTCAACCGGCCGGTCAATGGCCCCGGCGGGAGCAACAAGGGCATCGAGTTGCAGGTGTCGCGCCCGATATGGGGCGGGTTCGGCGTGATCGCCAACTATACCTATTCGGAAGCCAAGGCGAATAATGGCGATCCGATCCCCGGCAATTCGAAACATGCCATCAACCTGACCGGCTATTTCGAGAACGACCTGCTGAGCGCACGGCTGTCATATAATTACCGGTCGAGCTTCTTCATCGACATTGATCGTGCAGCACCGCGCAATCAGCGTTCGACGGAGTCGCTGGATGGCTCATTCGCCGTCAATGTGACGAAAAATATCGCGCTGACGGCTGATGCGATCAATCTGACCAACGCCAAGATTGCGCAATATTCGGGGACCACGGATCGCCCGCGCGCCATCTACGACAATGGCCGGCAATTCTATGTCGGCGCGCGCCTGCGCTTCTGATATGAAACGGGCCGGACATCTGTCCGGCCCGTTCCTCCTTTGCCAAAGGGTTCGTTTGTGCCGCGCATGATCCGGTTTCTCAGCATGATATGCGCTGGCTTTCTGGGCGGGGCGCAGGCTGACGCACAGGCTTTGCTCCCCGCACCGCAAGCAATGACCGCAGGGCAGGGGGGCGTCATATTGACCGCGGCAAGCGGGGTCGCGATACCGGCGGGCGATGCCGGCGCGCGTAACGCCGCCGAACGTCTGCGGGAATTATTCGCCAGGACCGGCGGCCCGGCGCTCATCATGAAGGCGGACGGCCGGGTCCGCTTCGAGCGGGCGGACGGGATTCCGGCGGAAGGCTATCGCCTCGTCACCTCACCCACCGGCGCCACGATCACCGCGAGCGACGATACCGGGCTATTCTATGGCGCGGTCACGCTGTGGCAACTCGCCAGACCGACAGGCAGGGGCCTGTTTGTGCCCGCCGTCACCATTGCCGATGCGCCGCGCTTCAAGTGGCGCGGGCTGATGCTGGACAGCGCGCGCCACTTCCAGTCGCCGGCCTTCGTGCATCGCCTGATCGACGCGATGGCGGCGAACAAGCTCAACATCCTGCACTGGCATCTGGTCGACGATCAGGGCTGGCGGATCGAAATCCGCAAATATCCCAAGCTCACGTCCGTCGGTGCCTGGCGATACCCCGCCACCGCGCCCGGCGCACCGGCGCTGCCGCGCACGGGCGGCTTCTATACGCAGGCGCAGATCCGCGAGATCGTCGCCTATGCGCAGGCGCGCGGCATCACCATCGTTCCCGAGATCGAGATGCCCGGCCATGCGCTGAGCGCGATCCGCGCTTATCCCCGGCTGGGCATGAACGTGCCGATTCCCGCCGGCACGGAAAGCGACTGGGGCGTCTTCCCATGGCTCTACAATAGCGACGACGCGACCTTCACTTTCCTGCAGGACGTTCTCGACGAGGTGATCGCGCTGTTCCCCTCGCGCTACATCCATATCGGCGGCGACGAGGCGGTGAAGGACCAGTGGAAGGCGTCGCCCCTCATCCAGGCACAGATCAAGCGCCTCGGCCTGAAATCCGAGGATGCGCTGCAAGGCTGGTTCGTTCAGCGTATCCAGCGCCATCTCGCCGCTCGGGGCCGCAAGCTGATCGGCTGGGACGAAATCCTCGACGGCGGCGTGGCCGGCGATACGACCATCATGTCGTGGCGCGGGATCGACGGCGCAGTCGCCGCGGCCAAAGCGGGACACGACGCAGTGCTGACCCCCGCGCCGACGCTCTATCTCGACAACCGTCAGGGCGTCACCGCCGCCGAGGGAACGGGACGCGGCAATCTCGTGACGCTGGCCGATGTCTACGGCTTCGATCCTGCGCCCGCCTCCATCCCGATCGACCAGCAGCGTCATATCCTCGGGCTGCAAGGCAATATTTGGACCGAGCACCTACGCACCGAACCCAGCGTCGCCATGGCGGCGTTCCCGCGCGCCGCGGCGATCGCCGAACTTGGCTGGTCGACGCCGGGCAAGCGCGATTACGCCGATTTTCTCCGCCGCCTCGCCCCGCAGATGGAGCGGATCGCCAGGCTCGGTATCGAACCGGGCGCGAGCGTGTTCCGCCCGGTGGTGGCGCTGTCGCCGCAGGGCGATGGGGCCAGCGCGACGTTGAGCGGGCAATCCGGCTTTCCGCTCCGCTATACGCTGGACGGCACGACGCCTGGGCCGAATTCCGCGCTTTACACCGCCCCTCTGACGCTTCCGCTCGGCACGCGCCTGCGCGCTGCGACGTTCCTTGACGGCACGGCCCTGCGCGGCGCAGTCGACCTGCCGGTCGATGCCGCCAGCGTCCGTCACCGCGATGATACCCAGCTAAACCTCTGCACCAGCGGCATCATATTGCGCCTGACCGACGATGCGCCGGCGGCGGGGCCACGCGCGGCTTTCCTGCTCGACATCGCCAATCCATGCTGGATCTACACCGCCGCGCCGATGGACCGGGTGCGCGCGATCGCCGTCGATGTCGGCCAACTGCCGTTCAATTTTCAGATCGGCCGCGCTGTCGACAAGATCAGGTTCAAGCCGCCCTCGACACCCGCCGGCGAGATCGAGGTGCGCGACGGTTGCCAGGGACCACGCCTCGCTGTCTTGCCGCTCGGCCCCGCCGTGCGCAACCCGGCCGTCACGCGTCTGACCGCACCGCTGCCGCCACTCGCCGGGGCGCATGATCTATGCATCACCTATACCGCGAAATCTGTGAATCCGCTTTGGGCGGTTGGCGGAGTCCAACTGATGACCGCGCCATGATCATATTGCATACGCCACTGGCCGGCTGGGCAATGCCGCTCGACGCGGTGCCGGATCCCGTTTTCGCCGAACGGATGATGGGTGACGGCTTCGCGATCGACCCGCTCGACGGTATTGTCCGTGCGCCCTGCGCCGCGACCGTTATCGCGGTCGCACCGACGCGGCATTCGGTCACGCTGCGGCTGGGCAACGGCGCGGAATTGCTGATCCATGTCGGGCTGGACACAGTGGCACTGGGCGGCGACGGTTTTACCGCCAGGGTGCGCGATGGTGATAGCGTAACGCTGGGGCAACCCCTGCTGGAGATCGCCCTCGATCCGGTCGCGATGCGCGCGAAAAGCCTGATCACGCCGATTACGGTAATGAACGAGGGCTACGCGTTGCGCGTGCTCGGCCTTGACCGCCGCGTGACGGCGGGCGAGGCGATGGCGGAGATCGAAGCATCTCCTTCGACCACGACCCCTTTGCCTAGTAACGACAAGGCATCAGGTAACGACACAGCCCACCTCACCATACGCGTCCCGCTCGCCAACGGCATTCATGCCCGCCCGGCCGCGCGTATCGTCGATACGCTCAAGCCCTTCACCGCCACGGTGACGATCACCGCGCATGGCAAGCCCGCCAATGCGCGAAGTATCGTTGCCTTGCTGGCCGCCGGTATCGGGCGGGACGACGAAATCGAGATCGCCGCGCGCGGTCCTGACGCCCGTGCCGCCACGACCGCGGTGGCGACGCTCATCGAACATGGTATCGACGAAATAGCACATGCGCCGGACGCTGCACCGATCGTCGCCCCAATTATCGCGCCATCCGATACTGCGCCGGACGGGTTGATCCACGGCGTTCGCGCTGCCCCCGGTCTCGCCATCGGACCGGTCTTCCAGTGGCGCGCCGTCGACATCGAGATCGCCGAACATGGATCGGGAGTGGCCGCCGAGCAAGCGGCGCTCGAACGCGCGCGCGCCACGTTGCGCGACGCCGCGCCGCAGGGCGTGGGCGCCGATATCGCCGCCGCGCATCAGGCCTTGCTCGATGATCCCGAACTGCTCGACGCCGCCCATACCCGGATTGCCGCAGGCAAGAGCGCGGCGTTCGCCTGGCGGGCCGCGACCAGGGACCATGCCGCCGCGATCCGTGCGACCGGCGACGCGCTGCTGATCGAGCGCATCGCCGACCTGACCGATATCGAGCGTCAGCTCATCGCGTCGCTCACTGGTAGCGACGCACGCCAGCCCATTCCGCCCGAACAGGCGATCGTCATCACCGAAGAACTGCTTCCGTCGCATCTCGCCACCCTGTCGGGCGCGAATATCGGCGGCATCTGCACCGCATTCGGCGGCCCGACTGCGCATGCCGCGATTCTTGCCGCTTCGGCGGGTATTCCGATGATCGTCGCGGCGGGTCCCGGCGTGTTCGCCCTTGCGGACGGCACGCGGGTGATCCTCGATGCCGACCGCGCGACGCTCGATCCCGAACCCGATGGTGCCACGCTTGACAGGGTGGCCGCGCGTCTGTCCCGCCAGAGCGGGCGCATCGCCGCCGAGGCCGCCGCCACGCATGACGATTGCGTCACGGCAGACGGCGTTCGTATCGAGATATTTGCCAACCTCGCCAATGCTGCCGAGGCTATCCGTGCGGTCACGCTTGGGGCCGAAGGGTGCGGCTTGCTACGCAGCGAATTCCTCTTCCTGCATCGTGACACTGCGCCCGACGAGGATGAGCAATGCGCGGCCTATGCCGCCATCGCCAGGGAATTGCAGGGTCGTCCGCTGATCGTCCGCACGCTCGACATCGGCGGCGACAAGCCGCTCGCCTATCTGCCGTTTCCGCATGAGGATAATCCCGCGCTCGGCGCACGTGGCATTCGTTTCTCGCTCGCCCGGCCCGATCTTCTGGCCGTCCAGTTTCGCGCGATCCTGCGCGGCGTGCCAGCCGGGCAATGCCACATCATGCTGCCGATGATCGTCGATGCGGGAGAATTCGCTACCGTTCGTGCGATCCTCGATCAGGCCCGCGCTGTGCTTGGCATCACCACGCCGGTTCCGCTCGGCGTCATGATCGAGACGCCGGCTGCTGCGATGCTCGCCCACAGTCTCGCGCGCGACGCCGACTTCCTGTCGATCGGCAGCAACGATCTGACGCAATATGCGCTCGCCGCCGATCGCGGCAATCCGGCGGTGGCGACCATGGTCGATGCACTGCACCCGGCCGTGTTGCACCTCATCGCCCGCGCGGCCGAGGGCGCGACGGCGCACGGCCGCTGGCTCGGCGTCTGCGGTGCTCTTGCTTCGGACCCCGCCGCCGCCCCGATCCTGATCGGGCTTGGCGTCACTGAATTGTCAGCGACCCCCGCCGCGATCCCCGCGCTGAAGGCTGCGGTTCGGCGTCTGAATATGGCCGAATGCAAGGCGCTTGCCACTCGCGCGCTGGCGATGGGAACCGCGCCCCAGGTTCGCGCCCTGATTGAGGAAACGCTTTGATGCGCTTGCGATTCGACGTTTTTCAACCGCTCGGGCGCGCGCTGATGCTGCCGATTGCGGTTCTACCGGTCGCCGGCCTTTTGCTCCGGCTTGGTCAGCCTGACATGCTCGATATCGCCTTCGTCGCTGCGGCGGGCAATGCGATCTTCGCCAATCTCGGGCTCATCTTCGCCATCGGTGTGGCGATCGGCCTCGCGCGGGAAAATAACGGCGCGGCGGGGCTGGCCGGGGCAATCGCCTATCTTGTCACGATCGAGGGCGGTAAGGCGTTGCTGGTCATTCCGCCCGATATCGTAGCGCAGCTCTCCGGGCAATTTGCCGAGCGGGCCGCGCAGGACCTCGCCATCGCAGCCTGGCGTACAAAGGAACTCGCCAAGCTCAGCGTGCCGGCCGGGATAGTGTCGGGGCTCGTCTCGGGCTGGCTCTATAATCGCTATGCGACCATCAAGCTGCCCGACTATCTCGCCTTTTTCGGGGGCCGGCGCTTTGTACCGATCGCCGCCGGGTTCGCCGGACTGGTCGGCGCCGCCCTGTTCGGACTGGGTTTCCCGGCGCTTGAAGCGGGTATCGATGTGCTGAGCCGCTGGGTCGTGGGAGCAGGTCCGTTCGGCCTGTTCGTTTACGGCGTTCTGAACCGGTTGCTGATCGTCACTGGATTGCACCATATTCTCAACAACATCGCCTGGTTCATTCTTGGCGACTATCATGGCGCGACCGGCGACTTGAAGCGCTTCTTCGCCGGGGACCCGAGCGCCGGCGCGTTCATGAGCGGCTTCTTTCCGGTGATGATGTTCGGCCTGCCCGCCGCGTGCCTCGCCATGTATCGTTCCGCGCTGCCTGAATGGCGCAAGGGCGTGGGCGGCATGCTGCTCAGCCTCGCGCTTACGTCGCTGCTGACCGGCGTGACCGAGCCGATCGAGTTCACCTTCATGTTTCTCGCGCCGTTGCTTTATGCGGTGCACGCGGTGCTGACCGGCCTGGCGATGGTCATCATGGATGTGCTGGGCGTGAAGCTTGGCTTCGGCTTTTCCGCAGGGCTGCTCGATTATCTGCTCAATTATGGCCTGGCGACGCGTCCGTTGCTGCTATTGCCGGTCGGGGCTGTCTACTTCGCCCTCTATTATGCCGCCTTCCGATACTGCATTGTGAAATTCGATCTGAAAACACCGGGCAGGGATGGGGAAGCGGTTGTGGTGGCGGCTGTCGAGGGCGCGCCGACCGATCGAGCGTCACGCTTCGTCGCGGCGCTGGGCGGTGCCGGCAACTTGCGCACGATCGACGCCTGCACGACACGCCTGCGCCTTGAACTGGTCGATCTCGCCACCATCGACGAACCAGCCCTCAGGACGCTGGGCGCGCGTGGCCTGTTCCGCCCCGGCGATCATGGGTTGCAGGTCGTGCTGGGACCGATCGCGGATCAGGTCGCCGGCGAAATGCGGGCCGTCATGCGCAAAGCACCGCCCCCTGTCCCGGCCGAGGCGTTCTGGCTGGAGGCGGTCGGTGGGCCGGCAAACGTAACCGATGTTCGAAAAGTTGCCGGGCGTTTGCGCGTCCGGCTCATCGATACCGAACAGGTCGATCACGCCAAGCTAGACAAGGTGGCGATCAGAGGCTGGAGTCAGGTATCGCCAGGCCTCCTGCACATCCTAGACAGCTAAAGGCATGAGCCATTTTCACTCCAGATAATGCGCTCGCAGAGCTGCTATGTCGATCTTGCTGACGCCGATCTCCTTTTCGAGATAAGCGTCCACCGAACCCCATTTCTGGTCAATCTCGGCGAACGCATAATGGAGAAATGCGGTCCCGTCGGGATCCTTGAGCGGCTGTGGCTTGGCGGCTGCGGGATTTTGCTGATATTTGGCGAACATCATGGCGACGGGGTTGTTCGCCTGCGCAACGGTATCGATTTTCGGCATTTCCCATTCCGGACGCCGGTAAATGGTCGATAGATGATAGTCGGCGACGATCGTGTCGCGCGGAACGCCCAAAGCCGACAGGATGATGGCGGTGGCAAAGCCGGTGCGATCCTGCCCTGCCGAGCAATTATAGGCAATCGCGCCATCTTCCGCGAGGAGATCCCGGAACACCAGCCGCAGTTGCGGCGCAAGCAGTTGCGGCATGGCGCGGTAAACGCCCTCGCCATTTTTCAGCGTACCGCCGGTCAGTTTCATCATCGAATACCCTACCGCTTGATAAGGTATGCCATCGATGCGGGTAGGGGCGATCACCCGCTCCTCGGTCGATCTCAGATCGACCAGATTAACCAGCTTGAGCGACTGTATGTTATTCACGTCAGCATCGGTCAGGAGCGGCTGACCGCCAGAACGGAAGATAAGGCCCCAGCGCACATGTTTGCCCCCGGCCGCCGGATAACCGCCAACATCGCGAAAGTTTGATCCCTGCTCAAGCGGCAGGACCCGTTCCGCAACGCGGATCGTTTCGCGTGTTTTCCCGTCTCTCAACAGGAAATAGCTACGTTCTCCTGGCGATACCGTAACGATTTCCTTGCCGTCACGATCGTTCTTGGAGACCAGTTTTGCCTGCTTGACCGTCGCGGCGGCATCGTCGGAACGGAAAATATCGACCGGGTCACCGCTGGACCAACTGATCGTCAGTTCGGTCGGGGCCGTTCGCGTCGCCATCGGCGCCTCGATAGTCCCTGCCAGAGCGGTTCCGGAGAACAGGAGGGTGAATAGCGGCACTATGATCAGGCGACGGTTCATCGGGATATTCCTGCAAATGGGATTGGCGACCTGATATTCCAGCTTCGCTGCATTTTCGCGTCGGATGGAACGGCGGCGGGGGCAAGGTCCGCCGTTCCCGTAGGTGGAGCATTAGAAACGCAGGTTGATTTCCCCGCCGAAGGTGCGCGGATCGTTGAAGAAGCCGTTCAGACCCGATGTGGGGCTGAGTGCCTTGTAGAACAGATGCTGTTCGTTCAGGAGGTTGCGCGCCCACAGGGCGAAAGTCGCTTTCGCGCCTGTTCCTTCACCCAGGCCGACATCGGCAATAGACAGGCGGCCGTTTACGATGAAGGATTTCTCACCGATCGGCTGATAGATATTGCCTGCGTTGCCCGGTCCGACATAGACCGGATCGGTGGCGCTGACATAGAAACCGCCATCATAATTGCCGTCCAGATGCGCGTGGATGGCAAAGCCATTTAACGGCAGCTCATAGTCGATCGCAGCGCTGGCCGAATGCTTGGGCGTATAGGTCTGATAGATTGGCACTGCGACAGTGCTAATGACGCCGGCTGCGTTCGGATAGGGATTCACGGTCGCGGGGATACGGACATATTGGAAGGCATAGGATGCGTTGAGCGTCAGTCCCTCCAGCGGTGTAACGGTCAGTTCCGCTTCGACACCGTGGAGGCCACCTGTACCCGGCGCATTAATCGTGGAGGTGGTGGTGCGCGTCTGACGAACGCCGCCGGTTTCATAGGGCCGGCTGAAATCGACCTGGATATTCTTGTAGTTGCCTGCATAGGCAGCGATGTTGAATCGGGCATGGTTGTTAAAGAATTCGGTCTTCGCGCCGATTTCAAAGATCGATACCGATTCAGGATTGAAAGGATCATAGTCCTGACTGCGCGAATTGGCGCCGCCAGACTTGTAGCCGGTGCTCCATTTGCCATAGACATGGACGTCACGGCTCAGGTCGACCGCGAGATTGACCATGGGATCGACGCGTGACCAGGACGCATCAAGCGGAATAATGGCTGACACGCCGGCACGATTGATCGGCAACGCACCATTGACGATTTCCAGATCGCCATGCTTGCTGTCCTTTGTCCAGCGCAGGCCGCCGGTGAGGTGGAGAGCGTCGTCCAGCATATCCGGGGTCCAGGTCGCCTGGCCGAAAGCGCCGATGCTTTTGGTGGTGACATGGCTTTGCCGGTCGATCCGCTGGGTCGCGGGATCGAGATAGGTCACGGAGTAAGTCGATCCGGTCGCATTGGTGAAAGTGTTGGTGTTGAACGCCTGCGCGTTGTCGGCCACGAACTCGCGATAATAAAGCGCCCCTGCGACGAATTTCACCCGGCCTATGTCGCCGATCGCCTGAAACTCCTGGCTTCGCTGGTTCTGACGAAACTGGGCGAGGCTGTAACGGGCGAAAGTGGCGCCGGTAAACACGCCACTGGCGTTGGACATCGTCGTCGACGCCGAGCCATTGTCGAACTGGCCCTGCTCCAGCTTCCGGTAGGAGCTGATCGACTTGATGGTCAGGTCGGGCGTCGCGGCCCATTCCAGCGTCAGGCGATGGCCCTGCACCTTACCCACGCTGGGCTGCTGCGGCACGCCCACATTGGCCGCGCGCACCCGGTCCGGCTGGACAGTCCCGAGGACGGCCTGCTTGTTTGTGCCGGGTGCGACCAAATTGAGATACAGCGAAGTCGATTCATCCTTCGAAATATCGAAGCTATAGTCGGCGCTGAAAGTGGAGGAAGGTTTCCACAGCGCTTCCAGGTGGAGGCCGCGCTTGTCATACTGGTTGAAGCCATCCGCACCGGAAAGCGGGTTTGTCACCAGCGGGTCGCGATGGGCGATCACGCCGTCGATCTTTACGGCAATGTTGTTGAACGAGGGCAGGTCGATATGCACCTCGCCTTTGTGGCTGCCAAAATTGCCGACGCCGGCGGTGCCGTTGAAATGGAATTC
>CAXUEQ010000022.1:20580-35577 GCA_964250175.1 uncultured Sphingobium sp. | reverse complement strand
CTTCGGCGTCGAGGCGATCGTGACCACCGCACGGCATAGCCCGGCCGCCACCGGCGTCCTCGCCAAGGCGGCGTCCGGAGGGCTGGAGCATGTGCCGTTCCTGATCGTGCGCAATCTCGCCGACACGCTGATCGCCTTCTGCCGCGAGCGGCACGGCAACCGCGCTGTCGCCCGACAGGCGCACGACGATGGCAACCGGAATATTTGCTTTATATACGCCACCCGCACCCGACGTCACCAATATGTCGCCGGGGCGGAATGGATTGTTGCCCGCTGCCAGCGGCTTGATGTCGAGGGACCCGTCGTCCAGCCCCGAGGCGATGCCGGGAATATTGTCCTTCGCCCGGCGCACCGGCACGACATTGCTGCTGTCGGTCAGCAGCAGCACGTCCGCGCTGTTATAACCGGTCGTATAGACGCGCCCGACCAGTCCCTCCGGCGCGCGCACCGGCATACCGGGCCGCACGCCCTGCGCGCTGCCCGCGCCCAGTCGCGCAAACCGTCGCGCGCTCCCCGATGTGGAACTGATCAGGCGCGCGGAGACGATCTCGTCATCCTCCTCGTTCACCAGCTTCAGCAATTTCTTGAGGCGCAGATTTTCCTGCTCGATCGCCGCCGCCTCGATCAGGCGGGTACGGTTGATGTCGACCTGGCGCCGCAGTAAGACATTTTGCGATCCCGCCTGGAAATAAGCAGCGATACGCTCGTCGATCGTGCCGACCCCGCTCACCAGTTCCTTCAGGCCCGCAGAAACCGGGCGCGTGATCTCGGCCGCGCCCGACCGGATCGCCGCGAAACCGGTGGGATCGAAAGCGGCAAGCGCCACCAGCAGCAGGCCGACGAACATTCCAGTTACCGCGACGACGTAACTGGCGAACAATCCATATTGCGCCCGCCGGTCGTAGCCGGGGCGCCGGCTGGGTGGCCGCGCCATCTGCTATCGTCCCAATGATGCGCTGTTCAACGCCATGCTAAATTCCGTCGTTCGTCCCGTGCCTCGCTTAACCCAACTCAGCACGAACGGAACGAGGGATACAAGTGAGATATGCCAGATTCAGGCGGTCTGCAGCACACCCCGGAACATGGGGTCCTCCATCGCCCGGCCAGTGCCGATCGCGACGCAGGTGAGAGGGTCCTCCGCGATCGTGACGGGCAGGCCGGTCTCGTCGCGCAATTCATCGTCCAGACCCTTGAGGAGCGCGCCGCCGCCTGTCAGGACGATGCCCTGATCGACAATGTCGGCCGCCAGTTCGGGCGCGGTATTTTCCAGCGCAATGCGCACACCCTCGACGATCGTGCTGATCGGTTCGGCCAATGCGTCCGCGATCTGGCCCTGATTGATCGAGATTTCCTTCGGAACCCCGTTCACCAAATCGCGGCCCTTGATCAGGATCGTCTCACCCACACCATCGCTTGGGCTTTGGGCGACGCCATATTGCTTCTTGATGCGCTCGGCGGTGGCTTCGCCGATCAGCAGATTATGGTGACGGCGAACGTAGGAGACGATCGCCTCGTCCATCTTGTCACCACCCACGCGCACGCTGGTCGTGTAGGCCAGACCGCGCAGCGACAGCACGGCGACTTCGGTCGTGCCGCCGCCGATATCGACGACCATCGATCCGATCGGCTCGGTCACGGGCATGTCGGCGCCGATCGCGGCCGCCATCGGTTCCTCGATCAGGAAGACCTGGCTCGCCCCGGCATTGCTCGCGGCGTCGCGGATCGCGCGGCGCTCGACGCTGGTCGATCCGCTCGGCACACAAATCACGATTTCCGGGAAGCGCCAGGGACGCGACTTGCCGCCATGCACCTTGGTGATGAAATGCTTTATCATCTGCTCGGCGACGTCGATGTCAGCGATCACGCCGTCGCGCAACGGGCGGATCGCCTCGATGCTGGCGGGGGTCTTGCCCATCATTAGCTTGGCGTCGTCGCCGACCGCCTTCACCTTCTTGATGCCGTTCAGGGTTTCGACCGCGACGACCGAAGGCTCATTCAGGACGATGCCACGCCCGCGCACATAAACCACGGTATTGGCGGTCCCCAGGTCGATAGCCATGTCCTGGGAGGAGAATTTGAACATTCGCGAAAAGATCGACATGCTTGTCCCTTGCCAGCCCGCGACGCCACGTCGGCCCACGGCGCAACATCTTTGATTTCGCGCACCGCCCGGCAAAATATCGGGCAAATATTTATGGGCCGGCGGGTCGCGGAAAGCGACCGCTTGGGCTAGTCATTATCAGATGTCAATACGCCGCCTGCCCGAACATCTGGTCAATCGCATCGCCGCAGGCGAAGTGGTCGAAAGGCCAGCCAGCGCGCTTAAAGAACTGGTCGAAAACGCCATCGACGCTGGTTCCGCGCGAATCGCCGTCCGGCTGTCGGCGGGAGGGCTGGATCGCATCGAGGTAAGCGACGATGGCTGCGGCATGAATCGCGCCGATATGGCGCTTGCGCTGGAGCGGCATGCCACCTCCAAGCTGCCAGACGACGCGATCGAGAATGTCGCGACGCTGGGTTTTCGCGGCGAGGCGCTCCCCTCGATCGCCTCGGTCGCGCTGGTCACGGTCGAGAGCCGGACCCGGACAGGCGAAGGCTGGACCCGCAGCATCGACAATGGCCGGCTCGTCTCGGAAGGGCCGGCGGCAATCCCGCCCGGCACCCGTATCCGCGTTGAGCAACTGTTCGCCAAGGTCCCCGCCCGCCGCAAATTCCTGCGCTCGCCCCGGTCCGAATATGCCGCCTGTCTCGACATCCTTCGCCGTCTCGCCATGGCGCGGCCAGACATTGCCTTCACGCTGGAACATGATGGCCGCCGATCGCTGGGGGTGCAGGCGGGCGAGGGGCGCGAGGGTCGGGTCGCCGCATTGACCGACCGCGCGCTTGCCGAAAACCATGTCGTGCTGAACTTTAATCGCGAGCGCCTTCATCTTTCAGGCGTCGCCGGGCTACCCACCTATAATCGCGGCGTCGCCGATCACCAGTTTCTCTTCGTCAATGGTCGTCCCGTGCGCGACCGGCTGCTGGTCGGCGCGGTGCGCGGCGCCTATGCCGACATGCTGGCGCGCGACCGGCATCCGGTCGTGGCGCTTTTCCTCGACCTGCCTCCTTCCGAAGTCGATGTGAACGTCCATCCCGCCAAGACCGAAGTGCGTTTCCGCGAACCGGCGATGATCCGCGGCATGATCGTCAGCGGTATCAAGCGCGCGCTGGACGAAGCAGGTTTTCGCGCGGTCCAGCGCGCCGATCCGGCGGGTCTTGCCGCCTGGACATCCGAACCCGTCTCACCCACGCCGATCGGCGCGATGCCGATTTTCAACATGCCCTATGTCGAGGCGATGGTCGCGGATCGCCCCGTTTCCTATCATGACGCCTCCTATCAAACCGGGGGATTGCGCCCGTCTTTCATCACGCCGCCTCCGATGGCCCGCGCCGAAGCCGCGCATGAATTACCGCCAGAGGCAAAGCGCTTCCCGCTCGGCGTCGCGCGGGGACAAGTCGCCAAAACCTATATCGTCGCGGAAGCAGAGGACGGGCTGGTGCTGGTCGACCAGCATGCCGCGCATGAACGGCTTGTTCTCGAAAGGATGAGAAAGGCGTTGGAAGAGTCCGGCTCGGGCGTCCCCAGTCAGCAACTCCTCCTTCCCGAAGTGGTCGAACTGGATGAACCCGCTTGCGACCGGCTGGAGGGGCGCATTACCGAACTATCAGAATTCGGTCTGGATATGGAACGCTTCGGTCCCTCGGCCATGCTGGTGCGCGCCACCCCTGCGATGCTGGGCGCTGGGGATGTTCACGGCCTCGTCACCGACCTTGCCGACGATCTCGCCGCGCATGACAGCGCATTGTCGCTGAAAGAACACATTAATCTCGTCGCCGCTACCATGGCCTGCCATGGTTCGGTTCGCGCTGGGCGGGTGTTGTCGGTCGTTGAAATGAACGCGCTATTGCGCGAGATGGAAATCACTCCCCGCAGCGGCCAATGTAACCACGGCCGCCCAACCTGGGTTAAGCTGGGCCATGGCGATATTGAAAAGCTGTTCGGGAGAAAATGATGCGTCTTACGATGATCCTTTCGATGTTGATGTATGCTACTCCCGGCATTGCGCTGGCGGCCGACTTTCCCGCACGCATTTGCACCGGCACGCCATCCCTGCCGGAACCCTGGCTTACCTGGGCTTCGCCGTCCAGGGCCATCGCCGGCCATGACGCGACCACTGCTGCCCCCGTGCCGATCGGCCGCGCGGTCGAGGCGACGCTCAGCCCCTTGGCGCATGTCCAATATCCGCTCGCACCCACAAAGCCGCTGGCGGCCAATAGCTATGGCGGCACCTTTCGCGTCGATGTCGCCTATGCCTCGCGCATCGGCATCGCTCTCTCGAGCGCGGCCTGGGTCGACATGGTCGAGCAGAATAAGGTCGTCGACAGCGCCGCCCATGGCCATGGTCCCGATTGCACGGCTATTCACAAGATCGTCTGGTTCGATCTGAAACCCGGCGCACATATCGTCCAGATCGCCAACGCGCCGACTGCTACGATCCGCATCATGGCGGCGGAGCTTTCAGGCCAGCGTTAAGCTACTTTTTTCCGCGTCTCCACGTGAACCTCCCGCGGACAATCTATGCTGGCCGTGTACGCCACATCGCGATGGGAACCAGCGTCATTACCACCTCGTCCTTCTGATTGAACACACTGATCTTCGTCTTGATGATTCCCATCTCCGGCCGGCTTTTCGACGGGATCTTCTCGATCAGTTCGGTCTCGCCACGCAGCAGGTCGCCGGGATAGCAGGGGCGCAACCAGCGGAGTTCATCGACGCCGATCGCGCCCAAGCTTGCTTCCTGCCCGCCTGGCGTCTGTTGCCAGTGGCGCACCATCATCGCCATCATCATCGACGCAGTGTGCCAGCCGCTTGCCGCCAGCGAACCGAAGGCCGTGCCGATTGCGCCTTCGTCGGATAAATGAAAGGGCTGCGGGTCATATTTGCCCGCAAAGTCGATCACTTCCTCACGGGTAACGCTGTAGGTCCCGAAACTCTCGCGATGGCCGACGCGCAAATCCTCGAAATAACGCGTCATGTCCGTTCATCCTGAGCCGCTGGCAAGCGGCTGGTCTATGGTTGCTTTACGAGAACGTCAAGCGTGGTAGCATCGCCGTCATTGGGTTCTGGCCGAATTCCGATCAGCTTCGTCAGCATTGGATAGAGATCGACATTGTCGAACAGCGACGGGATTTTCGCATCGGTTCGAAACGCTGGCCCATTGGCGATAAACACCCCCTGCATCAGGGGGTCTTCCATGTCATAGCCATGCTCTCCCTTGTTTGACGGGGTGCCCGTGACGATGCTGCCGCCCGGTTCGGCAAGACAGACGATTGCGCCTACCCGGATGTTGGTGCCATAGTGAAAGCGCGCGGGCAAATCGCCCTTGCGCCAACATGTGGCATGGGGGTGCGGCTTCAGCATCGCCGCTTCTACCTCCCGCTCATGTCCCGGCAGCGGATCGAACATCGCAAAAGGGCCGGACGTGCCTGCCCGATAGGATGCACGCGGGATCAGATCGTCAAGATTGGTCGCCAGCGACAGGTCGATATCTCGCATGCCATGATCGGACACGATCAGCAGGTTGACCGGTTGACCGAGCGCCTTCAACCCCGCAACCAGTGCGCCGACCTGCGCATCGACTTCGCGCACCGCCGCCAGCGTCGGCGGGGACGTCGCGCCGTTCTTGTGCGCGGTCCTGTCCACGCTATCGAAATATATCGCGACGAATTTCGGGCGGATGTCGGCGGGTCGCCGCAACCAGTCGATCACCGTCCGCACCCGCTGCGCCTCGGTAAAATTCGCATCGAACCGTATCCAGTCGCTCGGCCGCACATCGCCATGCGCGACTTCGCTGCCTGGCCAGAACATCACGCCAGAGCGGACGCCCTGCTTTTCTGCACTGATCCATACCGGGTCATGATCCTTCCACCAGAAAGGATCGAGGCTGGTCACATCCTTATTGTAGAATTTGACCCCCGGCATCGCCGGGTCGAACATAGTGTTGGCAACGATCCCGCTATTGTCGGGGCGCAGTCCTGTTACCAAAGCCTCGTGATTGGGGAAGGTAAGCGTCGGAAAGCTCGATTGCATCCGTGCCTGTATTCCGCCTTTGGCCAACGCATCCAGATTGGGCGTATCGCCCTTGTAGAGATAATCGGGCCGGAACGCGTCGATCGACAGCATCATGGTGACCGGCGCGCGTATCCCTGCGGTTTGGGCAGGTGCAGGAATATCGGCGACCTGCATGCTTATAGGAGCGCAAGCGGTCATCCCGAAAAACAAAGCGATGGCTGCAAGGCGAGAGAGGATTTTCATGTGCGCCGTCCTTGATTGCTCCCAAAGCCTAGCAAATGCCCCGCGACCATTTCATGACTGCTGGTTTTTACCGGCGCGATCGTCGCACAGTTCGATACTTCATCCGCACGGCATCTGCTGACTGATGCAGTGGAAACTGCCTCCGCCGCTGACGATTGCGTCGCTCCGCAGGCCGATTATATCCCGCCCCGGAAAGAAAGGACGCAACGCGTCCAGTGCCGCGTCATCATTGGCGCGGCCATAGACTGGCACAACCACGGCGGCATTGCCGATATAGAAATTCATGTAGCTGGCGGGAATCGCCTCGCTATCCAGCATTATGCGGCCCGGTGAAGGGATTGGCGCGACCTCAATCCCATATGCTTTCGCGCGCGCGCGCGCATCGGCATAGATGGCGGCATTGGGATCGTCATTGCCCTCCGGCTCCGGGATCATCAGCACCCCTGGCGCGACGAAGCGGGCAAGATTGTCGACATGGCCGTCTGTATGATCGTTCATCAACCCGTCGCCCAGCCACAACATATCGGACAGACCAAGGCTGTTCGTCAGCAGCGCCTCGATCCTGGCGGCGTCGAATCCGGGGTTGCGGTTGGGGTTGAGCAGGCATTGCTCGGTCGTCACGAACAGGCCGGTGCCATCGGTATCGACCGCGCCGCCCTCGAATATCCAGGGCGCGGTCCGCAACGGCAGGCCGGCCTGCGCGGCCAGCCGCGCGCCTATGTCTTCGTCGCCCGGCATAAGATATTTGCCGCCCCAGCCGTTGAAGCCGAAATCGACCAGCGCGCGGTCGTGCCCGTTCGATACGCAGATCGGCCCGGTGTCGCGTAGCCAGACGTCGCCATGCTGCTCTATCTCGACTATTACGCCGCCGCTCACGAGCGATCGGGCGATCGCGGCATTGGTCTCGTCCGCGGCGACCAGCCGGACCTGTTCGCCCCTGCCGCCGGCGTGGACGGCATCGGCAAAGGCCGCGATCTGGCGCTGTGCGTCGGCGAAGGGCGCGCGCCATTCGGCCTGGTTGCCGGGAAAGCCGATCCACACCCAGTCATGGGGCGCCCATTCGGCGGGCATGCGATAGGTCATGACATATCCATTATATGTTCGACGAAAAAGGGCGGCCCTGCAAGGACCGCCCTTTGTTGTTTCCCAAAGGAAAGCGATCGATCAGCGCGAATAGAATTCGACGACCAGGTTCGGTTCCATCTTCACCGGATAGGGCACTTCGTCCAGCGTCGGCACGCGGACATAGGTGATCTTGGTGGCGCCGTCGGGCGAGATATAGTCGGGGATGTCGCGCTCGGCGAGGCCCTGCGCTTCCATCACCAGCGCCATTTCCTGCGCCTTCTTGCCCAGCGTGATTTCGTCGCCCGGTTTCACCAGACGCGAGGCGATGTTGCACTTCACGCCGTTCACATAGATATGGCCGTGCGAGACGATCTGGCGGGCCGAAAAGATGGTCGGCGCGAACTTGGCGCGATAGACGACGGCGTCCAGGCGGCGCTCGAGCAGGCCGATCATGTTCTGGCCGGTGTCGCCCTTCATGCGGGCGGCTTCGGTGTAGTTCTTCTTGAACTGCTTCTCGGTCACGTCGCCATAATAGCCCTTGAGCTTCTGCTTGGCGCGGAGCTGGATGCCGTAGTCGGAAACCTTGCCCTTGCGGCGCTGGCCGTGCTGGCCGGGACCATATTCGCGCTTGTTGACGGGCGACTTGGGGCGGCCCCAGATATTCTCGCCAAGGCGACGGTCGATCTTGTATTTGGCGCTATGGCGCTTCGACATGGGTATTTCCTTAACAATTGCTACAACGTCCGCCTCTCCCGGAAGGAGAAGCTTCGATCCCGGTATGCCGCTCTGGCCGGGCAGGTGTGAACCATGCCGGACAGGGCCACCGCTTCACCGGGGTGCGGGGCCAATTGCGAAGGCGGGCCTATGGCGGCGGCGGGCGCTGCTGTCAAGGGCTGGGGTGCCGGGGGCCGATCGCCCTTCAGCGGTGTTCCGATTATTTTTCGCGCAGAGGCGCAGAGGCGCAGAGAGAATGCGCTTTGCCATGGTTTTCCGCACCTTGAACGAAACGTCTTTCGCAAAAGCAGGAAGGCTGCGCCTGCCCGCCTTTTGGCGACATCTCTGCGTCCTCTGCGCCTCTGCGCGAATAGTATCTTCTTCGCGGATCGGTCAGGCGGGTCAATGTCGATCGGCCCTAAGACAGATCAGGGCCGATCGCGACGGCGCGGGCGCGCGAGGGTGGACAGCACGCCGCGAAAGGTGCGGACCTCCTGGCTGTTCCAGCCCGGCTTGGTCAGCACGTTGCGCAAGGTCCGCCGGGTCGCGGTCGCGCGGTCGGGCGGGAAATAATAGCCCGCCTCGACCAGCATCGCCTCGATCTGCGCGAGCATCCCCTCAAGTTCTTCCTGGGGCGCCGGGACGCCAAGGTCGGTCACGGTGGGGGAAGCGAGAGTTTCGCCCTTCGACCATTCATAGGCGCACAGGATCACCGCCTGCGCCAGGTTGAGCGAGCCGAATTCCGGGTTGATCGGCACGGTCAGGATCGTGCGGGCGAGCGCGACATCGTCGGTTTCGAGGCCGGAGCGCTCCGGGCCGAACACATAGGCGCTGCGGCCCTGCGCGCGCCTGATCTCTCGCGCCGCCTGCTCGGGCGTCACGACCGGCTTGGTCACGCCGCGCTTGCGCACCGTGGTCGCGTAGACATGGGGGCAATCGGCGACCGCGTCGGCCAGTGTCGCGAATATCTGCGCATGTTCCAGCACAATGTCGGCGCCTGCCGCCGCAGGCCCGGCGTCCGGATTGGGCCAGCCGTCGCGGGGAGACACGAGCCGCATTTCGGTAAGGCCAAAATTCAGCATGGCACGGGCGGCCTTGCCGATATTCTCGCCCAGTTGCGGGCGAACGAGGACGATGACGGGGTGGGGGGTGGCGTCATCTCTATCCCCGTTCGTCCTGAGTAGGGGCTGAGCCTGTCGAAGACCCGTATCGAAGGATTTGCGCGACAGTTGCGAAATCAGGTTCCAATCGCCAGCGATCAGCGCTTCTTTTTTTGCACGGGACCAGCCCTTGATCTTGTGCTCGGCGGATAGCGCCTCGTCACGCGATCCGAAATCCTGCGACCATAGCAACTCAACCGGGCGGCGATTTTGCGTGTAGCCGGGAATTTCTCCGGCGTGATGCTGGGCGATACGCTGTTCGAGCGAGTCTGTGTGACCGATATAATAGCTGCCGTCCCGGCACCGGAGCAGGTAAGTGTGGAAGCTCATGCTGCTATCCTTCGATACGCCATTTCGACAAGCTCAATGGCTACTCAGGACGAACGGATGTGGGGGTGTTATTCATTATCCTTGAGCCCTTCGACTGCGCTCAGGGCGAACGGAGGTGGTGAATAGTTCACTCACCCCCGACCTCCTTCACCGTGCTGGCGAAATCCTCGAAATCCTTGGCCTCGCCGAAATCCTTGTAGACGCTGGCAAAGCGGATGTAAGCGACGCTGTCGAGGCCTTTCAGCCCGTCCATCACCAGTTCGCCGATGCGCAGCGCGTGGACTTCTGTATCGCCGCTGGTTTCGAGCTGGCGCTGGATGCCCGAGACGAGTTTTTCGATGCGGGCGGGATCGATCGGGCGTTTGCGGCAGGCGATGCCGATCGAGCGCGCCAGCTTGTCGCGCTCGAACGGTTCGCGCCGCCCCTCGCTCTTCATCACCCACATATCGCGCAACTGGATACGCTCGAAGGTGGTGAAGCGCGCGCCGCATGCCTCGCACTGGCGGCGGCGGCGGATGGCCCCATTATCTTCGGTCGGACGGCTGTCCTTCACCTGGCTGTCGTCATGACCGCAAAAGGGGCAACGCACCTGTGACTAGCCCTCGTAGATCGGGAAGCGGCTGGTGAGGGCCAGCACCTTCTCGCGCACATGCGCCTCGACCTGACCATCGCCGGCGTCGCCATTGCGATTCAGGCCCTCGACCACTTCTGCGATCAACGTGCCGATCTCGCGGAACTCCCTTTCGCCAAAGCCGCGCGTGGTGCCGGCGGGCGTGCCGAGGCGAATGCCGGACGTAACGAACGGGCTGGCAGTGTCGAACGGCACATTATTCTTGTTGCAGGTGATATAAGCGCGATCGAGTGCCTTTTCCGCCGCCTTGCCCGTGGTGTTTTTGGCGCGCAGGTCGACCAGCATCAGATGATTGTCGGTCCCGCCCGACACGATGCTGAGACCCGCTTCCTCCAGCGTTGCGGCCAGCGCCTTCGCGTTCGCGACGATCTGATGGGCATAGGCCCGGAATTCCGGCGTCAGCGCTTCCTTGAACGCCACGGCCTTGGCGGCGATGACGTGCATCAGCGGACCGCCCTGAAGGCCGGGGAAGATCGCGCTGTTGAGCTTTTTGGCGATTGCCTCGTCATTGCTCAGGATGATGCCGGAGCGCGGTCCGCGCAGCGATTTGTGGGTCGTGGTCGTCGTGACATGAGCATGGGGAACAGGGCTGGGATGCGCGCCGCCCGCCACGAGTCCCGAAAAATGCGACATGTCTGCGAGCAGATAGGCGCCCACTTCGTCAGCAATCTCGCGGAAGCGCTTGAAATCCCACAGGCGCGAATAGGCGGTGCCGCCGCAGATGATGAGCTTGGGCCTGTTCTCGCGCGCGAGGCGGGCGACGTCGTCCATGTCGATCAGATGGTCGTCGGGCCGCACGCCATAGGGCACGACCTTGAACCATTTGCCCGACATATTGACCGGCGATCCGTGCGTCAGATGCCCGCCAGACGCCAGGTCGAGGCCCATGAACGTGTCGCCGGGCTGCAGCAGCGCCAGGAATACCGCCTGGTTCATCTGGCTGCCCGAATTGGGCTGCACATTGGCGAAGGCCGCGCCGAACAGTTGCTTGGCGCGATCGATCGCCAGCGTTTCGACAATATCGGCATATTCGCAGCCGCCATAATAGCGCTTGCCCGGATAGCCTTCGGCATATTTGTTGGTGAAGATGGAGCCGGCCGCTTCCAGCACGGCCTTCGAAACGATATTCTCGGACGCGATCAGTTCGATCTTGTCCTGCTGACGCTTCAGCTCCTTGCCGATCGCCCCGAAGATGTCCGGGTCGGCATCGGCGAGGTTCTGGCTGAAGAACCCATCCTGGCGAATGGGCGGAGAAAGGGTGGCGGTGCTCATCGGAATCCTTTCAGAGGACGGGCTTGGACAATTTTTCGACGCGGGCTGCATGGCGCCCGCCGGAAAAGTCGGCGGAGAGGAAAGCGTCGACACAGGCCTTCGCCATGTCCGGCCCGAGCAGGCGCGCGCCCATGGCGATGACGTTGGCGTCATTATGCTCGCGGGCGAGCGCGGCGGACAGCGGCTCGGACACCAGGGCGGCGCGGCAGGCCGGATTGCGGTTGACGGCGATCGACATGCCGATGCCCGAACCGCAGAGCGCGACGCCATAATGCGCCGCGCCCGAGGCGACGGCGGTGGCCAGCCGGTAGCCATAATCGGGATAATCGACGCGGGCGTCGGTCTGCGGGCCGAGATCGTCGACGTCATGCCCGGCGTCGCGGAGATGGGTCGCGAGCAGGGCTTTCAATTCTATGGCGGCATGATCGGAGGCGATGGCGATCTTCATGAAGCGGGCGGCCTTCTGTCGGCGGGCGATTCGCCGGTGACGGGAAACCTGGCCTCTCTAGTCGCGCTTCCGTCATATTGCCACCGGCCATGTCCGGCATTAGGGCGGCGGCATGTCCGGAACCATCCTCTCGATATTGATGCTTGCCGGGATCGCGCTGACCGGGGGCGGGGTCTATACGATCGTCAAGCGTAATGACCGCAAGCGCGGGATGCTGATGCTGGTCGCGGGGCTGGTGATGTTCGCCAATGTGGCGATCTGGGCGATGCCGGTGGGTTGATCTTAACAGATATTCTTAGCGGTGCAATTTCGCATCCAACCGGGCTGGATCAACGAATTGCCATTGGTATCCAGCACCTCCCGAACGACGATTTTGGAAGTCCCGAATTTGCGTGGCGGATCGTGGCGAACCGTGATTCTTGTCCCTTCCAGATCGTAAATCCGCTGTTGGAAGCAAGATCGGATTCGTTTCCGTCGCGCGAAAGGACAAATCATCCGTAGCGATCGGCCGTCCTTTTTCAGATATGGGAAATTGCCACCGCCCAAAATACCGACGCTCACTTGAGTTCCATATTGGTCAGGGCGGGTAGGCGGCTCGCGCACGAGTGCCGAACAACTCGCAATAACCGTCACTGATAGTAGCGACGGCAATCCGACCAAAAGTAGTGCGCCTTTGAGCGCGCTACCTGAAAACCAGCGTCGGAAATCGGCAATTATAGTGTTCAGCTTGATCGACATGCTGATACCCTAACGAGGCTCGATTAAATACTCGTTGTTAACAGCCATAGTCATAAACTCTGTCAGCGGATCGGCGAATCCGGGCTGAGACGCATGTCGAGATAATTGTCGACCGACTTCATCAACTGGTCGAGTTCATGCTCGAAGAAATGGTTCGCGCCGCGAATCTCGTCATGATGGATGGTGATGCCCTTCTGCGTGCGCAGCTTGTCCACCAGCTTCTGCACGGCGGGGGCGGTCACCACTTCGTCCGCGGTTCCCTGCACGATGATGCCGCTGGCGGGGCAGGGGGCGAGGAAGGAGAAGTCATACATATTGGCGGGCGGCGCGACCGAGATGAAGCCGCGCACTTCGGGGCGGCGCATCAGGAGCTGCATGCCGATCCAGGCGCCGAACGAGAAGCCGCCGATCCAGGTGGTCTGCGCCTCCGGGTGGAAGCTTTGCACCCAGTCGAGCGCGGCGGCGGCATCGGACAGCTCGCCGATGCCATTGTCGAACGTCCCCTGGCTGCGGCCGACGCCGCGGAAGTTGAAGCGCAGAACGGCGAACCCGCGTTTCACGAAGGTCTTGTAGAGCGCCTGGGTGATGCGGTCGTTCATCGTGCCGCCGCCCTGCGGATGCGGGTGCAGGATCATCGCGACGGGCGCGCGCGGGCGCGGCGGCGGGCTGAAACGGCCTTCGAGACGGCCTTCGGGACCGGGGAAAATCACGTCTGGCATGGTGCGCTCTTATAGTCCGGGCCGCAGACGATGGCGCAACCCGAGGAGGTTTCGCGTTCGCAATGGCGTGTGATGGGTTGGACGCCTATATAGAAGCCGTCCCTGTTTTCGCAATCAACTTGGTGCATCGCCCGTCTTGACCGTTTCCGACCGTCTCTATCTCGACCATGCCGCGACCACGCCGATGCTGCCCGAGGCGCAGGCGGCGATGCTGGGCGCCATGGGACGCTGGGCCAATCCCTCCTCGCCCCATGCCGACGGTCGTGCCGCGCGCGCCGCGCTGGAGGAGGCGCGGGGGCGGATCGGTGCGGTGCTGGGGTGGGATGGGGCGGTGATCTTCACGTCCGGCGCGAGCGAGGCGATCGCGATCGGGCTGGGCCGGGCGAAGGCGGCGCGGGTGGTAACGTCGCCGGTGGAGCATGACGCGGTGTTGCGGGTGACGCCGGAGGCTGCGCGTCTGGCGGTGGATGCCGACGGTCTGGTCGCGCCTTTCGCGCTTGAGGGGGACACGCTTTACGCGATCCAGCAGGCGAATAACGAAACCGGTGTGATCCAGCCACTTACGGATTTCTCCTCCCATCTGCTCTTCGCCGATTGCGCGCAGAGCGCGGCGAAGCTGGTGCTGCCCGCCGCTGACATGATCGCGATCAGCGCGCACAAGTTCGGCGGGCCGCCCGGCATCGGCGCGCTGCTGATCCGCGACCTGACGCTGATCCGTCCCACGGGCGGGCAGGAGCAGGGCTATCGCGCGGGGACCGAGAATTTGCCGGCGGTGATGGCGATGGCGGCGGCGCTGGAGGCGGACCGGCAATGGCTGCACGAGGCGATCCGGCTGCGTGCGTTGCTCGATGCGGAGATCGAGGTTCTGGGTGGCACGATCGTCGCGCGGGACGCGCCGCGCATCCCGACCATCGCCAGCTACCGGATGCCGGGCATGTCGGCGCGGGCGCAGCTCATCCGTTTCGACATGGCGGGCATCTCGGTGTCGGCGGGCAGCGCCTGTTCGTCCGGGACACTGAAGGCCAGCCATGTGCTGACGGCGATGGGATGGGAGGAGACGGCGGCGGGCGAAGTGATCCGCGTCAGCTTCGGTCCGCAGACGCGGGAGGCGGACATCGGCCGTTTCCTCGACGCATGGCGGGCGATCCGCGCATGATCTATCTCGATTATCAGGCGACGACGCCGCTGGCGCCCGAAGCCTATGAAGCGATGCTGCCGCTGTTGCGCGACCAGTTCGCCAATCCGCACAGCGCGCACAGGATGGGGCGGCAGGCGGCGGCAGTGGTCGGGGCTGCGCGCGATGACGTCATGGCGGCGCTGGGACAAAGGCGGGGCGGAAGACTGATCTTCACCTCCGGCGCGACCGAGGCGCTGAACATCGCGATCCTGGGCGCGGCGCGGGCGGCGCCGAAAGGTCGGCGCAAGATCGTCACCCTTGTCACCGAACATGCCGCCGTGCGCGATACGGTGCTGGCGCTGGCCGCCGAAGGGTTCGTGCCGGTGCTGTTGCCGGTCGGGCCTGACGGGCTGGTCGACCTCGATGTCGCGCGGGCCGCGATCGG
>CAXUEQ010000022.1:11135-20570 GCA_964250175.1 uncultured Sphingobium sp. | reverse complement strand
CCATGCCAACCGCCGGGATTATGGATTCCCGCCTTCGCGGGAATGACGACGGGGTGGGGTTGGTCACCGCGATGCTGGTCAATAACGAGATCGGCGTGATCCAGCCGGTCGATGCGCTGGCGGCGCTGGCGCAGGATGCCGGCGCGCTGTTCCTGTGCGATGCGGTGCAGGGCTTTGGCCGGGCGGCGATGCCGCAAGACGCCGACATGATCGCGATCAGCGCGCACAAGGTGCATGGTCCCAAGGGCATCGGCGCGCTGTGGCTGCGCGACGGCCTGGCTTTGTCGCCCGCCTATCATGGCGGCGGGCAGGAGGGGGGCTTGCGCTCCGGCACGCTGTCGCCGACGCTGTGCGCGGGGTTCGGCGCGGCGGCGCGGGTGATGCGATCGTCCGTCGAAACCGACCGGGCGCATGTCGAAGCGCTCTGGGTTCAGGCGCTCGGCCTGTTCGCAAGCTGGGCGCTGAACGGCAGTGCCGACCGGCGCTATCATGGCAATCTGAACCTGCGGCGAGAAGGGCTGGACGGCGCGCGGCTGTTGTCGGATTGCCGCACTGTGGCTTTTTCACTCGGTAGCGCTTGCGCCAGCGGCTCGGGACGGCCAAGCCACGTCTTGCAAGCGATCGGCCTGTCTGACAGGGCGGCGCGAGGATCGGTGCGGATCGGCTTTGGCCGTTACACGACACCGGCCGAACTGGGGGATGCGGCAAGAGCGATCAACGATGCGGCGACCGTGCAGGGCATGGCGCGATAAGGGGGGAATACAGATATATGACCCGGATCGTCTTCATCAGCGCCAATGGCGAGGATCGCCGCGAGGTCGATGCCGCGACGGGCGCGATCCTGCTCGACGTGGCGCAGGCCAACGGCCAGCCGCTGGAAGGCACATGCGAGGGGCAGATGGCCTGCTCCACCTGCCATGTCATCATCGCGGCGGACGACTTCGCCAAATTGCCGCCCGCAAGCGAGAGCGAGGAGGATATGCTGGACCTGGCCGCCGCCGCGACCCGCACCAGCCGCCTGTCCTGCCAGATTATATTGGGCGAAACGCTGGAGAGGCTGACCGTGCATATTCCGGCGGCCAGCCACAATATGCAGGGCATGTAAGGCAAGGAGCGACAAATGCGCAGCGCGACAGGGACCTGTCTTGCATGCCTGGGGGCGTGTCTGCTGCTGGGCAATGCGCCCGGCAGGGCCAAGCTCACGCTTGATTTTCTGGAAGAACAGACGGTCGAGACTGTCCCTGTCCCACAAAGCGCGGGCAAGATGGTCGCGCCTGCCGATCCCGCTGCGATCGAGGAGAAGAGCGGCGGCCGGCTCGGCATCGCGCTGGTCGACGCCAAAGGGCATTTGCTGCTCGGCTTCAATCGCGACGATCGCTTTGCGCTATGCTCGACCTTCAAGGCACCGCTGGCGGCGGCTGTTCTCGCCGGAGCCGACAAGGGGAATTTCGGGCTGGAAGGCATGCTGCCGCTGCGCGCGGAGGATGTGCTGGATAATGCGCCGCTGGTGAAGAGCAAGCTGAAGCGCGGCCGCCTGTCGATCGGCGAACTGGCGCAAGGGGCGGTCGAGGTCAGCGACAATAGCGCCGCGAACCTGCTGTTGCCGCTGGTTGGCGGGCCGGAAGGACTGACCGCCTTTCTGCGCAATCATGGCGACATGGTGACGCGGCTGGACCGGACCGAGCCGGCGCTGAACGAAAATGCGGTCGATGATCCGCGCGACACGACCAGCCCGGCGGCGATGGCGACGCTGATGGCGCGCCTGCTGTTTCAGGACCTGCCCACGCCCTCGGCCGCGAAGCTGCGCGGCTGGCTGGAGAGCAGCAAGACCGGGGCCAGACGCATCCGCGCCGGGCTGCCCACGGGATGGAGCGCCGGCGACAAGAGCGGAAGCTGCGTGACTGCCTATAATGACGTCGCCGTGCTGCGGTCACCGCGCGGCAACGACTATGTGCTGGCCATCTATCTCGACCGGCCGACCGTGCCAGCGGCGGAGGCAGAGGCCGCGATCGCGCAGGCGGCGCGCGCCACGCTGGAGATGATGAACAGCATCGCGCGCAGCCAGGCCGCGCCGGCCGGTCCGCCCGCATCGGTGTCTGGCCCGCCCATGCGCTGAGTTCGTCCCGGCGCTCTTGCAATTGCGTCACTTCGCGGTCATAGCGCGCGCCGGGAGTCGGGCGGACGTGGTCGTCGCCAATCTGGTCAGGTCCTGACGGAAGCAGCCACAACGATTTTGCCGCGGGTCGTTCCGGCTCCTACTTTCAGTCGCCCTTATATCCTTTCACTCGCCCCCTGCATCCGGGCAGAAAGACAGGGCTTCGACAAGCTCAGCCCGAACGGTTAGGAAGAACCGGCCATGACCGATTCCCCCCAGCCCTATCGCGTCCTTGCGCGCAAATATCGGCCGCGCAATTTTCGCGAACTGATCGGGCAGGATGCGATGGTCCAGACGCTGGGCAACGCGATCAAGCGGGGCCGGCTGGCCCATGCCTTTCTGATGACCGGCGTGCGCGGAGTCGGCAAGACATCGACCGCGCGGCTGGTGGCAAAGGCGCTGAACTGTATCGGCCCGGACGGGCAGGGCGGGCCGACCATCGATCCCTGCGGCCTGTGCGAGCCTTGCGTGGCGATTGCCGAGGGACGGCATATCGACGTGATCGAGATGGACGCGGCTAGCCACACCGGCGTCGACGATGTGCGCGAGATCATCGAGGCCGTGCGCTACGCCGCCGTCTCCGCACGCTACAAAGTCTATATTATCGACGAAGTGCATATGCTTTCCAAGAATGCTTTCAACGCGTTGTTGAAGACTCTTGAGGAACCGCCGGAGCATGTGAAGTTCCTGTTCGCCACCACCGAAGTGAACAAGGTGCCGGTGACGGTGCTCTCGCGCTGCCAGCGTTTCGACCTGCGCCGCATTCCGGCTGAAAAGCTCGCCGCGCATTTCGCGCATGTGACCCAGGCCGAAGGCGTCGCCGCACAGCCCGAGGCGTTGATGCTGATCGCCCAGGCCGCGGAGGGATCGGCGCGCGACGGATTGTCGATCCTGGATCAGGCGATCGCGCATGCCGATATGGAGGGCGACCAATCCGGGGGGCATAGCGTCACCGCCGCCCAGGTGCGCGACATGCTGGGCCTGTCCGATCGCGGCGCGATCCGGCGCTTGCTCGGGCTGTTGCTGGAGGGCGAAGCGCCGCCCTTGCTCGCCGCAGTGCGCGAACAGCATGATCTGGGCACCGAACCGCTGGCGCTGATGCGCGGCCTGCTGGAGATCGTCCATGCCATCACCGTCGCTAAAGCGGGACGGGGCGGCGCTGACCCCGCGCAATCCGCCGAGGAGCGCGAGGCGCTGGCGGACTGGGCAAGCCAGCTTGGCTTCGCTCCGCTGCATCGCCTGTGGCAGCTATTGCTCAAGGGGCATGAGGAGGTGGCCAACGCCGTTCTGCCGATCGAGGCATGCGAGATGGCATTGTTGCGCACAGTCTATGCCGCGTCCCTGCCCGATCCGAGCGCGCTTGCGCGAATGTTGCGCGATGGGGGTGGGTCAGCGGTTTCCGCTCCGCTTCCGGCGCCGTTTGCGGTTCAGTCTTCGACACATAATCCGGCCCCTGAGCATAATACGGCGCAATCCCCGACCAGGCCTTTGCCCGAAAGCTTTGCCCAACTGGTCTCGGCGCTGGGCGAGCATCGCGGCGAGGGCAGCACGATGCTCGCGGTGATGCTGCATGACGAGGCGAGGCTGGTGAATTTTTCGCCGCCGGACATGACGGTGCAATTGCCTGCGGGCTACGATGCCCGGCTGTTCGCCTTGTTGCCCGAGCGATTGAAGGAGATGACCGGCGTCATATGGCGCGTGGTCATTGGCGACGGACCGGCCGAACCGACGCTCTGGGAACAGGAGCAGGCGGCTGAAGCCACGGCGAAACAGGCCATTTTGGAACAACCGATCGTTGCCGCCGTCATGGCGGCATTTCCCGGCGCGGATTTGCAGCGGGTGGACGCGAACGACATAGGGAGCACGAAGACATGAAAGACCTTGATGAAATTCTCGGCATGGCGACCCGCGTGCAGGAGGAACTGGCCCGTGCGCAGGAAAATCTGGACAGGATAGAGGTCGAGGGCCTGGCCGGCGGCGGCGTGGTCAAGGTGCGCGCCACCGCGAAGGGCCGGATCGTGGGCGTTGACATCGACGAAAGCCTGCTCGCGCCGTCCGAAAAGCAGATATTGGAGGATCTGGTGACCGCCGCCTTCAACGATGCGCGCAAGAAGGCGGACGAGGTCAGCAACGCGGAGATGGGCAAGATGACGAGCGGATTGTCGCTGCCGCCGGGGTTCAAGCTGCCTTTCTAGATGGGCGAAACCGTTCCGCCCTGCGTCCCGCAGACATGTGGGGCGGACGGATCGGCACAGACATCAGGTTGTGAATGACGCACTATTCTTCGATCAGACATTGAACCGGTCGTGATGAGGCTTGTCAAAAAGCGATAATTCGATGATATTCGAAATATCGAATCGAAGGGGTCTCATATGGACTGTCTGACCGCCGGAAGCGTCCCGATTGTCGTGCCCATGACGACATGCTGCTGATGCAATTGCCTGTCGCTGTTGAGGCGCTGTCCGCGCTCGCCCATGGCCATCGCCTCGCCGTGTTCCGCTTGTTGGTGCGGGCAGGGGCCGGGGGCATGCCGGCCGGCGCGATAGCGCGCGAGGTTGGGGTGCTGCCCAACAGCCTCTCGACGCACCTCACCATACTGGGACATGCCGGGCTGATCCGATCGCGGCGGGTCGGCAGGTCGGTGATCTATTCGGCCGATTATGCGGGGATGCGCGCATTGATGGCTTTCCTCGTCGCCGACTGCTGCGCCGGTCGCCCCGAGATATGCGCGCCGCTGGCGGACATCGCGCAGAGCGCGGATTGCTGTCCGCGATGACCCTGGCGCGGCGCGTGGCCGCCGAGGCGCTTGGCAGCGCCATGCTGCTGGCCATAGTGGTCGGCTCCGGCATCATGGGGCAGCGGCTTTCGGCCGGTAACGACGCCATCGCCCTGTTGGGCAACACGATCGCCACGGGCGCCGGGCTGGTGGTCCTGATCCATATGTTCGGACCCGTTTCCGGCGCGCACTTCAATCCGGCGGTCACGTTGGCGCTGCTGACGAAGCGCGGGACCAGCGTGCGCGTGGCGTCGCTCTATATCGCGGCGCAGTTTGCCGGCGCGGTGCTTGGGGTATGGGCGGCGCACCTCATGTTCGCCGAACCGGTGCTGCAGGTTTCGTCCAAACTGCGCGCGGGCGGGGCGCAGGGGTTCGCGGAGGCGGTCGCCACCTTCGGTCTGATCGGAACGATCATGACCACGCAAAAGTCGCGCCCCGATTTCACGCCGGTCGCGGTCGGTCTCTACATCACCGCCGCTTACTGGTTCACCGCCTCGACGTCATTCGCCAATCCTGCCGTCACAGTGGCGCGGAGCCTGAGCGACAGCTTTGCCGGGATCGCCCCGGCATCGGTGCCGACCTTCATAGCGGGTCAGTGCGTGGGCGTTTTTTGCGCGATGCTGTTTTTCGGATGGATGTTGAGAGAGGAACCGCAAAATTGACTGATATTCCAACCCCCATCACCATCTATCACAATCCCGACTGCGGCACGTCGCGCAATGCGCTGGCGATGATCGAGGCGGCGGGCCATACGCCCAGGGTCGTGGACTATCGCACCACCGGCTGGACGCGCCCGCTGCTGGATCGCCTGCTGGCGGATATGGGCGTCGGCCCGCGCGCCATTCTGCGCGAGAAGGGGACGCCAGCCGCCGCGCTCGGCTTGCTGGACGCCGCTGTGTCCGACGAGAGCATAATCGAAGCGATGCTCGACCATCCGATCCTCGTGAACCGCCCGATCGTGGTCACGGCCAAGGGGACCAGGCTGTGCCGTCCGTCCGAAAGGGTGCTGGACCTGCTGGACCATGGGCCGGAGCGGTTCGTCAAGGAGGATAGCCAGGTGGTGGGACGATAGGGCTATCGCCGTTCGCCCTTTGGTGTGGGTCGTTCTACGCATGGGTTGAGAGCCAATCCTTCCCGGCATCGAGAGTGGGGCGCTGGACGGCGCTGACATGACTGTCGTTGTCGCTGCCATACGGTGTTGGGAGGAGGATGAGCTATGGGCGGCGGCATATGCTCGCTGACGGTGAGCCAGCGTGGCTACTAGCGTGGCGGCACCAGCAGAGTCAGCGTTCAGCGCCCAAGCAGATTGGGAGAGGGGGCAACTTTTCTCCAGATGGACTTATGCCATCGATTCTAAAATGTGCTCCCTCCCTCATTAATCCCTGAGCTTGTGGGCCATCGCAAATCATCGCGCCCATAAGTTTGCCAGCTTCGGCGTCTGTAACATTCGGACGCCATTTGGGTATTCCGCTCATCTTGAGAACAAGAGTGCTACCCTCCGCTGTGACAGCATCTAAGGACAGTCCTCCCTCAAGCCGCTTGGGGGTGACCGTGCTCATGACTTTGGCCATGTCAGCTATTTTGCTCTGCAATGTTTGCGCGGGGGCGGAATTGCCCGGCGAGCATGACGTAAAGGAGATGCCGACGGTTACGATTGTAGCGAACTTATTCATACCAAAATCCAAGTGACCTATGACCTCGGCTCTGAATCGCAGGCTTTGATTAAAATAGACTATGCACTTCGGCCGTCTTGCCGCTTCGTGCGCCGCGCTCCTTCGGGTGCGGGGCGTTGCTGTGAGTTGTCGTCAGAAAACGAATTTAAGATAGGCAAGAATGAGCGTTCCTGCGCCAATGGCCCACCAAGGCGGCTTTGGCGTGAGCATCACCACGCTTATAACAATGGACGCCAATGAAAGACCCAGCATGGTAACAGGAAATTGCCATTGGCCTGGCCGATCGATCGTTCCCAACGAAAAGAAAGCGAAGAGCAATCCGACGATTGGGAAAAAGCCCAAGGGAATAGCAATCAAGATGCAGTAAACTCTTTTTATCACCGAGGACCTCCAACGTCGATGAATATTGCATCATGATTAATAACTGATTGCTACCCTTCGGACACGAAAACCTTGGGAGGCAACCACCCAATAACGGTCGCGCCCTCTTACACTGCTCTTACACGGCCCGCAAAAACGGAAACGGGCAGCTTTCACTGCCCGTGTAACCCCTGTAATGTTTGGTAATCTTGGTCGGGACGAGAGGATTCGAACCTCCGACCCCCACACCCCCAGTGTGATGCGCTACCAGGCTGCGCTACGTCCCGACCGGAGGGGCGCGTTTAGGCGGATGCTTTGGGATATGCAAGAGCGTCGCGTTGCCTAATCGCCTTTTGCGCCTTTGCTTCGGGCAAGGCTGTGGTGGCATGTCATGCACAACGTCCATTCGGCAATGGAGGATCGAGGATGATGGACGGCGTGGCGGATAGCCCCAGGGTCGAGGCGCTCGGCAAGGTGCCGGCGGTGACGCTGGGCTTCTGGATCATCAAGATACTGGCCACGACCTTGGGGGAAACGGCTGGCGATACGCTCAGCATGACGTTCGACCTTGGATATCTGCTCAGCAGCGCGATCTTCCTCTCGCTGCTGCTGGCGATGGTCTGGCTCCAGATAGGCGCGGGGCGATTCCATCCCTTGCTATACTGGGCGACGATCATCGCCTCGACCACTGCGGGAACGACGATGGCCGATTTCGCGACGCGGTCGCTCGGCATCGGCTATGCGGGCGGGTCGGTGCTGCTGGGTGGCTGTGTGCTGGGGTCGCTGATGCTCTGGCGCGCCGTCACGGGATCGGTGTCGGTCGATACCGTGCATGAGCCGCGCGCGGAGGGCTTCTACTGGCTCACCATCACCTTTTCGCAGACATTGGGCACGGCGCTGGGCGACTGGACCGCCGACAGCGGGCCTGGCTATGCAGGCGCGGCGTTGCTGTTCGGCGGGTTGTTGGCCGGTCTCGCCTTGCTCCATGTGACGCGGCGGGCAAGTGCTGTGTCGTTGTTCTGGGCGGCGTTCATCCTAACCCGGCCATTGGGCGCAGCGGTGGGGGATTTCCTCGACAAGCCGGTGGCGCATGGAGGTCTGGACCTTAGCCGTCCACTCGCGTCGGCCGTGCTGGCGGCGCTCATCCTCGCGCTGATCCTGATCCTGCCCCAGCGCGCCGGATCGCATGGTGGCGCGCGCAAGGCGACCTAAACGGTTCGTCTTCGCCGCCATCCCCATTGCCACCACGCCCGCATCTGTGTTAGCCGCGCGCCCTTGATAGCCGGGCGTGGGACCCATGCGCCGGTGACGTCCTATCGCTAGATTGAGAGACAGGTTTCCATGTTCATCACCCAGGCTTTCGCGCAGACCGCCGGCGGCGCTGCATCGGGCGGCGCGTCGATACTCGTTCAGGTGCTGCCGCTGGCGCTGATCTTCGTGGTTTTCTGGTTCCTGCTCATCCGCCCGCAGCAGCAGCGGCAAAAGGCGCATGCGGCCAAGATCGGCGCGGTGAAGAAGGGCGATACGGTCGTGACCGGCGGCGGGCTGGTCGGCAAGGTGGTGCGCGCCGACGAGGTTTATGTCGATGTCGAGCTGGCGCCAACCGTGAAGGTGAAAGCGGTCAAGGCCACCTTGTCCGACGTGATCGATCCTACCACCGCCAAGCCTGCGAACGACTGATCCGATGCTGAATTTCACGCGCTGGCAAAAGGCGCTCATCCTGCTGTCGCTGGGTTTCGGGATGCTCTGCTCGATCCCCAGCTTTCTGCCCGACCGGATCGTGCAGCAATTGCCGGTCGCGATGCGCAGCAGCGTCAATCTGGGCCTGGACCTGGCCGGCGGCAGCCATTTGCTGCTGGAGGCGAGCACCGACGACGTCGCCAAGCTGCGGCTGACGGCGATGGAGGATTCGATCCGCACCGAGCTGCGCCGTGGCGATCCCAGAATCGCGATCGGCGATATTTCGAGCCGCGACGGCAAACTCGCTTTCATGGTGCGCAATCCGACGCAGGTCGACGCCGCCGTCGAGCGCATCCGCCCGCTGACGCAGGGTGCGGCGATGACCGGGCAGCGCAATTTCGACGTGACCGTGGTGGACAGCAGCACGGTTGTCGTGACGCCGACCAGCGCGGGCATGACCGAGGCGGTGAACGGCGCGATGGAAGTCGCGACCGAAGTGATCCGCAAGCGCATCGACGAGCTGGGCACCAAGGAGCCGAGCATCGTGCGGCAGGGCGACAACCGCATCGTCGTGCAGGTGCCGGGGTTGCAGGATCCCAAGGCGCTGAAGGACCTGCTGGGCCAGACCGCCAAGCTGGAATTCAAGCTGGTCGACTTCACCGCCGATCCCACTCAGGTGGCCAAGGGCATCGCGCCGGTGGGCAGCGAGATCCTGCCCTATCCGGGCAGCCCGGGCGGCGTGGTCGCGGTCAAGCGGCAGGTGATGGTCGCGGGCGACGAATTGTCCGACG
>CAXUEQ010000022.1:8105-11125 GCA_964250175.1 uncultured Sphingobium sp. | reverse complement strand
GCGCCAGAGCTTCGACCCGCGCACCAACGAGCCGACCGTTTCGATCACCTTCAACGGATCGGGCGGGCGCAAATTCGGCAAGGTGACGAGCGAGAATGTCAACCGGCCGTTTGCGATCATCCTGGACGGCAAGGTGCTCTCCGCGCCCAATATCAACGAACCGATCCTGGGCGGCACCGTGTCGATTTCCGGCAGCTTCACGGTGCAGAGCGCCAACCAGCTCGCGATCGCACTGCGCTCCGGCAAGCTGCCGGTTGCGCTCAAGGTGATCGAGGAGCGGACCGTCGGCCCGCAGCTTGGGGCCGATTCGATCAAGGCGGGCATCATCGCGTCGGTGCTGGCGGCGACCGCCGTCGCTCTGTTCATGTTCATGAGCTACAGCCGGTTCGGCGTGTTCGCCAACATCGCGGTGCTGATCAACATTCTGGTGATCCTGGGCGTGATGGGCATTTTGAATGCCACGCTGACATTACCGGGTATCGCCGGCTTCGTGCTGACGATCGGCACGGCGGTGGACGCCAACGTGCTGATCTACGAGCGTATACGCGAAGAGCGGCGGCGCAACCGCAGCGTGGTGCAGTCGATCGAGCATGGCTATAAGGAAGCCAGCCGCACCATCTTCGAGGCGAATGTGACCCACGCGATCGCAGGCGGCATCATGCTCGCGCTGGGTAGCGGCCCGGTGAAGGGCTTCGCGATCGTGCTGCTGATCGGCATCGCGACGTCGGTGTTCACCGCTGTCACCTTCTCGCGCCTGCTGGTCGCCAACTGGGTGCGCCGGTCGCGGCCGACCGAGATCGAGATGGGCTATGCGCGGATCGTGCCGGACAATACGAATATCGGCTTCGTGTCGATCCGCAAATGGGCGTTCGGGGTTACGGCGCTGCTGACCGTGCTGGCGGTGGGCGCGACCGCGACGCGCGGCCTCAACATGGGCGTTGATTTCGTCGGCGGCCTGATGATGGAAGCCAAGTTCCCGGCGCCGCCTTCGCTCGACAAGGTGCGTGGCGAGATCGACCGGCTGAACGTAGGCGAAGTGTCGCTGCAGCAGTTTGGCGATCCCAACACCATCTCGATCCGCTTGCCGCTGCCCGAAAGCAAGGATGACGGCGCGACCGACCAGTTGGTGCGCAAGGTGCAGGCGACGGTGAAGGCGGAAAATCCCGGCGTCTTGTTCAGCCGCTACGATGCGGTGTCTGGCAAGGTGTCGGGCGAGTTGATCCGCAACGGCATCCTCGCGGTGCTGCTGGCGATCGTCGGCATCGCGGTGTTCAGTTGGTTCCGCTACGAATGGCAGTTCGGCGTCTCCACCTTCGTCGCGATCCTGCACGATGTGCTGATGACGCTGGGCTTCTTCGCGGTCACGGGAATGGAGTTCGATCTCAATATCGTCGCCGCCGTGCTGACGATCGTCGGCTATTCGATCAACGACAAGATGGTGATCGACGACCGAATCCGCGAGAATATGCGCAAATATCGCAAGATGGACATGAAGGCGCTGATCGACCTTTCGGTCAACGAGACGCTGCCGCGCACCGTCATGACGTCGGTGACGGTCATGCTGGCGCTGGGTGCGCTGCTGCTGTTCGGCGGGCATGTGCTGCGCGGCTTCTCGGCGGCGATGCTGCTGGGCATCATCGTCGGCACCTATTCGTCGGTCTATGTGTCGTCCTCGCTGCTCATCAGCCTTGGCCTGAAGCCGCAACTGACCGACAGAAAGGCGACCGGCCTGGCCGCACAGGGCGAGCGGATGACCGCGCGCACCGCCGACGACGGCGCGCGGCCGTGACACCCAGGCGCTAGACCATGGTCGAGATGCGGCCCGATCCCAAGGGGCTGGGGCCGCTGGTTACCGGCTTTTCGGGGCGCGGCTTCAAGGTCGAGGATGTGCTGTTCCCCGGCGGGCTGTTGCTCAGTCCGGTATCGGCGATGCCGTGGGACGATGTGCCGGCGGCGGACGCGATGACCGTCGCGGCGCTGGGCGACCTATTGACACCGGAACGGATGGGCGCGCGGACGCCGGAGTTTCTGTTGCTTGGCACGGGGGCGGGGCTGACGCAGCCGTCGCGCGCTTTCGTGCGGGCGATGGAGGCGCTGGAGATCGGCGTCGAGGTGATGGACAGCCGCGCGGCCGCGCGCGCCTGGGGCGTGTTGCGCGCCGAGGAACGGTGGATCATCGCGGCGTTGATGCCGCTTTAGATCAAGCCCTCGCGGTCACAGAAACACGGACTAGGATTGTCCCGCAATCTCTTTCAGATGCGCCAGCAGCGCGTCGCCGTTCGCTGCCCAGGTAAAGCGCAGCGCGGTCTCGCGCGTCGCCTGGCGATCGGGCGGGTCGGCGATCAGGGCGCGCACCGCGTCGGCGATCGCTTCCGGTTCGCGATCCACGATGCGGCCCGCCTCCGGCCGGTCGAGCAGTTCGCGCGCGCCGCCGACATCGCTGATGACGATCGGCGTGCCGCAGGCGAGCGCCTCGACCCAGGCGTTTGCCAGACCTTCCGAGGAGGAGACGAGCGCCATCGCATCGGCCGCCGAATAGAGCAGCGGCAATTGATCGTGCGCGACCGCGCCCTTGATGCCGACGCGATCGGCGACGCCCAGTTCGCGGGCCAGCGCCTCGATCGGGTCGCGCCCTGCGCCCTCGCCCGCCAGGATCAACGTAACGCCGGGCAGATGGGGCAGCGCCCGGACGAGCAACTCCTGCCCCTTGCGCGGGATCAGCGCGCCAACGCACAGCAGGACCGGGCCGGTCAGACCCAGCCTAGTTTTCGCCTCCACACGGTCGATCGGCTGGAAGCGGTCGAGATCGACGCCGGTATAATGGACGCGGATCTTATCCTCTTCCATGCCCAATGCGACCATCGACCGGCGCATCGCGGCGGAAACGGCGAGCAGACCGGTGGCGGCCGCGCCCGCCTTGCGCACTGCTCCGGCGGTATCGCGACGGGCGCCCCAATAATGAATGTCCGCGCCGCGCGCCTTGATGGAAAAGGGGATACCCAGGCTGCGCGCGAAATGGG
>CAXUEQ010000022.1:0-8095 GCA_964250175.1 uncultured Sphingobium sp. | reverse complement strand
GCCTACGTCTTCTACTTCGTCGAAGCGATGGTGCAGGCTGCGCGCGAAATGGGCGGCGACCGGACCGTCGGGATAGAAGAAGCTGGCGTCGATCACGTCGAAGCGCCGCTCGCCGGAAAGGCGGCGGATCAGCGGTTTGAGCGCCTGTTGCATCGACCAGATATTGAAGCGGCTGCCGACCAGGGGGAGGATGGTAAAGCGCGGCCGGTGGACGGTCAGGTCGCGCCAGCGCTCACTGCGCGGCAGATGACGGAGCGCGGCGTAGCGTTTCGCGCGGGAAAAGGGCCATGGCGGGATGCCGACCGGCGCAACGACCGTGACATGCGCATCCTCACGGCTCGCCAGTTCGCGCGCCTGCCGCTCGACGAAGAGGCCGAAATTGGGGCGGGCCATGTCCGGAAACAATGTGGACAGAATGAGGACTTTGAGCGCCATGCTGCTTCCTTATCGCTTCAGGGTTAAAGCCCTGTTGACGATGCGACGGACCGTCATAGCTGACGGATGAGCCGCGTGGCGACAGCGGCCCAGGGCGGGTCGCTGACGACCTGTTGCCGCGATCCGGCACCCAGCGGGAGGATGAGTAACTTGTCGCCCTCGCGCCCGATCAGCCGGCCGAACAGGAAGCGCCCGGCGGGGCGGGGGACCAAGATGTCGCGGTTGAGCGCGCGAACGAAGGCGTCCGCCGCGATCGTCTCGCACCAGATTTCGTCACCGCTACGATAGTCGCCGATCGCGCCGGTGACCCGCACGCCCACCATCGCGCCAGCGGCGCTTGGCGGCGCAAAGGACAGCGCTTTGGTTAGGGCATGCGCGCCATCCGCGCCGATCGACGCGGCGACCGGAATATTGTCCTGCCCCGGCATATCCACCAGATCGGCGGTTGAAACGCCGAGCGCGGCGGCGATGCGGTTGAGCCAGCCGACCGATACCGTGCGGGTTCCGGTTTCCAGGCGGCCGATGGTCTGCGCCGTCGTCGGCGGATCGCAGCGCAGCCCGACCTCTTCGAGCGTCAGCCCCTTCGCCCGGCGAACGTCGCGGATACGCGTGATCATATGGCCTCCCCGATAACCTATCTGGTTTTATCCTTTCCTACAGTTTTGCCGTCATGGCAAGCCTTGGCCACTGGCAGGAGACGTCATGAGCAGAATACAGCATATCGATCGCGTGATCGAGGATCCGCACGGCGTCAGCCGCACCGTCGCGGTCAATCTGGGCGAATCGCCGATCGGCTGGCTTTATGCTCGCGGCAAGCTGACGCGGCGGCAGTTTCTGGCCGGGGAAGCGCTGCGCAAGGATTGGGAGCGGGCGGGGCTGGGACCACGCGTCACGATGCGCTGGGACGCCGCGCCGCTTGGCGGCGGCCGCAAGGGTGCGCCGTCAGCCCCCGATCCGACGCTGATGCAATTGTCGGCGCATGAAAGGTTCGATGGCGCATTGCGCGCGGCGGGACCGGGGCTGGCCGACATATTGTGGCGCGTCGCCTGCGCCGGCGAAGGGTTGGGCGCGGCGGAAAAGGCAATGGGCTGGCCCAGTCGCGCTGGCAAGCTGGTGCTTGGGCTGGCGTTGAACCGGATCGCGGATTTCTACCGCATCGCGTGAGACGGATACGCAGTCTAAATGATGGTTAATTATCTATAAACTATTGAAATAATGGAACCTTTTTATGGGTCAACGCTTCTTCCGATTAAAAGGGAGGATCATCATGGGATATGCGTCAGCCGATATAGATATGCTTGCGAGCCGCTGTGTCGGACCGCATATCCATCGCGCCATCGCGCTGATAGAGGCCAAGATTTCCTCGGCTACCCAGGCGGGCGACTGGGATGAGGTGCAAAAATGGCATCAGGTGAAGCTGCGGGTAAAGCGTATGCGGACGGCCGCCGACGCAACTCAGAATTATGTTATGCGCAGGCAGCAATGTCTCTGAAGCGGCCTCAGTTCTTCAGGATGCCAATCCTTCGGCCTTTGCCGCCAGGTCCAGCCAGCGTATCTCGGCGGCATCCTTTTCCGTCCGCGCCGCCTCGATCGCCCTGGTCAATGCGTCGAATGTCTCGGGCTGCTTCACATAGAGCGATGGATCCGACAGCGCCGCCTCGTCCCTTGCGATCGCGGCCTCGATCTCCTCGATCCGCCTGGGCAGCAGTTCCAGGTCGCGCTGGTCCTTGTAGGTCAGCTTGGTGACGGTCCGGGCCGGCACGGACACGCCTTCTATTTTCTTCGCGACCTTCGGCGCATTGCGTTCGCGGCGCTGGCGCACCCAGTCGGCATAGCCGCCCGCCACCGCGTCGACATCGCCCGAGCCATCCAACCCGAGCGTGACCGTCACGGTCTTGTCGAGGAAATCGCGGTCATGGCTGACGATCAGCACCGTGCCGTCATAGTCGGCGATCACCTCCTGCAACAGGTCCATCGTCTCCAGATCGAGATCGTTGGTCGGCTCGTCCAGTACTAACAGGTTGGATGGACGGGCAAATTCGCGCGCCAGCAGGAGCCGCGAGCGTTCGCCGCCGGACAATGTGCCGACCTTGGCTTCGGCCAGCGCGGGTTCGAACAGGAATTCCTTCAGATAGCCATGAACATGCTTGCGCACGCCCCGCACGTCGATCCAGTCGCCGCCCTCGGCCAGCACTTCGCGCACACGCTTTTCCGGTGCCATCAGGCTGCGTTGCTGGTCGATGAAGATCATGTCGAGCGTCTTGGCCTGAGTCACCGTGCCGGAATCGGGGGCCAGTTCGCCGGTCAGCAGTCTGAGCAAGGTCGTCTTGCCCGCGCCATTGCCGCCGACCAGGCCGATCCGGTCGCCACGCTGGATGCGGATCGAAAAGTCGCGGATGACCGTGCGGTCCCCGAACGCCTTGTCGACATGAGCGGCGACGATCACGCTCTTGGTCTTGCTGCCGTCGCTCTGCATCGCGAGCTTGGCGGTGCCCTGCGGCCCGACCATCGCCGCGCGTTCGGCGCGCATTTCGTAAAGCTTCGACAGGCGGCCCTGATTGCGCTTGCGCCGCGCGGTGACGCCACGCTCCAGCCAGTGCGCCTCGATCTTCAGCTTCGCGTCGAGCTTGTCGGCGGCGCGGGCTTCCTCGGCATAGACCGCCTCCATCCATGCGTCGAACCCGCCGAAGCCGACTTCGTTGCGGCGGATACTGCCGCGGTCTAGCCACAGCGTCTGCTTCGTCAGCCGGGTCAGGAAGGTCCTATCGTGGCTGATGACCACAAACGCGCCATTATAGCGATTGAGCCAGCTTTCCAGCCAGTCGATCGCGTCGATGTCCAGATGGTTGGTGGGCTCGTCGAGCAGCAGCAGGTCGGGTTCGCTGGCCAGCGCGCGGCAGATGGCGGCACGGCGGCGTTCGCCGCCCGACGCCGTGGCCGCTTCGCGCGCCAGGTCGATACCCAATTGGTCGGCGATCGCCTCTATCGCGTGCCGGGGCGGTGGAGTGTCGCCGGACAGGGTGAAATCGAGCAAGGTGCGGAACGGGCGGACGTCCGGGTCCTGCTCCAGCATCACGATCTTCCGCCCCGGCTGGACCGATCGCGTTCCTTCGTCCGGCTCGATCGTGCCGGCAAGCAGTTTCAACAATGTGGTCTTGCCCGCGCCGTTGCGGCCGATCAGCGCGAGCCGGTCGCGCTGTCCGACGAAGATGTCGAGACCGCGAAACAGCCATTGCACGCCCTGATTGAGGCCGAGATTTTCGAAAGAGAGGATCGGTGCCGCCATGCGCGGTCAGCTAGGGGTTTGGCGACAGGAGAGCAAGGCTTTCGCAAAGCTGAAGCACAGGCTCATCCGTCGTTCAGCCGTCATATCGCTAAAGCAATGAAACTAGCCGCGCCGTTCGAGAGTTCCGCCGGAGCCAACAGGAGAGTGTCCCCATGAAGTCTGCCCTCGCTTTTTCCGCGCTGCTGATGACCGTCGCGATTCCCGCCGCCGCCCTGGCCCAGACGCAGGTCACCATCGCCGAAAGCGCGCCGGTGGTGACCCTCACCGTCACCGAAAGCGTCGAGGGCGCGCCCGATATCGCCACGGTCGGCACCGGCGTGGAAACGCGCGCGCCGACCGCGAAGCAGGCGATGGCGGATAACGCCACGAAGACGGGCGCACTGATCGCCGCGATCGCCAAAGCGGGCATCGCGAAGAAGGATATCCAGACCAGTGGCATCAATCTCAGCGCGCAATATGATTATAGCGCGCGTAACGCCGACGGGTCGCAGGGCGCGCCGAAGTTCATCGGCTATGAGGCATCCAATCAGCTCAGCGTGAAAAGCCGCGACATCGGCAAGCTGGGCGATCTGCTCGACCGCATGGTGGGTGCCGGCGCGACCAGCATCAACGGCCCCAGCTTCTCGATCGACGATCCCGCTCCCCTGCTGGTGCAGGCGCGCGGGCAGGCGTTGAAGTCCGCCAAGATGCAGGCCGATTTCTATGCGCAGCAGGCGGGCTATCGCTCGGCACGACTGGTGTCGATTGCGGAATCCAGCAGCGACGGCGAGCGGCCGATGCCGATGCTGGCGCCTGCGCTGGTCAAGGTGGCGATGGACTCGACGCCTGTGGAACCGGGCCAAGTCTCGCAAGCGGTGACGCTGACGGTGCAATACGCGCTGGAGAAATAATCCCTCCTTCTCATTCCCGCGCTGGCAGTGCGCGGGAATGACGGAATATGGCCATTCACCACCTGTTCAATGGCCCGCCGCTATGCCAGAAGACATGCCGATGCCCGTGAAAATTCTGATGACCGCCCTCTCCATCGCCCTGGTCGCCCCCGGCGCGCATGCGAGCGGGCGGCGTGACGAACAGGATGCCGCACGGCGCGCGATGCTGGAACAGCGGGTGATGCCCTATCAGATATTGAAGCCGCGCGTGGACCGGGAAATGGGCGTGGCCACCTTCATCGGGCCGGAATTTTTCCCCGAAGACGCCCGCTACCGCATGAAATATCTGAAGGACGGACGGGTCGTCTGGGTTGATGTTGATGGCCGAACCGGCGATATCATAGGGCGCTCGCGCTAATCCCGGCGCCCGCGGCCCGTCGTAATTCAGGCTGCGGTCCAGACATAGAGACGGATAAGATATGCGGCTGTTGATCGTTGAGGACGAGCCTAGTCTCGGCCAACAATTGAAGAATACGCTGGAGGGCGCGGGCTATGCCGTCGATCTGGCCGACGATGGCGAGGACGGGCATTTCCTTGGCTCGACTGAAGCTTATGACGCGGTGATACTCGACCTTGGCCTGCCGACCATCGACGGGCTGACCGTGCTCGATCGCTGGCGCAAGGAGGGCAAGACCTTCCCCGTGCTGGTGCTCACCGCGCGCGATAGCTGGTCGGACAAGGTGGCGGGCCTGGATGCGGGTGCTGACGATTATCTGGCCAAGCCGTTCCAGAGCGAGGAGCTGATCGCCCGTCTGCGCGCGCTGATCCGTCGCGCCTCGGGCAATGCGTCGAGCGAGCTGACGGCAGGCGACGTGCGGCTGGACACGCGATCGGGCAAGGTCACGCTGAACGGCGAGCCGGTAAAGCTGACCGCGCAGGAATATAAGCTTCTGTCATACCTGCTCCACCACAAGGGCAAGGTCGTCAGCCGTACCGAACTGATCGAGCATATCTACGACCAGGATTTCGACCGCGATTCGAACACGATCGAAGTGTTCGTGACCCGCATCCGCAAGAAACTGGGACCGGACGTAATCACCACGATTCGCGGGCTTGGCTATAGTCTGGACGAGCCGGTCGGCTGAAAGCGCCGCAACCCCCGTTCGGGCTGATCCTGTCGAAGCCCTGTTCTTTCTTCAAGAAGCACGGCCCTTCGACACGCTCAGGGCGGACGGGGAAGAGTCTAGCCTCTCAATGACCGAATCCTCCGCCCTCATTCCCGTCAAATCCACCGGGTCGCTAAGCCGCCGCATGATTGGCATCGCGGCGCTGTGGATCGTCGTGCTGCTGTTGGGCGGCGGCTTGGCGCTGGACCGGGTGTTGAGCGATGCGGTGACGCGCAATTTCGACGATGGCATGAATTATGTACTGACCGCGATGATCGCATCGGCGGAGATAGGCCCGGACGGCGAGGTGCTGTTCAACCGCCCGCTCGCCGACCAGCGCTTCCTGGAACCGAACAGCGGGGCCTATTATCAGATCAGTGCGCCGGGGCATGAGGACTGGCGTTCGCGATCGCTGTGGGACCGCGCGCTGAAAGTCGATGCCGCGCCCAAGGATCGCGACTATCACATCTATGACAGCAAGCAGTTTCCGAGCGAGGATTTGCGCGTGATGGAGCGCACCATCGTCCTGCCTGGAGCGAACACGCGCTGGATTTTCATGGTGGCGCAGGCGCGCGCGGGGCTGGACGCGCAGATCAAGACGCTGCGGTCGACCCTGGTCAAAAGCTTCGCGCTGCTCGGAGTGGGGCTGATCGTCATGGTGACGCTGCAGACTTTTTACGGTCTGTTGCCGCTGCGCCGCGTCAGGCTGGAGATCGTGCGGATGCGCGGCGGGCGGAAAAGCCGGATCGACGCACCGATGCCGGCCGAAGTGCTGCCGATGGTCGAGGAACTGAATGCGCTGCTCGCCCATAACGAACGGCAGGCGGAAGAAGCGCGCACCCATGCCGGCAATCTTGCCCATGCGCTCAAGACACCGCTGACCGTCATCATGAACGCGGCGACCGCAAGAGCGCCCGACCTCAACGACGCGGTGATCCGCGAGGCGACGACGATGCGGCGGCAGGTCGACCATCATCTCGCGCGCGCGCGCGCCGTCGGCCGGCGCGGCGCGGCGCAGAGCCGGGCGGAGGTGTGGCCCAGTTTGACGGCGGTCGAACGCGCCGTGCAGCGCCTCTATCCCCATGTCCGCATCGACATGGACGGCGCGCAGGATGCGAGCGTGCGGGTCGAGCGCCAGGATCTCGACGAACTTCTCGGCAACCTGATCGAGAATGCCGCGAAATATGGCGGCGGCAGCGTGTTCGCGACCGTGGTGGCGACAGGCGACATGGTGGAGATATTGGTGGAGGATGATGGCCGGGGCATTCCCGATGCCGATCGCACCCGCATCTTCGATCGCGGCGTGCGGCTCGATTCGGGTAAGCCGGGGACAGGGCTTGGCCTCGCTATCGTGCGCGACGTGGCGGAAATCTACGGCGGGTCGGTCGCGCTGGAGGAAAGCGAGGATCTGGGGGGGCTGCTTGTGCGGCTACGGTTACCTGCGGGGTAGGGGGAATACCGCCTCTGTTCCTGGGGAAATGTCGAGCTTATGCGCTCCGCAACTGCTCATGATGGCGGATCACCTCGTCGATGATGAAACGCAGGAATTTCTCGGTGAAATCAGGGTCCAGCTTCGCGTCGGTCGCCAGTTGCCGCAGCCGGGCGATCTGCCGTTCCTCGCGGCCCGGATCGGCGGGGGGCAGCTTCGTCTTCGCTTTGTAGGCGCCGACCGCCTGGGTCACCTTGAATCGCTCCGCCAGCATGAACACCAGCGCCGCATCGATATTGTCGATGCTTTCCCGATAGCGTTGCAGCATGTCGTCCAAGTCGGCCTCCCCGGCGCGCCTGCCGGAAGGAAGCGCGCAATCGCATTGCGGCGCTTTTTGCCCGATATGGCGACCAAGGCAAGCTATTCCGCTTGCCTTATCGCCTCCCGGTCGTCACTGACGCGCTTGTCATGACCCTGAACGCTCCCGGCCCCGCTATCTCCGGCAATGTCCACCGCCTGCGCAATGCCGCAGAGCCGTCGCTCGATCCGATGATGGCGCTGGTCGCCACGGACATGAACTCGGTCAACAGCGTGATCCTGGACCGGATGCAGTCGCGTATCCCGCTGATCCCTGAACTGGCGGGTCATCTGATTGCCGGCGGCGGCAAGCGCATGCGCCCGATGCTGACGCTCGCCTGCGCCCGTTTGCTCGACTATTCCGGGACACGCCACCACAAGCTGGCCGCCGCCGTCGAGTTCATTCATACCGCAACGCTACTGCACGACGATGTGGTCGACGGGTCGGGCCTTCGCCGTGGCCGCCGCACCGCCAACATCATCTGGGGCAACAGCGCCAGCGTGCTGGTCGGCGATTTCCTGTTCAGCCGCTCGTTCGAGCTGATGGTCGAGG
>CAXUEQ010000021.1:19463-37440 GCA_964250175.1 uncultured Sphingobium sp. | reverse complement strand
CGACGATCCCTTCTGGCCCGGCGAGAAATATTCCTCAGCTTCCAGCACTTCGGTGCGTTGCAGGTGGCGCACTTCGATCGACAGCCGCTCGATCGAAGACGCGATCACGCCCAGCGTCGCGAAATACATCGCATGACGGTCGCGCGGGATGACCTGGGTTGAAACCGGCTCGACCGTCAGGCCCAGCTTCTGCGCGACATACTCCTCCACGCGCGGATCGATATTGGCGAAGGTCCCCACCGCGCCGGAAATCGCACAGGTCGCGATTTCCGCGCGCGCCGCGACCAGCCGCGCCCTGCACCGCGAAAATTCGGCATAGGCTTCGGCCAGCTTCAGCCCGAAGGTCACCGGTTCGGCATGGATGCCGTGGCTGCGGCCGATCGTCGGGGTCAGCTTGTGCTCGAAGGCGCGCAGCTTGATCGCGGCGAGCAACGCGTCAAGATCGGCAAGCAGCAGGTCGGACGCCTGCGTCAACTGCACCGAGAGGCAGGTGTCCAGCACGTCGCTCGATGTCATGCCCTGATGCATGAAGCGCGCTTCCTCCCCAACCTGCTCGGCGACCCAGGTGAGGAAGGCGATGACGTCATGCTTGGTCACTGCCTCAATCGCGTTGATCGCCGGCACGTCGATCGCCGGTTCGGTCGCCCACCAGTCCCAGAGCGCTTTCGCCGCCGATTGCGGCACCACGCCCAGGTCGGCCAGCGCCTGCGTGGCGTGCGCCTCGATTTCGAACCAGATTTTGAACCGCGCCTCCGGCTCCCAGATGGCGGTCATGGCGGGACGGGCATAGCGCGGGATCATGGCGATTCCTTGAATAGGCAAAAGGGTAGCGATGCGCGCCGCCTAGCAGCGTCCGGAGCGGGGAGCAAATTCGCCTGAAGCATGGCATTTTCCTTCCCCGCCCAGCTATTGATGCAACAGCTCATCCTATTTCTCGCCGATTCTTTCGATGGATCGAGATGTCGCGACGATGAAGCGAGGTTCCATTGCGATGGCAGGCGGAACGATCCCGGCCAAATCCTCATTATACTTGCACAGTTTCCAAGTGTAGCCGCTGCCCATGGGCAGTATTAAAGATGGAGAGACAAGATGATCCGCACTCTGCTTTGCACCACCGCCCTGATGATTGCCGCGCCCGCCATGGCGCAGGACGCAACCACCCCCGCGCAGGCAGCGCCTGCCAGCCCGGCAGATGCGCAACCGCAGGCGGCCACGCCCCAAGCTGCGCAACCTGCTGGCAACAGCGTGGTCGCGATCGTGGACAGCGAATTTCCGGCCTATGACGCCGACAAGTCCGGCCAGCTTGAAAAGGCCGAATTTGGCAAATGGATGGTCGCCCTGAAAGATCAGGAACTGAAGACGACCGGCAAGACTCTGGCTCCTGCCGAAGTCACCGCCTGGGCCGATGGCGCGTTCGTGACGGCGGACGCCAACAAGGACGGCATCGTCAGCAAGGAAGAACTGGTCAAATATCTGGGCGGTGGCGCATAAACGATGTGAAGGCTGCACTTGGTCACGAAGAAAGAGCGCAGCCTTCCTGTAACTAAAAAGCGGTCCGGTCATCCGGGCCGCTTTTTTGTGGTCAGCGCGGGTGAGCGGCAATCGCCCGGCGCTCAAAAGCGCATTGATCGGCGGAAGGCGCGCCGGCCGACTGACGCAAGCGGCTCAGTTCCGTGCGGGCTAATTCCATGTCATGCCGGAAATCTGCGGATGCATGGAGTGTGGAAACGAGCGCGGCACCGGACAAATAGCCCGCCTCCACCGCGCTCTTGCTATGGGACCCGCAAATATAGCGGCTCTCGCCAAAGGCCCGGCCGCGTGACAGGATCGCCGTCGACTTTTCCGGCAGGAGTTCGGCCAGCACCAGCGCCGTAGACCAGCCACCGGTCGTATGGCCGGACGGATAGTCGCCATTGCTCGCAAGATGCGCGGTCTTCGGCTCGCAGATGGGCAGATCCTGATCGAGATAAGGGCGCCGCTTGGCATAGCCCTGCTTCACCGGATCGACCAGCTTGCCACCGCCCATCCGGTCCAGCACCCGCGAAAGGGCCGGGGCCTGACTTTTATCGAGCGCCATTCCCATCGCGCAGGCAAAGGTCTTGAACGGACCGTCGGTCACGTCCTGCGTCGCCATCGTCCAGCGGTCGCTCCCTTGCAATTTGCGGGTGTCCCGGAAAGTCGCGCGGTCGTCCTCGTCACCTGGCGATCCTGCAACGGGCGGGGGCGGAAGAACCTGCATCAGGTCGGGCGTCGGCGTGCCCGAAAGATAGGAGCCTCCGGTCTCCGCCGTCGCGGCGGCGGAGGCGACGCCCAGCAGCGTCACCATGATCATCTGGAAGTGGGTCAAGGCATCTTCTCCAACAAGGTTTCCGTGCAGCCGGCGGGCTTGCGGACAGGATTGCAACGGACCGGCGCATGAGGGTCTACCGGCACATGATAGCCACCGGCGAAACGCGGATCGGGCCAGAGATAGTCGGTAGACACATAGTGCGCGCCGCTGGCCAGCGCGGCGTCGCGCGGGCGGGTATCGTTGGCGCGGGCCTCTACGGTGTTGGCGTCGGCGCGGGTCCGTACCAGATAGCCGGCCGTCACATCGCGTCTGATCCGGTCATGCTGCGCGACCGGGTCGTTGAGGGTCAGATAGGCGGCCGCAGGCGAATCCTCGTCGGTATTGATGAAGAATACACGCCCCTCCAGCGACTTCCGTGCGCCGCGATAGACCGCAACCTTGGCAGGCGGCTCGTCCAGCGCGAACAGGAAGCGGCCCCGTGCCTTGTCGAGCGTCGGCCAGTTATTCGCCCGCACAGCATCGCGCAACGTGGGATAGGTGCCCTGCACATCGTCGGGCACTATCAGCTTTTCGGGCGGCAGGACGGAACGGATTTCCGCGTCCAGCGCATCATAGGCCGCCTCGTCATAGGGCAGCGCGTCGATGCCGCCGCGCGCGGCATTCTGTTCGTCCTTGGCATTGAACATCAGCAATATCGGCACATGACCGGGATGCGCGTCGGACCAGCGCTTCACGATATGCAGGCATTGGGTCAGCAATACGCAACTGCTGCCATTGTCGATGCCGGGAATATGCAGCACCTTGAAACCCGGTTTCATCAGGTCGGGATCGGCCGATCCCTTGGCGTAATGCCCGCCCTTGGGATCGTAGTTGACGTCGATCTCCAGTTGCCGCGCGCCATGATCGAGCTGTTCGGCCAAGGGTCGGTGCCGATAGTCCAGCCCGTCGGCCATGCGCGGGTCGCGCGCCCGCATCTTCTTCATCGTCGCGGCGGGCATGGCCTGCTTGTAGCTATTGTGGGTGCCCACCGTGGCGATGTCGTTCATCCTGATCGGTTCGCCCAGCGCGGGCGCGGCAGCGGCCAGAAGCAGGGCGAGGATCACAGGCGTCATGCGCGATCTTTCACGGTGGGCATCCAATGATCAGAAGCGGAAGAGCAGCGAACCCTGGAAATTCCGGCCGAAGATCGGCCGCGCCAGAATTACGTTGCCGTCATATTGACCGGGGATCGGCTGCCCGCCGCCGCCCTGGCCCAGGCCCAGGGAATTGCTGAGGTTGTTGCCCTTCACGGACAGCGTGATGCTGTCGGTGACATTGACCTGCACGCTGGCGTTGAACACGGAGAAGGCGGGCAGTTTGACGACATTGGCGTCGTCGTTGAACTTGTCGCCCTCATAGCGCCACTCGCCCAGAACGCGCAGCTTGTCGTTGAACAGATGCAGTTGCGGACGCACGCTCAGCATGACCTTGGGCATTGAACTGGGGCGATTGTTATCGAAGGAAGTCGACACCAGCTTGCCGCTGACCAGCGTGTTGTAGGTATAGTTTTTGAACTTGGGGTCCTGGAAGGTCGCCGTCCCCGAAAGTTCGAAAAAGTCGGTCGGCCGGACATTGGCTTCCACCTCGACGCCGATCGTGCTGACGTCGCCATAATTGACCTCCTGACGTGTGCCTTGCTGCGGATCGAGGAAGGTGTTGGTAAACTGGACGTCCTTGAAGCTGTTGTAGAAGACCGTGGCGTAGAGATTGCCCCAGCCATTCTGGAACTTCACGCCCCCCTCGGCCTGTTCGATCGACTGGCTGCGCACGTTGGTGGGCAGCGAACTGTCGCGATATTGCCCGATTTGCGGCAGGCGATAGCTGTTGGTGTAGCGGGCGAAGATACCGGCCTGCGGCATGAACTGCCAGTTGATGCCGACCGTATAGCTGTGATCGTCGAAACTTTCGTCGAAACGGTTGAACTGACCCGAACCGTAAAGAATATTATCGTCCGCCAGCGTGGTCGGATCGCCCAGATTATAGCTGGCGACCTTCTCGCTGACGCCGCTGATCCGGATTTTTTCCCAGCGGAAACCGCCATCGACGCGCAGCTTGGGCGTTACCTGCCATTCGTCGGCGATGTAGAAGGCAAAATCATCATAGCCGCCGACGGCATGGGCATAGCGCGATTCGTAGCGCGACACGCCATTGTCGGTGACGCGGCCGACAACGGCGCCGGCGGCGTTGACCGCGACCAGATCGAGCAGGCGGGCATTGTTGGCCACTTCCGTCAGCCCCACGCCATCGTTGCGGTCATGCGCCCAGTCGGCGCTGGTGCCATAAGCGCCGATCTTGACGTCATGGCGACCGAAGCCGGTTTCGAACACATGGCTCAACTCCAGCAGGGCGATCGATTCGCTGATCGGGTTCTGGATCGACTGAAAGGTATTGACGCCGATCAGGCCATTGCCGTTCGCATTGGCCGGATAGGCGCTACGATCGTCGTTATAGACGAAACGCAGGTCGCTCGACCCGAAGGCGGTTTGGGCGGCAGTCCGCATCGCCGTAGTGATATAGGCGCTCTGCGTGCTCAGATTGTTGAGGCCGCGCGCATTGCGGTTGGTCTGGGAATCACGATAGCGGAAACCCGCCTTCACCGTCGTCGCATCGTCCAGTTCCACATCGCCCTTGATGGTGAATTGCAGGTCGCTCGACTGGTTGAACAGGTTGAATTCAGGGTAGCGATTGCCCGCGGGCGTCCGGATGATGACATTGCCGTCCTGCGGCCCGGTGAGCGTGTCATTATGGCCGTTAAAGCCGGGCAGCGGCACGATCTTGCCGTCCGACTGCCGCAGCAGCGGGATGGCGTCGAAGAAGAAGTTGTTGTCCTCCATATATTTGACGCCGAAAGACAGATGCCCGCGCGCGAAAGTCTTGGAGATCAGGATGCGGGCCTGTCCCCCCTCGTTGGCGGTCGGTCCCGGATCGCGCACGCCCTGGTCCTTGTTGTAATAACCGCCAATGGAAAAGCGCCAGCCATCATTGCCGATCGGGCCGCCGATCCAGACATCGCCACGGAGTTGGCCGTAATCGGCGGTGGTCAGCTTGACGATGCCGCTCAGTTCCGGCGTGCCCTGACGCGGGATGAAGTTGATAAGTCCGCCGGGTGCGTTCGCCGCGAAGATGGAGGAAGGTCCGCCCCGCACCGCTTCGATGGTGGCGTAGGTTTCGTCCAGCCGCACGAACTGGTCGACGTTGATCCAGTTGATGCCCGGATCATGCTGGATCGGGAGGCCGTCCTCGTAAACCGCTAGCGATTCGTAACCGCCGCGCGGGATGCCGCGCACGCGCGTGTTGTTGGCGGTGACGCCGGCCGAATCGTCGGCCCAGACGCCCGGAATGGTCTGGAGCGCGTTGGCCAGATTGTCGATCGCGCGGGCGCGGATGTCCTCGTCCTTGATCGTCGAGATCGAATAGCTGGCCTCGATCTTCTTCTGCGCCATCTGGCCCAGCCGGCCCGTGACCAGAATATCTTCTTCGCCATGCGCATCGTCGGCAGGTGCCGTGTCAGAAGGGGTGGCTGTGGCGGCGGGTGCGGCGGCAGTCGCGTCTGTATCGGCGGCCCATGCGACCGCTGGCGTAACGCACAAGGCTACAAACGCCGCGGCACACCGCAGCTTGATTTTCTGGTTCACGATAGTCCCCTATAGGTCCGGCATACCCTTGCGATGCCGTTTCGAAGGGGTCACTAGGGGCCTAATATTACCGCGCGGTCGCACTTTGATGAAAAGTGCATGACAAAAATTTGACCGTCAGAGGACAAGGCGCAGCGCAGTGGCCGCCCTTCGCCCACAGCCAGAGCCACCGCCATAGCGGCGGCTCCATCACTTCTTGGCGGCAACCAGAATGACCTCGACCAGATAGTCCGGGGTCGCCAACTTTGCCTCTCCGGTCGCGCGGGCGGGCGCTGCGCCACCGGCGATCCACTCGTCCCAGACGACGTTCATTGCCGCGAAATCCGCTATGTCGGCAAGCCAGATCGTCGCGCTGAGCAGATGATGCCTGTCGCTGCCCGTCCGCTCCAGCAGCGCGTCAACCTGCGCCAGCAGGGTCTTCATCTGCTCGGTGACGTTCTGGCCCGGCAACCCGACCTGACCGGCGAGGTAAATGGTATCGCCATGAACGACGGCCTGGCTCATGCGCGGCCCCTGATCGAAACGGGTGATGGTCATGCTCTTCTTCCTTTCCAAAAAAATTCAGGGGGGTGTTAGCGGCTGAGCGCCAGATCGGGAATGTCCATAATGGGTTGCGGCCGTTGATTGCTACGGGCGTCCCTGACGGGCGGCTATATCAACCCCTGCGCGCGAAAGCTCGTATGTCCGTTCGCGCCGATGATGATATGATCATGCACTGAAATGCCCAGCCGCCTGGCGGCGTCCACGATTTGCCGCGTGATCTCTATGTCCTGACGGCTCGGCGAAGGATCTCCCGACGGATGATTGTGCACCAGTATCAGGCCGGCGGATCCCAGATCCATCGCACGTTTGACGACCTCGCGCGTGTAGATCGCCGCCTGATCCACCGACCCCTCGCTCATCACTTCATCGCGCAGCAGGACGTTGCGGCTGTTGAGGTGCAACACACGCACCCGCTCGATCGTCAGATGCGCCATGTCGGCGCGCAGATAGTCGAGCAGCGCCTGCCAGCTCGCCAGCACCGGCCGCGCCACGACATCCGCCTTCAACAGCCGGAGCGCCGACGCCTGCGCCACCTTGATCGCCGCGATGCTGGTGTCGCCCATCCCCGGCACACGGCCGAGCGACTCCCAGTCCGCCGTCAGCACGCCGCCGATGCCGCCAAATTCGCGCAGCAGCGTGTTTGCGAGCGGCTTGGTGTCTTTGCGCGGGATGGCGAGCGCCAGCAGATATTCGATCAGTTCATGGTCGAGCAGCGCCTCGCCGCCACCGGTCGCCAGCCGCTGCCGCAACCGCGCGCGATGCCCCGCGCCATCCTGCGGCGCAGCGTCTTTGGGCAGGTCGAGCGGCAAGGGTTCGTTCACATCGCCATGGCTAGAGCCTGGCGAAATGGCCCGCAAGGATATTTCCCGCTGGCAGGACGTTGTCGATGCGTTACGGATTGAAAGACAGAACAGGGCGGGGTTGTCGGGCGGGCATGCAGGGTGAAGAGGGCGAGAGCAGCGGCGACGCGCCGATCGCGGAGGGCAGGCGCTGGAAAAGCGCCGTCCGCTGGGCGCTCGGCGTGGTCGCGATGCTGTGCCTGGTCCTGCTGGCGCTCTGGACCCAGCGTCAGCCGCTCGCGGAAAATTTCATCGAGCGGGAGCTTAACCGGCTGGGCGTCCGGGCCGATTATCGAATCGCGGCCATCGGCCTGCGTACCCAGCGGATCGATCATGTCGTGCTGGGCTATCCGGCCAGTCCCGATCTGACCGCCGACTGGGTGGAAGTCGACATTGCGCTCTCCGGCGTGACGCCGCAGGTGGCCGCCGTGCGCGCCGGCGGTGTGCGCCTGCGTGGCAGCCTCAGGGGTGGGGTGCTCGATCTCGGATCGCTGAACGCGTTCCGCGATCCGGCGTCCACCGCGCCCTTCGCCTTGCCGGATGTCAGACTCGGCCTGCGCGACGCGCGTATGCGGCTCGATACCGATTTCGGGCCGGTCGGACTGAAGCTCGATGGCGACGGCAATCTCCGGTCGGGCTTTCGCGGCAAGCTGGCGGCGGTCATGCCGCAGGCGGCGATCGCCGGGTGCACGGCCAGCCGGGCCACCGCCTATGTCGATCTCGGCGTCAGCGACGGGCGGCCGCGCCTGTCCGGGCCAGTGCGCGCCGACACGCTTCGCTGTGACCAGGCTGGCGTCACTCTCGTGAAGCCGCGCTTCCATCCCGACATCCTTCTGTCGTCCCAATTCGACCGCTGGACCGGAAGCACCGCCATCGCCGCCGACCGACTGGTGGCCAGCGGTGCGCGCCTCTCGCGCCTGACCGGTCGCATCAGCCTGGACGGCACGGCAGCGCGCACGCAGGGGCGGTTACGGCTGTCGGGCGCGGATGCGCGCAGTGCCGCCGTCACCCTGGCGCGGGCCGATCTCGATGGCGCATGGACCTTTGGCGGCGACGGCATGACGCTGAACGGCGCGCTCTCCGGCCAAACCCTGCGCGTGGGCGGCAGCGATCCGCTGGGCGGCTTGCGTGCCTCGACCGCAGGCACCCCGGTCGCACCTCTGGCGCGGGGTTTGGCCGACGCGCTGCGCGCCGCCAGCGCTGACAACCACTTCGCGGCGCGTTTCGCGCTGGCCCGGCGCGGCGCGGCGGGCAGCGTCGTTCTGACCGCGCTGACCCTGTCCAGCCGCAGCGGCGCGCGCGTCGGGCTGGGGCAGGGCGCGCGCTTCACGCTGAACTGGCCGACCGGGCAGTGGGTGCTGGACGGCGGCGCGACGATGGCGGGCGGCGGGCTGCCCCGCGCCGCGCTGCGGTTGACCCAGCGGCCGGGCGGCGGGCTTGGCGGGCAGGCGTTCATCGACCCCTATGGCGTGGGCGGGGCGAAGCTGATGCTGGAACCCGTGCGATTCGTCGCCGAGCCGGGCGGGGCAACGCGCTTCGCCACGCATATGACGCTCGACGGACCTTTGCCGGGCGGCGCGCTCAAGGGGCTGGCGCTACCCGTGGAGGGCAGCGTCGCCGCCGATGGCGCGATCCGCGTCAACCGCAATTGCGCGCCGCTCTCCTTCACGTCGCTCGATTATGCCGGGACGACGCTCGGCAGGACAAAGCTGACGCTCTGCCCGGTCGGCGGGGCGCTGCTGTCCTATGGCCGGGCGGGCCTCGGCGGCGGCGGCACGATCGCCCGGCCGCGCCTGACGGGGCGAATCGGCACCAGCCCGCTGCGTTTCGCCGCGCAGTCGGCGGGCTTCACGCTGGCCGGGCCGGGTTTCCAGTTGCGCGACGCAGACATCGCGCTCGGACCACAGGACAGTCCCGTCCGCATGACCGCCGCGTCGCTGAGCGGCACGGCGGCGGGGCAGGGCCTGGGCGGTCGCATCGAAGGTGCCAGCGCCCGGATCGGCGCGGTGCCGCTGCTGGTCGGCGACACGAACGGGACCTGGGGCTTTGCCGGTGGGCTGCTGCGGCTCGATGCCGCCCTCGTCCTCACCGACGCCGCCAATCCCGATCGCTTCGAGCCGCTGACGAGCAGGGACTTCCGCCTCGATTTCCGCGACAGCCGTATCACCGCGCAGGGCAGCCTGCACGAACCGAAGACCGGCGCCACGGTTGCGACCGTCGCTATCGCGCATGACCTGCGCACTGCGCGGGGCAGCGCCGCCCTCGTCGTTCCCGGCCTCACATTCACCGCCGCGCTTCAGCCCGAAATGGTCAGCCGCCTCGCGCTCGGTGTCGTCGCCAATGCGCGGGGGACCGTGACCGGCAGGGGGCAGGTGCGCTGGAACGGCAGTTCCGTCACCAGCGACGGCCTGTTCCGCACAGACGCCATGGACCTTGCCGCCGCCTTCGGCCCGGTGACTGGACTGTCGGGGGAGATTCGCTTCACCGACCTGGTCAACCTCATCACCGCTCCGCACCAGACGATGCGGATCGCGACCGTCAATCCCGGCACCGAAGTCACCGATGGCGTCGTGCATTATCAATTGATCGACGGGCAGCGCGTCCGGATCGAGGATGGCACCTGGCCCTTCTCCGGCGGCACGCTGACGCTGCTGCCCTCGACGCTCGACTTCGCCGCCGACAAATCGCGCCTGCTCAGCTTCCGCGTCGTCGGGCTGGATGCGGGGGCGTTCATCCAGACGCTCGATCTTCAGAATATCTCGGCGACCGGCACGTTCGACGGTGTGCTGCCGATGATCTTCGACGCGACCGGCGGACGGATCAAGGGCGGCCTGCTGGTGGCGCGGCAGACCGCTTCTCCGCCGTTGATCCTGACAGACGCGGCGGAACAGGTCATTCCTTGCGATCCGAAGCGGCAGGCGGGCAATCTCGCTTATGTCGGACCGGTTTCCAACGAACAGCTTGGCGTGTTCGGAAAACTGGCCTTCGACGCGCTCAAGAATCTCCAGTATAAATGCCTGACCATCCTGATGGATGGCGCGCTGGACGGCGAAGTGGTGACCCAGGTGTCGTTCAACGGCGTAAACCGCAGTCCGCTGGGCGGCGTGCCGAACGGCATCGCGCGCAACTTCATCGGCCTGCCCTTCCTGTTCAACATCCGCATCGAAGCGCCTTTCCGGGGGCTGCTCAACACCGCATCGTCGTTCACCAATCCCGGTCAGTTGATCCGCAGCCGGCTGGGCGACCGCGATGCGCCAGCGACGACCATCATTCCCGGCGCGCAGTTAGGTATTGCCGTTCAGCCTGCCGAAAGCGACAAGAAGGCATCAGGGGGTCAGAAATGAAATATAGACATGTCTTGGCGATCGGATGGATCGGACTGCCGCTGGCCGGGTGCATTCAGGTGAAAGCGCCCGACCGGCCGATCGAGATCAATCTCAATGTCAAGATTCAGCAGGAAGTGGTCGTGCGGCTCCAGAAGGATGCGCAGGACCTGATCCAGAATAACCCGGAGTTGTTCCCGCAATGATACGCACATCTCTCCTGTTCACCGCCGCCGCTGCGATTCTCGTGGCCACCGGCTTCGTCATGGCCTCTCCCGCCCGTGCGCAGTCGGGCGCGGTCGCCGCTGCGCTCGCCGCCGGTACGGTGGGCGAGCAGGCGGACGGCTATCTCGGCATCGCCGGCACCGTGTCGGCTGCCGTCAAGGCGGAGGTGGAATCGATCAACATCAAGCGCCGCGCCGCTTATACCGATCTTGCCGGAAAGCGTGGCGTAACTGTGTCGGACGTCGCCGCGGCCACCGGCTGTCAGACACTGTCGGCGCGCGTGAAAGCCGGTCAGACCTATCGCATCGGCGGCGGCGCGTGGCAGACCAAGGGCGCGGGCGCGATCGCATTGCCCGACTATTGCGCGACGGCGGGCTGATTCACATCGTCGCTCTGATGCGATGACTGTCCTCGATTATCGAACAGGCGCCGAAATTGTCCATATATATGGACAATTTCGGCGCTTTTTCGCTTAAGGGTCAGCATGGTTGACTTGACCGGCCTCCCTTTCTAAACGGGCCGCGCCTTGACGGGTGCAGCGTCAGGCGTTCATGACCCTCCCGCCGCATGGCTGGGAGGGCAGGAATGGCTGATACTGAATCCGGGGAAGACCCATTGGCCGAAGACGCGCGGATCGCGACGCTCCAGGAGCGGATCGAACGCGCCGAACAGGCGGAAAAGGTCAGGACCAAGAGCGCGCAGCCGCAGGCGGACGACAGTTATCGTCTGGGCAATCGCGTTCTTGCGGAACTGATCGGCGGTCTTGCCGGTGGCGCGTTGATTGGCTGGGTCCTTGACCGGCTGCTCGGCACGTCGCCCTGGCTCCTGCTGGCGCTCCTCTTTCTGGGAACGGCTGCCGCCTTCAGGAACATCATCCGGATTTCGACGAAGCGTCCCGATCAATAGGGGCGCTTTTGTCGCAGTATCAGACGTTAAGATTGCAGTAAGTAGTTTAGGGGTTTCGCGTGGCAGAAGCAGGCAAAATCGACCCGATGCACCAGTTCACGATCGAGCCGTTGTTCGGCACCGGTCATCTGGCGATCGGCGGTTATAATATTGCCTTCACCAACAGTGCGCTGTGGATGGTGCTCGCCGCCGCCGTGCTGTTCGTCTTCATGCTGGGCGGCATGAAGCGGGAACTGGTTCCCGGCCGCTGGCAGGCCGCGACCGAATTTTTCACCGGCTTTATCGACAATCTGCTGCGCGCGAATGTGGGACCGGAGGGCAAGAAATATGTTCCTTATGTCTTCTCGCTCTTCATGTTCATCCTGTTCGCCAACCTGCTCGGCCTGCTGCCGCTTGGGCTGGTCGGCAGCCATGCCTTCACCTTCACCAGTCATTTTACCGCGACCGGGGTTCTCGCCATCCTCAGCTTCGCGATTGTGCTGATCGTCGGTTTCTGGCGTCATGGCCTGCATTTCTTCTCGCTGTTCGTGCCGCATGGCACGCCGGGCTGGCTGTTGTGGCTGATTCCGATCATCGAACTGGTCTCGTTCCTGGTCCGCCCTTTCAGCCTTGGCCTACGACTGTTCGTCGCGATGATGGCGGGGCATATCCTGCTGGAAGTGCTGTCCAGCTTCGTCATCAACAGCGGCAATGCCGGTCCGGGCTGGGGCCTGTTGATCGGCGTGCCAAGTTTCGTGCTGATGATCGGCATCAGCGCGCTCGAACTGCTGGTCGCGGTCATTCAGGCCTATGTATTCGCGCTGCTGACGTCGCTTTACATCAACGACGCCGTCAATCTTCACTAAGCATTACACTATCCTATCAACGGTTTAATCAAGGAGTATTATCATGGACGCAGAAGCCGCAAAGCTGATCGGTGCCGGTCTCGCAGCAATCGGTGCCGGTATCGCCGCACTGGGCGTGGGTAACGTCTTCGGCTCGTTCCTCGAAAGCGCGCTACGCAACCCGTCGGCCGCCGACGGCCAGCAGGGCCGTCTGTTCATCGGCTTCGCCGCCGCCGAACTTCTCGGTCTGCTGGCGTTCGTTGTATCGATGATCCTGATCTTCGTCGCCTGACACGCTATCGTTCGGCATGAGCCTGTCGAAGGACTGTTCTTCCCTTTTTCCGGAAGGACAGGACCTCTACAGGCTCGGTCGAACGGATATTTGAAATAGGGACTAGCGACTGCAATGCCTCAAATCGCGCAACTCGGCGAAGTTTGGTCGTCCCAGATATTCTGGATGCTGGTGACGTTCGGCTTCGTGTTCTTCGTCATTGGCCTTGGCATGGTGCCGAAGGTCCAGTCGACGGTCGACGCCCGCGACGCAAAGATTTCCGGCGACCTGGCGGCGGCGAAGGCCGCTTTCGCACGGGGTGACGCGATCGAGGCGGACTATCGCGCACGTGAGAATGAAAGCCGCGCCGCGGCACAGTCGCTTGTCGCCGGGTCGAAAGCACAGGCGGCGAAGGCCACGGAAGCACGGATCAAGGCGGAAGACGCCGTGATCGCCGACAAGGTGGCTGTCGCCGAAGCGAAGATCGCTGCGGCGAGCGCAGCGGCATTGACGCAGATCGAAGCGGTCGCGACGGAAGCGGCGCAGGACATGGTGGCCCGTATCTCGGGCATCACGCCTTCGCCCGAAGCCGCGAACCAAGCAGTAAAGGCGGCGTTGGCGCATGGCTGAAGCAATCGAAACGCTCGATACGAATTCGCAAAACGTGGCTGAAAAACTCGATCAGGCCGATCATCAGCAGGCGCTGGTGGAACATGGCGCCTCGACCCAAGGCGAATTATCGCTGTTCGGGCTGAATCCCGGTGCGCTCGTCAGTGCGGCGATGCTGGTGTTTCTCATCATCCTGCTGGTCAAGAAGGTGCCTGCCCTTATCGGTGGTTCGCTCGATAGCCGCATCGCGCAGATCAGGACTCAGCTCGACGAAGCCGGAAAATTGCGCGCCGAGGCCGAAGCGCTGAAGGCCGAATATGAAGCGAAGCTGGCGGGCGCGGCCGGCGAAGCCGCCGTGCTGAAGTCCCGCGCCGAGGAAGAGGCCGCGCAGCTTCTCGACGACGCGAACGTCGCCGCCGCCGCCTTGATCGCCCGCCGCCAGAAAATGGCCGAAGACAAGATCGCCGCCGCCGAACGCGCCGCCGTCGCCGGCATCCGCGCGAAGGCGGTCTCCGCCGCGACCGCCGCCGCGCAAGCGCTGATCGTCCAGAGCCACAATGCGTCCGCCGACAAGGCGCTGGTCGACAGCAGCATCAAGGCGCTCGGTCCGGTCATCTGACCGCGTAAACGCGAACATGACAAAGGCCGGGCCAGTCCCGGCCTTTGTCATTTATTGCGCCCGTTTTCTTTCAGCCCACTTGTTCGTCATCCCCGCGCAGGCGGGGACCCATCTCCCAGCCTGTCCTACACGCCTCCGACCGCGCTATACCGGTTCTGGCTCCTTCCGCTCGTAAAGCCCCGCGCGTGTAGGAAAGTTTCCGAAAATTGCGCGCCGCGCTAACAAGCTGTCTTGTTCGCAGGGAAAAGTGCGAAGCTAAGCCCCACCTTCCCAACATCGCGCCCTTTGCTTTCCGTCTTACGCGCTCTATCTCCCACGCATGTCACAACCCCAATCGCCAGACCGCTTCAATGAGGACAAGGCCAGCTACACCGTCCGCGGCTCCGACCAGCCGGATATCGAAACCGGCGTCGCCGCAATCCGCAATGTCCTGAAAACGCTGCCGACCCGCCCCGGCGTCTATCGCATGCAGGATGCGCGCGGCGACGTGCTGTATGTCGGCAAGGCGCGGGCGCTGCGCAACCGCGTGACCAACTATACGCAGGTCGACCGCCTGCCCAAACGGCTACAGCGCATGGTCGCGCAGACCCGCTCGATGACGATCGTCACCACCAATAACGAGGCCGAGGCGCTGCTGCTGGAGGCGCAGCTCATCAAGCGCTTCCGCCCGCCCTATAACGTCCTGCTTCGCGACGACAAAAGCTTCCCCTTCATTCTGCTGCGCGACGATCACGCCTTTCCCCGCGTCCAGAAGCATCGCGGCGCACGCAAGGCGAAGGGGCGCTATTACGGTCCCTTCGCCAGCGCCGGGTCGGTCACCCGCACGATCAACGCATTGCAAAAGCTGTTTCTGCTCCGCTCCTGCTCCGACAGCTTCTTCGCCAATCGCTCGCGCCCCTGTCTGCTCTATCAGATCAGGCGCTGCTCTGCCCCCTGCGTCGATCGCATCGACGCTGCGGGCTATGGCGAACTGGTGCGGGACGCGCAGGATTTTCTCGGCGGCAAGTCGACCAAGGTGCAGCAGAAGCTGGGGGCGGCGATGCAGGCAGCCTCCAACGCGATGGACTTCGAGCAGGCGGCTGTGATCCGCGACCGGCTGAAGGCGCTGACCTTCATCCAGGGGAGCCAGGCCATCAACGCCGAGGGGCTGGGCGACGCCGACATCTTCGCGCTGGCGGCCAGGAACGGCGCGATGTGCATCCAGGCCTTCTTCATCCGCGGTGGCCAGAATTGGGGCCATCGCAGCTTCTTCCCGATCCACACCGCTGAGGTGGCCGAGGACGAAGTGCTGATGAACTTCATGACCCAATTTTACGAGGAGGTGCCCCCGCCGCGCCTGATCCTCACCGACCGTCCGCCCGCCGAATGCGAACTGGTCGCGCAGGCCTTGTGCGAACGGGCGGGCGGCAAGGTCCGCATCGAAACCCCCCAGCGCGGCGATCGCATCCGCCTTATCAAACAGGCGCAACGCAACGCCGTCGAAGCGCTCGACCGTCGTCTTGCGGAATCCACGACCCAGGCGAAGGTGCTGCGCGACATGGTGGAGGCGTTCGGGCTGGACGGTGTGCCCGACCGGATTGAGGTTTATGACAACAGCCATATTCAGGGCACCAGTGCGCTCGGCGCGATGATCGTCGCTGGCCCGGACGGTTTCCGCAAGTCGGCCTATCGCAAGTTCAACATCAAGAACCCGGACACCGCGCCGGGCGACGACTTCGCGATGATGCGGGAGGTGTTCGAACGCCGCTTCGGCCGCGCCCAGCGCGAGGACCCGGACCGCGAAACCGGCGAATGGCCCGATCTGGTGTTCGTGGACGGCGGCAAGGGCCAGTTGAGCGCTACCAAGGCCGCGCTGGAAGAGATCGGCGTCGAGGACGTCACGCTGATCGGCATCGCCAAGGGACCGCATCATGGCCGCGACGGACGCGAAGTCTTTCATCTACCGGACGGACGCGAGGTAACTTTTCCGGTCAATGATCCGGTATTGTTCTACCTGCAACGTCTGCGCGACGAAGCCCACCGTTTCGCTATCGGCGCGCACCGCGACAAGCGCAGCAAGGCGATCACCGTCAGTTCACTAGATGAAGTGCCGGGTATCGGCCCCGCACGCAAGAAAGCGTTGCTGATGCATTTCGGCACGGCCAGGGCGGTGAAGAGCGCGGCGCTGGAGGATCTGCAAAAGGCGCCGGGAGTTTCCGTCGCGGTGGCGCAGACTGTGTATGATTATTTTCATGGTTAGCGCTCAAACGCCGGCACGCAACCTTGGCATCGCGCGCATGACCCACTTGCGAAGCGTCGACGTATGTCGCTCTGTCAACAATGAAACACTATAAGCGAACCCGATGCAAATCATAGTAATGAGACCGAAGAGTATATAGGGAATTGGGCCAGTGGGCATCATGTTCAACCCGCTACCGGTAGACCAGTGTAGGAGCGCGGTGAGCCAGTTGATGACCGGCGTATGAAGGCAATACAGCGTAAACGAAAAACCGGCCAACGGTGCGTGAATCCGCGGAAATGGAGGATAACATAGACTTGGCAAATATTTCATGATCAGAATCATGTTCGCAAATGTCAGGCCTATGAATAAATCGACGGGAAACTCATGCAGGAAGCTTGTGCCTTGAATCCTGCCCTTGTTTGTAACGTGCCAAATCATCAATGACAGCACACTAAGAGCTACCGAAAAGCTGACTGGCATCGCTACAAATGGGCGCTCACGGCTCGCTGCCCACACGCCTAATAACCAGATACTGAAATAGGCCGCGATATTGGGACCCACAAATTGCCGCCACGTCAGCAGACACAGTAAAATGGCAGCAATCCCCAATAGTGCAAAACGCTGTATCAGGGGTCTTTGCGAGAACATGCCGATCATCACCATCGGCCAGGAAATATAATACCAGAATTCGTTAAAAAGCGACCAGAGTGAACCATTAGAGCCATATTGAGGGCAGAATGCCGTCTGAAGAAAAGCGATGTTACAAACAAACGTGCCAGGATCGCTTTCGGCGGCCAATATTGTTCGTCCAAAGACATAAGCTGCCATCATATTGAGGCAATATGTCAAAATTAGAGTTGGAATTAAAACGATCCAAAGTCGTGACAATCGTGCGACCAGATAATCTACAGCGGCAAAATGTCCTGATTTACAAAAATTGCGAAAGGAACTGCCACCAACCAGAAAGCCGCTCAAGACGAAGAATATGATTACCGCAGGCGGTCCAAAACTAGAAATGCCACCAACTATATAAAAAACCAATGATTTCGTCGATTCAGGCATGATATCTGTTGAAATGAATAGGCGGTGCCGCACGTGGGAAATCAGCACGGCAAATGCTGCGAGCCATCTGAAAAGGTCGAGCCAAACCGACAATGCCTCATCATGGTTGTCAATGCCCATATGCGCCACGCGTTGCGCTGTCATTCTAACCCCTGCTGTTGAACTTGTATAAGCATTCTGTGCCGATATTACTCCGCCTTGGCAATGAGCGGCATATCGTACATTGATATTCAATGATGCCTCCGGTTAGCCGAAGACAAGGATCAGGAAGGCACGTTCGTTTACACACTGAATATATCTGCGATTGTCTGCTCCGTCCGCCATCATGGCGAACATGGATCGATCGCGCGGCTGCTGACGCCCGACGATGGTCTCATTTCTGGATATATCCGCGGTGGACGGTCTCGGCGTATCAAGCCTATCCTGTCGCCGGGCAATATCGTCCAGGCTGATTTCCGCGCGCGCACCGTCGAGCATATGGCTGGACTGTCGGTCGAACTCATCCACAGCCGCGCGCCCTTGCTGGCCGAACCCCTGCCGGCGGCGGCGATAGATTGGACCTGTGCAGTGA
>CAXUEQ010000021.1:516-19453 GCA_964250175.1 uncultured Sphingobium sp. | reverse complement strand
GAGGGTAATGGCTATCCCGCGCTCTATCAGGCGCTGGACGCTGTGCTGCGCGCGATCGAGATGGCTCCGGCGGCGCGGGGTTGGGCGGTGGCGCTGGTCCGCTATGAAATGCTGCTGCTCGCCGAACTTGGCTTCGGTCTCGACCTCAGCCGGTGCGCGGCGACGGGCGGGATCGACGATCTGGCCTATGTTAGCCCCCGCAGCGCATCGGCAGTCAGTCGCGAGGCGGCAGCGGGCTATGAAAGCCGGCTGTTCGCGTTGCCCGCCTTCCTGCTCCGCCCCGCTGTCGCCGATTGGGGCGACATCATCGACGGTCTTCGGATGACGGGGTATTTTATCGAGTCTGCGATCCTGACCGATCGCCGTATGGAGATACTCGATGCACGCGAACGGTTGATCGACCGGCTGAAAAGAGCGGTTGCCTAAAAGCAGGCACGTTCCTATGCGTCGGCCCGCATTCAAGGGGAGATAAGGGTCGATGCTGGTTGCGCTATTCGCCGGAGACGGAATTGGTCCGGAGATCGTGGCGCAGGCCGTCCGTGTGCTCGACGCACTGGCAATCCCAGGCCTGACCTATGAGACCGGTCTTGTCGGCGGCGCGGCCTATAAAGCGGTCGGCCACCCGCTTCCGCCTGAAACGCTGGCCTTGGCTAAGCGCGCTGGCGCGATCCTGTTCGGTGCGGTCGGCGATCCGTCATGCGACGCGCTGGAACGCTCATTGCGGCCTGAACAGGCGATACTTGGCCTGCGCAAGGAACTGGGGCTATTCTCCAATCTGCGCCCGGCCAAGGTCTTTCCGGAACTGGCCAATGAGTCCGCGTTACGGCCCGAAGTGGCGGCGGCGATCGATCTGCTCATCGTGCGCGAAACCAACGGCGACGTGTATTTTGGTGAAAAAGGCTTCCGCACGACGAACGACGGGCTGCGCGAAGGCTATGATGTCATGTCCTATAATGAGGCCGAAGTGCGACGCATCGCGCATAGCGGTTTTCAGGCGGCGCAGGCGCGACGCGGCAAGCTCTGCTCGGTCGACAAGGCCAATGTTTTGGAAACCTCGCAACTTTGGCGCGACGTGGTGATCGAGGTGTCCGCTGAATATCCTGATGTCGCGCTGACCCATATGTATGTCGACAATGCCGCAATGCAGTTGGTGCGCAATCCGGGTCAGTTTGACGTGATCGTCACCGGCAACCTCTTCGGCGATATCCTTTCGGATCAGGCCAGCATGTGCGTCGGCTCTATCGGGATGCTGGCCTCGGCGACGCTCAACGGCAGCGGGCAGGGACTGTACGAGCCGATCCACGGCAGCGCACCGGATATCGCCGGGCAGGGCAAGGCCAACCCGCTGGCAACGATCCTGTCGGCGGCCATGATGTTGCGCTATTCGCTGGGCTTGCCTGAGCAGGCCGGCCGGATCGAGGCGGCGGTGGCCAAGGCGTTGGCGAACGGCGCGCGCAGCCCCGACCTGGGCGGCGCTATGACCACGGTGCAGATGGGCGACGCGGTGCTCGCGGCCCTATAAGGACGAACAGATGAAGCGCAAGACTGGACAGGACAAGAGCATCACCGCCAACTGGCGTTCCGCGACGCTGGCGGTGCGTGGCGGCACGGCGCGATCGGAATGGGGGGAGACGTCCGAGGCGCTCTTCCTGACCAGTGGCTATTGCTATGATCGGGCGGAGGATGCCGCCGCCCGTTTTGCAGGCGAGCAGGTCGGCATGACCTACAGCCGGCTGCAAAATCCGACCGTGGAGATGCTGGAACAGCGCATCGCGCTGCTGGAAGGGGCAGAGGCTTGCCGTGCGACGGCGACCGGCATGGCTGCAATGACGGCGGCTCTGCTTTGCCAATTGTCGGTGGGCGACCATGTCGTCGCTGGCAAGGCGCTGTTCGGATCCTGCCGCTGGCTTACCGACACTCTGCTTCCTAAATTTGGTATTGAGACGACGACCGTCGATGCGCACGATCTGGCGGCATGGGAAACGGCAATCCGTCCCAATACCAAGGTCTTCTTCTTTGAAACCCCGGCCAATCCGACGATGGATATCGTCGATCTTGAGGCTGTGTGCGGTCTTGCAAAGGCGCATGGCATTGTCTCCGTGGTCGATAATGCCTTCGCAACCCCGGCACTGCAGCGTCCGATGGATTTCGGTGCGGACGTAGTCGCTTATAGCGCGACCAAGATGATGGACGGGCAGGGCCGGGTCCTGGCCGGGGCAGTCTGCGGCAGCGAGGACTGGATTCTCAATATATTGCTGCCCTTTCACCGCAACACCGGCCCGACGCTCAGCGCGTTCAATGCCTGGGTCGTGCTCAAGGGATTGGAAACGCTGGACCTACGTATTCAGCGCCAAAGTGAAAACGCCATGAAAGTCGCGACTTTCCTGGAAAGCCGCGTGCCGAAGGTTCTGTATCCAGGCCTTGCAAGTCATCCGGCGCATGACATCGCGATGCGCCAAATGAAGGCGGCGGGACCGATTTTCTCTCTCCATGTCGGCGGCGGTCGGCCGGAGGCGCATGGCCTGCTGAATGCACTGTCGCTGATCGATATTAGCAATAATATCGGTGACTCGCGCTCGTTGATGACCCATCCGGCTTCGACCACGCACTCCGGCATGGCGGAAGAGGCAAGGCTGGAGGTCGGCATCACCGAAGATATGCTGCGCATCAATGTGGGGCTGGAGGACCCGGACGATCTGATCGCCGATCTCGATTCCGCTCTCACGCAAATCGGCCGCTGACGCGTGTGCCGCTTGACGGACGCGCAATGGTGGGCGACTTTATGGACGTGAACGCTTTTTTTCCCTTTGCCGAGCAGACCGGATCGATCATCGTTCGTGTCGCCGTCAGCTTCTTGCCCGAACAGTCGGAGCCGGATCGTGGGCGCTGGTTCTGGGCCTATCATATCCGTATCGAAAATCAGGGCAATGAACCCGTCCAGTTATTGACGCGCAATTGGCTAATCACTGATGGGCGCGGCGCGCAGCACCGGGTCGAGGGTGAGGGTGTGGTCGGCGAGCAGCCGGTCGTCCAGCCCGGAAAATCCTACGACTATGTATCGGGTTGCCCGCTCGCGACGCCGACTGGCGCGATGCAGGGAAGCTATCATATGGTCGATGCGCGCGGGCAAGATCTGACCATCGCCATTCCCGCCTTCTCGCTCATCGCCCCGGCCGTCGCCGAATGAAGCGCACCCATTTACCGTTGAACGGCCTACGTGTGCTCGACGCGGCGGCCCGCCATCTGAGTTTCACCCGTGCGGCGGACGAACTGGCGGTGACGCCGGCGGCGGTCGGGCAACAGATACGCGCGCTGGAGGATATGCTGGGCGTCGTGCTGTTCCGCCGCACACCCAAGGGGCTTGAGCTTACTCCTGAGACCGAAGCGGGGCTGGACGCGCTGCGTTCGGGTTTCCTGATGTTCGAAGAGTCGGTACGGGCGATGCAGGTGGGGCAATCGAGCCTGTCACTGACGATCGCCGCGCCACGCGACATCACGGCAAAATGGCTGCAGGGGCGGCTGGCCGCTTATGCTGCCGGTCAGCCCGATTTGCAGTTCGCGCTGGTCGCGGCCGACGAAGCGCTCGATTTCACCGAAGCCAATCTGGACCTTGCAGTGCGTCTGACCGATGGTCCGGGCGAGCATGAGGGCGTGCGCATCGGCGACGCGGGCTTCGTGACGGTAGAAGCCGCGAATGGCGGGCCGGAGAAGCGGATCGAATGGCCGGGATGCCCCGCCGGCGACCTTCCTACGATCATGCGCGTCGCCGATGGTGGACTGGCGATAGAGGCTGCGGCAAATGGCTTTGGGCAGGCATTGGTCCCGGCCTTGCTGGCGCATCAGGATATACAGGCAGGTCGGGTTCGCCAGGTTGGCAACCCGAGCGAAAGCGCGCGGGGCTATTGGCTGATCGCGCCACTGCCGCAATGGCGGCAGAAAAAAGTCAAGGCGCTGGTCGCGGCGTTGACGGGTTGATAAGTGACGATCGTGTCGGCGCGACGATGAGATTGAGTGCGCGCGTCATCAACGCGACGAAGCGGTCATTATCGATTGAGGCCGCCGTATCGTTCCAGCTTCCGGACACCGCTACCCATTGATCATCTTGCGTCCGGCCCAGAAAGCTCATCGCCATCACGCCCGGTTCCGATCCGCCCTTGTAACCCAGATAGGCCCAGCGCGCGGCATCGCCCGCGCCTATGCCGGGATTGACGGCCATAATCGGCAGTGCGTCGCCCCCGGTTCGCCGCATTAGATCGAGCAGGTGGATCATATCGTCAGGCGATGCGAACCATTCGATACTGTCTATCGCAACCGGGCGGTCTGCAACTTGGGCAATGTCGATGCGCTCGCGGGTCAGCAGGCTCGCTTGCGACCCGAGCAAGGCGCGACGCTCTTTCGTATCGGCTACCGCATAGCGCTTGCGCAAAGCTTCGGCGCTTTTCTGCTTAAGTGCGAAAGCCTCGATCGTGGACAATATGGGAAGCATGCGCGACGGAGCGGCATGACCGCTTGCACCCACCATCGCGTCTACCTTTTCCCGCCCCAGCGCGAACAGCAGCGTGTCTGCGGCACTGTTGTCACTCTCGCTTATCATCGCGGTAGCCAGACTGTGCAGAGTCATCGGTGCACTATTAGGCCATGCGGAAAGCCGGCCGGAAAAGCTTTTCCGATCAAGTGGGACAACATCGCCCCATCGCCGTTCGCCAGCTTTGATGCTGCGCGCCAGTTCGGCGAGAATATAGAGCTTATATTCGGACCCTACAGCTTGCGTGTCTTCCTGATGCAGGCCGAACAAAGAGAGTGGGCCGCTGTCGGTAAGGCGCACGGCGTTAAGGGCGGCATGCCCCGGCAACGTGGCGAAGTCGGCGATCAGCTTGGCCGCGTTGTCGTCGTGCGCCTTTGTGCCGATGATGCGAAGGCCGATGGCCTTGTGCGGCGGTTCCGGCGACAGCACCAGGCTGATCGAGACGATTGCCCGCGCATAATCAACATCGACTATGGCGGATGTGGAATTTTCCGCCATGATATGCGCAATGCCCTGTGGATCGCCATATTGTGCGCGCAGACTTTGCGTGAGGCCGCGCCATTGGTCGATCGGGATCGCATTGAGAAAGAGCGACGCGAAAAAAGCCTCTTCATCGCCGGGTGCCTTTAGCACCGTGAGCAATTGGTCGGCGCGCGCGCGATATTGATCGGGTGTCTGGGCGCTGGCAGGCATGAGCGTCAGCAGCCAGAAAAACAGGATCGCCATCGGTCGTATCTCATGTCTCCCCGGTAAGTAATGCCCAGATCAGGCGTCAATCGCTTCCTCGTCGATCGCGGCGGCATTTTCCTGAATGAAGGCAAAGCGATGCGCGGGGTTGTTTCCCATCAACCTGTCCACCAGATCGCGCACGCCGACACGATCCTCGATATCCTGCGGCAGGGTAATGCGGATCATGCCGCGCGTCTTGGGATCCATCGTCGTTTCGCGCAACTGCATCGGGTTCATTTCGCCAAGCCCCTTGAAGCGGCTGACATCGACCTTCTTGCCCTTGAAATTCTTGGCCATCAGCGCTTCGCGATGCGCATCGTCCTTGGCGTAAAGGCTCTTGCCCCCGGACGTCAGGCGATAGAGCGGCGGTTGGGCGAGATAAAGATGCCCCTGCCGCACCAGATCGGGCATCTCCTGGAAGAAGAAGGTCATCAGCAGCGTCGCGATATGGGCGCCGTCGACGTCGGCATCGGTCATGATGACCACGCGCTCATAGCGGAGCAGGTCGGGGTTGCAGTCCTTGCGCGTACCGCAGCCCAATGCCTGGATCAGGTCGGCGATCTCGCTGTTCGCCAATATCTTGGCGCTGGTGGCGGAGGCGACATTCAAAATCTTGCCCCGGATCGGCAGGATCGCCTGTGTCTTGCGGTCGCGCGCCTGCTTGGCCGAGCCACCGGCCGAATCGCCCTCGACGATGAAGATTTCGGTGCCCGCCGGGTCGTCGCCGGAACAGTCGGTCAGCTTGCCGGGCAGGCGAAGCTTGCGCGCGCTGGTCGCGGTCTTGCGCTTGACCTCCTTCTCGGCCTTGCGCTTCAGCCGCTCGTCCATACGATCGAGCACATAGGCGAGCAGCGCCTTGCCGCGATCCATATTGTCGGAGAGATAATGGTCGAAATGGTCGCGGATCGCATTTTCGACCAGCCGCGCAGCCTCGGGGCTGGTGAGGCGATCCTTGGTCTGGCTCTGAAACTGCGGGTCGCGGATGAAAACGGAGAGCATGATTTCCGAGGACGTCATCACGTCTTCGGCGCTGATATCCTTCGCCTTCTTCTGCCCCACCAGATCGGCGAAGGCGCGGATGCCCTTGACCAGTGCGGTGCGGATGCCGGCTTCATGAGTGCCGCCGTCGGGCGTCGGGATCGTGTTGCAATACCAGCTATAGCTGCCGTCGGACCAGAGCGGCCAGGCGACCGCCCATTCGACGCGGCCGGCCGCGCCTGGGAAATCCTGGTTCCCCGTGAAAAAGGCGCTGGTGGCGCACTCGCGTGTCCCCACCTGCTCGCGCAGATGGTCGGCAAGGCCGCCGGGAAACTGAAAAGTGGATTCGGCCGGCGTGTCGTCGCTGATAAGGTCGGGATCGCATTTCCAGCGTATCTCCACGCCGGCGAAGAGATAGGCTTTCGACCGGGCGAGGCGATGGAGGCGCGCCGGTTTGAACTTCATCTCGCCGAAGATGGCGGTATCCGGTGTGAAGGTGACCGAAGTGCCGCGCCGGTTGGGGGCGGCGCCGACCTTTTCGAGTGACCCAAGCGCCAGTCCCTGGGAGAAGGTCTGGCGATACAGCTCGCGGTTGCGCGCGACTTCGACGATCGTCTCGGTCGACAGGGCGTTGACCACGCTGATGCCGACGCCGTGCAGGCCGCCCGAGGTGGCATAGGCCTTGTCGCTGAACTTGCCGCCCGAATGGAGCGTGGTCATGATGACCTCCAGCGCCGACTTGCCGGGATATTTGGGGTGCGGATCGACCGGAATGCCACGGCCATTGTCGGTGATGGTCAGGCGGTTGCCTGCTTCCAGCGTGATTTCGATCCGGCTGGCATGACCCGCGACCGCCTCGTCCATGGCATTGTCGAGAATTTCGGAGGCCAAGTGGTGGAAGGCGCGCTCGTCGGTACCGCCGATATACATGCCGGGGCGGCGGCGCACCGGCTCCAGTCCCTCAAGCACCTCGATCGCGGAGGCGTCGTAATCGGCGCTGGCTTTGTGTTGGGCGGCGAACAGGTCTTCGGACATGAACCCGCTATAGGGGGCAGGAGCGGAACGAAGCAAGGTGGTTGCCGATGTTGGACGGCGGGGCCTTAGCTTCGCACATTTCCCGCACATAGAAATATTTCATGTCCCGGCCGCGAAACTTTCAGAAACTTTCCTACAGCAGGCAGACAGACGCAGACGGACGAGGAGAAAGAACCGGTTGGCGCTTTTAGCATGCGCGCAAGGTTGTAGGACAGGCGGCTGCCTGTGCCTTCATAGCCTTGCGCAATAATGTCAGCGCCAAGGCAACGCGCTCGAAGCCAGCCTTTCAGCGCGTTGCTATGCGGTCTTACCGGACCCTGGGTCCACCGAAGGGCAGTGGCGGGGGCGGGCGGCGCGTGCCGCGCGGCAGTTGCGCCTGATAAGCACGGCCGCAATGTTCGACGCAATAAGGAAAGCCGGGGTTCACCTTGTCGCCGCAGAAATGGAAGTCCGGCTCGCCCGGATGACCGATGGGCCATTTGCAAATCCGCTCGGTCAGGTCGAGCAGGCCAGTCTTGTCGGCAATGTCGGCGCTGGGCTTGGCGGGAACCAGACGGCGCGGCGGCGCGGGCGGGATCGGCGCCTGCTGATCGCCGGGTCCCTGGCGCAGGAATCCGCCGGGACCAACCGAGACGATCCGCACCTGAGGCGCGGGGGGCGGCGTATCGGCGGCGGGCGCCGCAGTCTGCGGCACAGGCGTGGCGGGCGCCGGGCTGACAGGCGCAGGAGTCTGCTCGGCGGCGCGCGGCGCTTCCTCGAACGGGGACGGGGTAGCGGGCGCTTTCTTCGCAGCCGCGGGCGCGGCGGCGGGCTTCTTGCGCACGGTCTCTGCCGCCTTTACGGGCGACGGGCGCGATTGCAGGCCAAGGCGGTGTGCCTTGCCGATCACGGCGTTGCGGCTGACCCCGCCCAGTTCTTCGGCGATCTGGCTGGCGGTCATGCCCTTTTCCCACATCCCCTTGAGTTGGTCGATGCGTTCGTCTGTCCAGGACAATGGCGGTTCCTCGTTCGATGGCCTATCTGTGTCAGGCCGCTATATGGGAAGGCCCGGCGCGTTGTTCAATTCGCGCGAAAACAGCCCTTGCGACAATAAGCCGCACCCGATAGGCGATCCGCACATGAACGACCAGCCCCAAAATAGCGCCATTCGCAGCGAACCCGGCGTTCCGTTGATCCGCAACATCAACTGGCCCGGCGCGCGCGCGCTTTACCTGAAGGAAGTGCGCCGCTTCATGAAGGTGCAGTTGCAGACGGTGTGGGCGCCCGCGATCAACGTGCTGCTGTTCCTGGTGGTGTTCATCATCGCGCTGGGCGGCAGCGGCCGCATGGTCGGCCTGAACGGAACCCAGGTGCATTTCGCCGACTTCATCGCCCCCGGTCTGATCATCATGGGCATGATAAACGCCAGTTTCGCCAATGCCAGCTTTTCGCTGATGGTCGGCAAGGTGCAGGGGACGCTGGTTGATTATCTGATGCCGCCGATTTCAGTCGGGGAAATGCTCTTCGCACTGGTCGCGGCCTCGATGACGCGCGCGGCCATGGTCGGGTGCGCGCTATGGCTGGCGATGGCGCTGTGGCCGGGCGTGCATGTGACGCCGGTGCATATCTGGGCGGTGCTCTGGTTCGCGTTGCTCGGCACCTGCTTCATCGCCTTTCTGGGGGTAATCACCTCGATCTGGGCCGACAAATTCGATCAGGGCGCGGCGGTGACGAATTTCATCATCGGGCCGCTGGCCTTGCTTTCCGGCACTTTCTATTCGATCGACCGCCTGCCGCCGCTTTTCCAGGCGATCAGCCACGCCAACCCCTTCTTCTACATCATCTCGGGCTTTCGCTTCGGCTTCGTCGCGGCGGCCGATACCAATGTGCTTGTGGGCAGCAGCGTGCTGCTTGTCCTCAACATCCTGCTGGCGGGACTGTGCTACGGGCTTTTGAAGCGCGGCTGGAAGATCAAGCCTTAGCGTGAAAACCAAACCCGGCCTAATGCCGGTGGACTGGCCTTAGATGATAACGCCCGCCGGCAAAAGGGCTGAAAAGCCCGGCGATCGCGGGATGATCGATCGGCTCGTCGCTTTCGTCCAGCAGCAGATTCTGCTGACTGACATAAGCGACATAGCTGCTTTCGCCATTTTCGGCGAGCAGATGGTAGAAAGGTTGATCGCGATCGGGCTTTGCGTCGTCTGGGATCGATTGATACCATTGTTCGCTGTTGGCAAAGACCGGATCAATGTCGAAGATCACGCCACGAAAACCGAACCGCCGATGACGCACGACATCACCAATGGTGAAGCGGGCATGGGCAATGATAGGGCCGTTGCGAACCTGTTCCACGATACTGGCGGGGGTGTTGGCGGGCATCTGAGTCATGCTGTCTATGTGGGGATGATGGTGACGGCGCGCAAGAAAAATGGCAGTGCGATGACATAAGCGCGCCGTGTGGCGATATTTGGAAAAAAGCCGGGCAGCGATGCTTGGCAAAGCCGTTTTCATTCGCTAATGCGCGCCCTCGACCCGTTTCCTGGGCATGCCGTTCGCGGCCATGATATGCCGGGGAACCCTGCGGAGAGGTGGCAGAGTGGTCGAATGCACCGCACTCGAAATGCGGCGTGCCCGTGAGGGTACCCAGGGTTCGAATCCCTGCCTCTCCGCCATTATTGCAACAGTATCAGCATGATGGGGAAGCGAGGCGCTTGTAGTCCCGCTTCCCCGTAGGATCAGGCGAGAGTGCGCACGCCCGGTTCGCGATCCCAATAGCGTGAAGCCGCCGCCTTCACGAAACCGGCATCGGCCGCAACGACGCCTTCGTCGGGGACCACGCCCGCCTTGTCGAGCAGCGGTTGCGCCTGGGGCGTGTGGCCGATCGCTTTCAGATGGCCGAATGCGTCCATCACGAACTGGACGGCGGCGGCTTCATTCAGCAACGATGCGCAGCCTTCTTCCGACAGAGCGAGCACCACGGCGTCGAACAGCACGGACGGCATGCCCGCAAGCTGGCCATCGGCCTTCAGCACCGACCCGTCGGCCATCGTCGCGCCGCCGACTTTGGGCGCGATGATCACAGGGCGACCGCCCGCGTCGCCGATCGCGCTGGTAAGCGCATCGACCGCTTCGGCGTCCGATCCGTCGGCGATCAGGATACCGATCGACTGACCCTTGATACTGTCGGGCGCACGATCGCCACGGACGATGCGGAGCGCCGGCGAAGGGTCCATATCGATAATCCTGGCCGCGGCTTGCGATGCCTTTGGAACGTCGGCGCCAAGGCCTGCGGCGACCCGCTTGGCGAGGTCGGCGTCGACATTGACGAGGTTGGAGAGCATCCGCGTGCGGATATGTTCCAGCCCGACCTTGGACAGTTCGAACACCAGCGCTGAGGCAAGATGCGCCTGTTCCGCCGGATCGATCGAGCGGAAGAACAGCCGCGCCTGGCTATAATGATCGACAAAGCTTTCGGGGCGGATGCGCAGCTTGTCGCCTTGCTCGTCCGCACCGGTGGGGGCGGTGGTCGAGGCGAAACCTGTCATCGGACATTCGCGCGGGCCGCTGATTTCGCCGGCTTCGTTCAGGCTGTTCGGGTCGTAATTGGCGCGGCCCTTCGGCACCTGCATCTGCATATGCCCGTCACGCTGAAAATTCATGACGGGGCATTTGGGCGCGTTGATCGGCAACTGGTGGAAGTTGGTCGATCCCAGCCGCTTGAGCTGCGTGTCGAGATAGCTGAACAGCCGCCCCTGCAACAGCGGATCGTTGGAAAAATCGATGCCGGGAACGATGTTGGCGGGGCAATAGGCGACCTGCTCGGTCTCCGCGAAGAAATTGTCGGGATAGCGATCCAGCACCATCCTGCCGATCAGACGGACGGGCAAGATTTCTTCGGGAATGATTTTGGTGGGATCGAGCACATCATAGGGTTGGGCGTCGGCGAAAGCCTGGTCGAAGGCCTGGATGCCCAACTCCCATTCGGGATAGTCGCCGCGGTCGATCGCCTCGAACAGGTCGCGGCGCTGAAAGTCCGGGTCCGCCCCGGCGATCTTCACCGCTTCGTCCCACAAGGTTGAAGCAAGGCCCTGCTTCGGCTTCCAGTGAAATTTCACGAAGGTCGACTTGCCCTTGGCATTGACCAACTGAAAGGTGTGGATACCGAAGCCTTCCATCGTGCGCAGCGTGCGCGGGATGGTGCGGTCGGACATGGCCCACATGATCATGTGGGTGGATTCGGGCATCAGGCTGATGAAGTCCCAGAAGGTGTCATGTGCCGACGCGGCCTGCGGATAGCCCTTGTCCGCCTCCATCTTCACCGAATGGATGAGGTCGGGAAATTTGATCGCGTCCTGGATGAAGAAGACGGGGATATTGTTGCCCACCAGATCCCAATTGCCCTCTTGCGTATAGAATTTGACCGCGAAGCCGCGCACGTCACGCGGCGTGTCGACCGAACCGGCCCCGCCGGCAACGGTGGAAAAGCGGGTGAAAACCGGCGTCCGCTTGCCCTTTTCGCTGAACAGATCGGCCTTGGTGAGGTCCGACAAATCTTCATAGGCCTCGAAATAGCCATGCGCCGCCGATCCACGGGCGTGGACGATCCGCTCGGGAATGCGCTCATGGTCGAAATGGAAGATTTTTTCGCGCAACACGAAATCTTCGAGCAGCACCGGACCGCGCGCGCCGGATTTGAGCTGGTTCTGATTGTCCGAAACCCGGATGCCCTGATTGGTGGTCAGATGATCGGCGCCGCCATCATCCGCACTGGCGTGATCGGCATCGGCGGGGATTTGCTGATGCGTTTCGCCGCCATGGCCTTGCGTCAGGCTGAACAGGTCTTCGGCCATATATTCTCTCCTTCTGGATATAGGCACAACCCCCGGTCATGCCGGGCGATCCCTCCAAATCGGCCGGATTGATGGAGGTCAGTAAAAAACTGTCAGCTATGCGTTGGCTTTAGGCATTCGCGCTTGGGCTGGTTAGACGCTATATATGGACCAATTGGACCGGAGTTTGGCTGTAATGCAGGGCGATAATATCGAAAAATCGCGAAAGGAAAGTTCGCTCGACCCGTTCGACCGGCGTATCCTGGAAATATTGCAGGGGGAGGGGCGCATCGCGGTGACCGAGCTTGCGCTGCGGGTCGGGCTGTCCAAGACGCCGTGCCAGGTGCGGATGAAGCGGCTGATCGACGAGGGCTATATCACCGGCTTTCGCGCCGTGGTCGATCCGGTGAAGCTGGGCATGGACCATATCGCCTTTGCCGAGGTGAAGCTGTCCGACACGCGCGAGAAGGCGCTGGAGGAATTCAACCGGGCGGTGCGCAAGATCAAGGAGATCGAGCAGTGTCATATGATCGCCAGCAGCTTCGATTATCTGCTGAAGGTGCGGACGGCGGACATTCGCCGTTACCGGATCGTGCTGGGTGAGAAGATTTCGAGCCTGCCGCATGTGGCCAGCACATCGACCTTCGTCGCGATGGAGGCGATCAAGGACGGCATGATGTAGATTTGGTTCCAATTCCATCGCAAAGCCGGTTTAATCGCGGGACGAGATAGTCTATTCGCGGGTCATGTCCGTTACCATGTTCGTGCGCGTCCGCGCCGCCCTCATCCTGTCCTGTGCATCCTTCGCAAGCGCCGCGCTGGCGCAGGCGCCTGCGGTTACGCCGACAACGCCGCCAGCCACCATTCCCGGCTTGCAACTGCCTTCGCTTGCCATACCCAAGCCGCTTCCCCTGCCGGTATTGACGTCGAGCCAGGCTGCGTTTCTGGCCGGATGGCTGGCCAAGGGCGAGGATCAGGGATTGAGCGCGAGCGCGTCGCAGACGGTGCAGCCTTCGGGCGAAGCGCTGGTGCGCGCGGTGCTGGATCGCGCGCGGGCGCTGCATGCCGGGCGTGTCGATACCGCCGACTTTCTGGAAGTATGGGGGGTGCGGCCAGAGGCCTATGACCCGCTCCCCGGACTGATCCAGGCGGTTGCGGCGGACCGGGTGCCGCAATGGGTCGCCAGCCTGACGCCGCCCTATGCAGGCTATGAGGGGCTGAAGAAGGGTCTGGCCATCTATGAATCGATCCGTGATGCGGGCGGGTGGCAGGTATTGACCGCCAAGTCGGCTTCCGCCGCCGTGCGCGCGCGCCTGTCGCTGGAGGACAAGAGCGTCAGGCCCGGCGAGAAGCTGGTCGATGCGATCCAGCGTGCGCAGCGCCGCTATGGTCTCAATCCCACCGGCCTGCTCGACGCGCGGACGCTGGCCGCGCTGAACGTGCCGGTGAGCGACCGGATCGACGCGATCATGGCGAATATGGAGCGCTGGCGCTGGATGCCGCGCAGCCTGCCGGTCAATCGTGTGCAGGTGAACATCGCCGCCGCCGTGCTGACCGTGTTCGAGGGCGATGCCCCGATCGCGTCGATGCGGGCGGTCACCGGCAGCCCGACGAACCAGACGCCGATGCTGACCTCCAGCATCCATTCGATCGTGGTCAACCCGCCGTGGAACGTGCCGGCCTCGATCGCCAAGCGCGAGCTGTGGCCCAAGGGGCGCAAGACGCTGATCGCCGAAGGCTACAAGATCGTCGGCACGCCCGAGACCGGCGAGCGGATCGTCCAGCCCGCCGGGCCGAACAGCGCGCTGGGACGGCTGAAGTTCGATTTCAACAATCCCTTCGCCGTCTACCTGCACGACACGCCGTCGCGCGCGAAATTCTCCAGCTTCGACCGGCTGGCCAGCCATGGCTGCGTGCGGCTGGAAAAGCCGGTGCCGCTGGCCGAGCTGATGATGAAGGATGACCCGGCGCTGAGCGGTCAGATGCAGACGCTGATCGACACGGGCAAGACCCAGCGGGTGCAACTGCCCAAACAGGTCGCGGTCTATCTGCTCTACTGGACCGCCTATGCCAGCGCGAACGGCACGATGAATTTCCGCACCGATCCCTATGGCTGGGACAAGCTGCTGGCGTCGAAGATCGAGGCATCGAGCAAGCGCGCCGCCGCCCTGACCATCGCATCGAAGGACTGACGACCATGCGTATCCTTTCCGCCCTCATCCTGGCCGGCGCGCTCGCGCTCGGCGCGTGCAACCGGCATGACGAGCCGGAGGAGGCGCCGCTGGCCAATAACCTCGTCACGCCGCCGGACGAGAATGTGACCGAAGCACCGCCCGAAGAGCCGGCGAATGTCGTCCAGAACAAGACGCCGCCCGCCGCGCCGCCGCCGACCATCGCCGAAGAAGAGCAGATGCGCGACGATGCCGATGCCAGCGGCCTGACCACACGCCTGCCGGATGACGAAGGAGGCGCGGGCCAGACGGGCAACCAGACGCGACCGGCGGAATAGAACAGGATTTGGCCGTCGCGGCATATGATGCTATGATGAAAGAGATGGATCGCCGCACTTTTTCCAGGCTGGCATTGACCGGCATCGGTCTTGCGATGCTCCCTGCCGGGCTTGCGCGCGCGGCCATGGCGGGAGCAGACACGGGCGCGGAAGCGAGCGAGGTTCCGCCCGTTCCGGCTGGACTGAAGACCAAGCCCTATCTGCCCTTGCTCGAACGCGCCCGCGCGGCGCTCGATACCCACAAAGATGCCTTTGTCTTTCGCGACCGGGTGGCGCTGGCCGATTTCAGCCGGGCCTCGCGCGAATTGCGCTTCCATATCGTCGACCTGATCGGCGGCCAGTCCAGTTCCTATCTGGTCGCGCACGGAAAAGGATCGGACCCGGCGCATTCGGGCTGGCTGCAAAGCTTTTCCAACGTGCCGGACTCGCTTGCCACCTCCGACGGCGCGTTCAAGACCGGCGACGTCTATGAAGGCGTGCACGGCACCGCGATGCGCCTGATCGGTCTCGATGCCGACAACAGCAATGCCGAACCCCGCGCGATCGTAATCCATGGCGCCGATTATGTGAGCGAGAACCATATCGCCGCCTTCGGCAAATGCGGGCGCAGCGAGGGCTGTTTCGCGGTCGCGCCGCATATGCTGCATGAAGTGGTCGGCCTGCTTGGACCCGGCCGCCTGCTCTACGCCGACAAGATATAATCCCGACAGCTATCCTGCCGATACTGTCATTGGCAAACCGTAGCGGCGATATTGGGCGTGACGGTTGATCTTGCGCGGCCCTGCGGCCAAAGGTCGGCGGATGACGTATCCGGCAGGAATGGACGACCATGGGATGACGCCAGCGGCGCCGGGCTTTGACGCAAAGCGCCTGAAGCGGCTGGAATCGCTGGTACGCGATCATTTCGTCGGATCGGGTATGGTGCCGCATGCGCAGTTGCTGCTGTCGCGCGACGAGCGGATCGTGCTTGATCTTAGCTGCGGCGCGGCGCGGGAAGATGGCGCGCCATTGGCTTGCGACGCGCTGTTCCGTATCGCGTCGATGACCAAGCCGGTGACGTCGGTCGCCTTCATGATGCTGGTCGAGCAGGGACTGACCGCGCTTGACGCGCCGGTGCATCGCGTGATTCCCGAACTGCGCGGCGTGCGGGTGCGCAGCGGCGGCGGTATCGGCGGTGCGCCGTTCGAGACCGAGCGCACGCGCACACCGATGCGGATGATCGACCTGTTGCGGCACACCGCCGGTTTCACCTACAGCTTTCAACGGCAAGGTCCGATCGACGCGGCCTATGGCGCGGCGAAGCTGGACGATTTCCATCAGGATCGTAGCGCCGGGGATTTCATCGCCGCGCTCGCCGCATTGCCGCTGGAATTTCATCCTGGAACGTCATGGAATTATTCGGTGGCGACCGATGTGCTCGGCGTGGTGGTCGAGCGATTGTCGGGGCAAGGCCTGCCCGACTATTTCCGCGACCATATCTTCGCGCCGCTGGGAATGCAGGACAGCTTTTTCACAGTCCCGGCGGAGAAGCTTCCGCGCCTGACCGATGCCTGGATGCTCGATACCAAAGGCGGGCGAAGCCTGTTCGACACGGCCGCGCGCAGTCGCTGGGCAAAGTCTGCGGGCTTTGCCTGCGGGGGTGCAGGGCTGGTATCCTCGACACAGGACTATCACCGCTTTTGCCGTATGTTGTTGCGCGGCGGCGAGTTGGACGGCGCGCGGCTGCTCTCGCCCAAGACCGTCGCGCTGATGACGCAGAACCATCTGCCCGGCCGTGCCGATCTCGCCAGCCTGTCCACGTCGATGTTCAGCGAGAGCCAGAATAGCGGCATAGGCTTCGGCCTGGGCTTTGCGGTGACGCAGGACCCCGCCGCAGCGATGATCGCGGGCACGCCGGGGGAATATTATTGGGGCGGCATGTTCTCGACCTTCTTCTTCGTCGATCCGGTCGAGCGGTTGATCGCGATCTTCATGACCCAGGTGATGCCATCCAGCGCGGTGCAGGTGCGGCGTGAACTGAAAACCGCCATCTATGCGGCGCTGACGGAGAGTAGGGCATGAGCGACGACAAGGCGCGACCGACCCCGGAAATGCTGGTGGCGGGTCTGATCCACCTGCTCGACGTGAAGCCGATCGGCGACGCTCTGTTCCAGGGCGCGCGCAAGCCGGGTGGCGTCGGCCGGGTATTCGGCGGGCAGGTGATCGGACAGGCGCTGGCGGCGGCGATGAAAACGGTCGGACCGGACAAACAGGTCCATTCGCTCCATGCCTATTTCATGCGTGGTGGCGACGAGGATTATGCAATCGACTTTCGGGTCGAAGCCGATTTCGATGGGCGCAGCTTCGCGAACCGGCGGGTCGTCGCGATACAGAAGGGGCTGCCGATCCTCAATCTCGTTTCGTCTTTTCAGCGCCGGGAAGAAGGGTTGCATCATCAGGCCGTCATGCCGGACGCCCCGCCGCCCGAGGATCTGGAGGATCAGGCCGATTATGCGCGCCGCCATCGCGCGGAGATACCCGAACCCGTCTATCGTTTGATGACGCGGACGGGACCGATCGAGATACGGCCGGTGGGCCTGCACAGGCTGCTTCGTCAGGAAAAAGGGGCGCCTTTTCAGGCGATGTGGTTCCGGGTGCGCGCGCCCTTGCCGGCGGATCAGAATCTGCACCGGGCGATCCTGGCGCTTTCGACCGACTTCGGGCTGCTGGGCACGTCCTTCCTGCCGCATGGCGTGAACTGGATATCGCATGATATCCAGACGGCCAGCCTCGACCATGCGCTCTGGTTTCATGAAGATGTGAAGGTGGACGACTGGCTGCTCTATGCCATGGACAGCCCCTGGACCGGCCATGCGCGGGGATTCAACCGGGGTTCCATTTATACGCGCGAAGGGCGGCTTGTGGCGAGTGCGACCCAGGAAGGATTGATGCGCCTGCGCGGCGTCTAATCCCTCCCCGACAGACTTGCTGCAACGCAAAAAAGCACTTGGCGCTGGCATGACCGCCGTGCAATCTGCGGCGCTTAGCAAGGGGGAAACGCTATGAACCGCATCATCCAGTCGACGCTGCCCAAGCCTGCGCCCCGGCCGTCGGACCCCGCATTGCTCGCAAAAGAGATTGTCGAGCGGTTGACCTATCGCATCGGCAAGAACGCCATAGCGGCCCAGCCGCACGACTGGCTCCATGCCGTCATCCTCTCGATCCGCGACCGGGTGATCGACGCCTGGATCGCCTCGACCCAGAAAACCTATGAGCAGGAAGGGCGCCGGGTCTATTATCTGAGCCTGGAATTCCTGATCGGGCGGCTGATGCGCGACGCGGCGTCCAATATGGAGATGCTGGACGAGATGCAGCAGGCGCTGTCGTCACTGGGCGTCGATATCGACATCATCGCCGCGCTGGAGCCGGATGCGGCGCTGGGCAATGGCGGTCTGGGCCGGTTGGCCGCCTGCTTCATGGAGAGCATGGCGACGGTCGACGTCCCCGCCTATGGCTATGGCATCCGCTATGTGAACGGCATGTTCCGGCAGGAAATATCCGATGGATGGCAGGTCGAGTTGCCGGAAACCTGGCTGGCGCATGGCAATCCCTGGGAATTCGAGCGGCGCGAGGCGAGTTACGAAATCGGCTTCGGCGGGCTGGTCGATCCGGCGGACGGGCCGGACGCGAGCGCGCATGCGATGGTCTGGAAGCCGTCCGAGCGCGTGATCGCCACCGCCTATGACACGCCGATCGCCGGCTGGCGCGGCAAACGGATCAACACGTTGCGGCTGTGGACCGCGCAGCCGATCGATCCGATCCTGCTCGACAAGTTCAACGCGGGCGATCATGTCGGCGCGCTGGCGGAAAGCAACCGGGCCGAGACCCTGACCCGTGTGCTCTATCCCGCCGACAGTTCGCCGGCGGGGCAGGAACTCCGGTTGCGGCAGGAATATTTCTTTTCCGCAGCGTCGTTGCAGGACATTGTGCGTCGGCACATTCAATATTTCACCGACATAAAGACGCTGCCCGACAAGGCGGCGATCCAGCTCAACGACACCCATCCGGCGGTCGCGGTGGCGGAACTGATGCGCCTGCTGCTCGACGATCACGGGCTGGATTTCGACGAGGCGTGGGACATTGCCCGCCGCACGTTCAGCTATACCAATCACACTTTGTTGCCCGAAGCGCTGGAAAGCTGGCCGGTGCCTTTGTTCGAGCGGCTGCTGCCCCGTCATATGCAGATCGTCTATGCGGTAAACAGCCGCTTGCTGGCGGAAGCCAAGCGCAAGCGGCGCCGGCCGGCGAAGACGGGAAGGCCGGGGCGGTGATGTCGCCGCAGGAGGATGACGCCTTCCTGCGCAGCCGGAACCT
>CAXUEQ010000021.1:0-506 GCA_964250175.1 uncultured Sphingobium sp. | reverse complement strand
CGGAAGCCAAGCGCAAGGGGCTGTCCGATGGGGCCATATCCACCATTTCGCTGATCGGCGAGGGCGGCGAGCGCCGTGTGCGGATGGGCAACCTCGCCTTTGCCGGGTCGCACAGCATCAACGGCGTGTCCGCGCTGCACACCGACCTTATGAAGCAGACGGTGTTCGCCGACCTCCATGCGCTCTATCCCGACCGCATCAACAACAAGACGAACGGCGTCACCTTTCGCCGCTGGCTGATGCAGTGCAATCCGGGACTGTTCGGCCTGATCCGCGAGGCGATCGGCGACCGCTTCATGGACGATGCCGAGGCGTTGCGGGATCTCGACGCCTTCGCGCATGACAGCGCCTTCCAGGAGAAATTCACCGCGGTGAAGCGCGCGAACAAGGTGGCGTTGTCCGGGCTGTTGCGCGAGCGGATCAATGCGCGGATCGATCCTGATGCGCTGTTCGACATCCAGATCAAGCGCATCCACGAATATAAGCGGCAATTGCTCAACATCATC
>CAXUEQ010000020.1:0-37457 GCA_964250175.1 uncultured Sphingobium sp. | reverse complement strand
ACGCGACGATCCAGACCGGCTTCGCCAAATTCGGCGGGGTGAAGCGCCGCTTCACCAAAGTCGGCGAAATCCCGCTGCCCGGCGGTAACGCCACGGTCATCGATGATTATGGCCATCATCCGGTCGAGATCAAAGCCGTTCTGGCCGCCGCGCGCGAAGGCGCGAAAGGGCGGGTGATCGCCATCGTCCAGCCCCATCGCTTCACCCGGCTGCGTGACCTGAGCGATGATTTTCAACAGGCGTTCAACGATGCGGACATCGTCTATGCCACGCCGGTCTATGCCGCCGGCGAGCAGCCGATCGAAGGCACCGACAGCGCCGCGCTCGTCGCAGGTCTCAAACGGCGCGGTCATCGTGCCGCGCAAGTGATCGACGGGCCGGACATGCTGGCTACGGCGCTCGCTGCCGATATCAGGGCCGACGATATGGTCATCTGCCTCGGCGCGGGCGACATCACCAAATGGGCGGCCGGTCTCGCTGCGGCGGTCATAGCTGCATTACCGGAGACGGCGTCATGATGGAGTTCGTCGACCTGTGCATCGACATGCAGAAGCGCGTGATCGACGCGCATGAGCAGAGCCTCGCCGCCGCGAAAAAGGCGATGGACAGCGCCAGCGCCGGCGTCGCCATGCAGCAGGCGGTGCGGGACGCGGCCAAGGCGAACCTGGCCGCATGGGACAAATGGCTCGCGCTTTGGGGCCTGCGCAAATGAGCGTGGCGGCCGCCCTTCTTCCTGCCGTGCGCGGCAAGCTGACGCCTGACGCGCCACTCGCGCCGCTCGTCTGGTTCAAGTCGGGCGGCGCGGCGCAATGGCTGTTCGAGCCGAAGGATAGTGACGACCTCTGCGCTTTCCTGCGCGATCTCGATCCGGCGGTTCCGGTGATGGCGCTGGGCTTGGGTTCCAACATGATCGTGCGCGACGGTGGCGTGCCCGGCGTCGTCATCCGTCTCGGCAAGGCGTTCGGACAGGTCGAGCGTATCGAAGGGAATGCGCTGCGGTGCGGCGGCGGCGCGTCCGGCATAGCGGTCTCTTCCGCCGCGCGCGACGCGGGCATTGGCGGCCTTGAATTTCTCCGTTCGATACCCGGCACTGTTGGGGGCTTCGTGCGGATGAACGGCGGCGCTTATGGTCGTGAAGTCAAGGATATATTGGTGGATTGTGAGATTGTTTCCAGGCTTGGCGCGCGCCATCGCCTGACACTTGCCGACTTGGCCTACACCTACCGCCACAGCGCCTTGCCCGAAGCCGCGGTCGTTGTCAGCGCGACATTTGCGAGCTTTGCAAAGGACCCCGCCGCGATCCAGGCCGAGATGGACCGCATCGCCGCTGAACGTGAAGCCAGCCAGCCGCTGCGCAGCCGCACTGGCGGATCGACCTTCAAGAACCCGCCGGGACACAAGGCCTGGGCGCTGGTCGATGCAGCGGGCTGTCGCGGCCTGACGCGCGGCGACGCGCAGGTTTCCGAGAAGCATTGCAACTTTCTCCTCAACCTTGGCACCGCCACTAGCGCGGATATCGAAGGGCTGGGCGAGGATGTGCGGGCGAAAGTGAAGGCGAAGAGCGGCGTGCTGCTTGAGTGGGAAATCCAGCGGATCGGGGTGGAACGGTGACGGGGGTCATGAGAGGTCCCTGGCATGTCGCTGTTCTGATGGGCGGTTGGTCGTCCGAACGCGCGGTCTCGCTGTCGTCCGGGGAGGGCATCGCCAAGGCGCTGGAATCGCGCGGGCATCGTGTGACGCGGATCGACATGGATCGCGACGTCGCGCTGCGTCTGGCGCAAGCGAAGCCCGACGTCGTGTTCAACGCACTGCATGGCGTTCCCGGCGAAGATGGCACGGTGCAGGGCATGATGGACCTGATGGGCCTGACCTACACCCATAGCGGCCTCGCCACCTCGGTCATCGCCATCGACAAGCAACTGACCAAGAGCGCGCTCGTCCCCCATGGCATTCCGATGCCGGGCGGGCAGGTGGTGGATAGCGCCAGCCTGTTCGAGCGCGACCCGCTGCCGCGCCCCTATGTGCTGAAGCCGGTCAATGAGGGCAGCTCGGTCGGCGTCGCGATCGTTACGGACGAGGGCAATTATGGCAACCCGATCGGTCGCGATGTCGAAGGTCCGTGGCAGCATTTCGACGCACTGCTCGCCGAACCCTATATTCGCGGTCGCGAACTGACGACCGCCGTGCTGGGCGATCGGGCTTTGCTCGTGACCGAATTGCGCCCCAAGAGCGGCTTCTACGATTTCGACGCCAAATATACCGACGGCATGACCGATCATATCTGCCCTGCCGACATTCCCGACGAGGTAGCCGAACAGTGCAAGGCGATCGCGCTCAAGGCGCACCGACTGCTCGGTTGCAGAGGCGCGTCGCGATCCGACTTCCGCTGGGACGACAGCCAGGGCGTCGATGGGCTGTTCCTGCTGGAGGTCAATACCCAACCGGGCATGACGCCGCTCAGCCTTGTGCCGGAACAGGCGGCGAAGCTTGGTATCAGCTATCCGGAACTGGTGGAGCGTATCGTCGGGGACGCGCTGGGCGTGTCCACGAAACAGGGGGAACTGGCATGAGCGAAGCACGTATCCGGCGCGGCGGCACCAGCCGGCTCAGCCCGCGCAAGCCCGCCAACGGACGGCGCAGGACGATCAAGACACAATCGGCCGTCGATAAGCTGATCGCCGCGCTGCCAATCAGTGATGCCACCGTCCAGAAGCTCGCGACCTTCGGCATCGTCGCTATCGTCGGCGCATCGGTGGTCGGCGTCGCCATGTTCCTGGGCCTGCCGGCGATGGCGAAGGCCGAATTCGCCGACGCCGCCAAGCGCGCCGGTTTCGAAGTCGCCAAGGTCGAGGTGCGCGGCGTCGAGCGTATGGACGAACTGTCCGTCTACAACATCGCGCTTGGCCAGGTCGACCGCTCGATGGTGGCGGTCGATCTCCCCAAGCTCCGCTCCGATCTCATGACGCTCGGCTGGGTCAAGGACGCGCGCGTATCCCGCCGCCTGCCCGATACGCTGGTGGTCGACATCGTCGAGCGCCAGCCGATCGCGGTGTGGCAGCATGAAGGGCAGCTCAGCCTGATCGACGTCGGCGGCACCGTGCTCCAGCGGGTCGATGTCGCGCAAATGCCCGACCTGCCGCTTGTCGTCGGTCCCAATGCCAATCGTCAGACCGGGCGGCTGAACCAGTTGATGGATGCCGCCCCCGCGCTGAAACCGATGCTGGCGGGCGCGACCTGGGTGGGCGATCGGCGCTGGGACCTGCGTTTTCAATCGGGCGAAACGCTGCTCCTGCCCGAAGGAGCCGAGCCTTCCGCCGCGGCGCTGGTGAATTTTGCGCGGATGGACGGCGTTAATCGCCTGCTGGGTCGCGGCATCGTGCGCTTCGACATGCGCGATCCCGATAAGTTCGTGCTGCGTCTGCCCAAGGATCGGGTCGGCAAGACCGACGATGCCGCCTCCGACGAGAGCGATGCGAAGGCGGCCAAGGCGGCGGTCGCGTCGGGCGAAGACAAGGAGGTCTGAAAGCAGATGGCGCCGCCCAAGGTCGAAAAACTTGTCACGGCCGTGGATATCGGGTCATGGAAAGTGTCCGCGTTGATCGCGGGAAGGACCGACACGGGTGAGCTTGCCATTTTGGGCACGGGCCAGCGCGAGAGCCGGGGTGTGCGGCGCGGTTATATCGCCGACATGGAGCGCACCGAAATGGCGGTGCGCGAGACAGTCGAGCAGGCCGAGCGGGTCGCCGGGATGAATATCGAGGATGTCTGGGTCAGCTTTTCGGGTGGCAGCCTGGTCAGTGACGTGGTGACGGTCGAGCGCGGGCTTGGCGGCTATCGCGTCGAACAGGCCGACATTGACGACCTGCTCGATACCGGGCGGCAGAGCATCGACCCCGATGGCCGGGTGATCCTGCACGCGCAGCCGACGCAATTCACGTTGAATGGCTCCGAAGGGGTCAAGCGCCCGCTGGGCATGCATGCCGACAAGCTGGGTGTGGATATCCATGTCGTGCTGGCGGATGGCGCGCCGCTCGCCAATCTGGAAATGTGCGTGCGCGGGGCTTATCTCAACGTCAACGGCATCGTCGCCGCGCCGATCGCGACCGGCCTTGCTTGCCTGTCCGAGGAAGAGCGCGACCTGGGGGTCGCGCTGGTCGAGATGGGAGCGGGGGTCACCAATGTCTCGCTCTATGTCGGCGGCATGCTGGTGGGCCTGCATTCGATTCCGATCGGTGCGGCCGACATCACCGACGACATTGCGAGCGCTTTCGGTATCCGGCGGAGCCAGGCCGAGCGTATGAAATGCTTCTACGGATCGGCGATGCAGAACCGCCGCGATTTTCGCGAGATGATAGAGATCGCGCCGATCACCAATGACGGCATCAGCCCGGAAGGCGGGCGCATCACGCGCGCCGCACTGGTGGGGGTCATTTGCGAGCGGCTGAACGAACTGATGGCCGAGGTGAACAATGCGCTGAAGGGCATGGGTTTCAACTCGCCGGTCGGGCGGCAGGTGGTGCTGACCGGCGGCGGCGCGGAGATGAAAGGCATTGCCGATTATGCGCAGACGGCGCTGGGCCGCGCGGTGCGGATCGGGCGGCCGCGGGGCCTTGCCGCGCTGCCGGAGGCGCATAGCGGTCCCGCCTTTGCGACGCTGGCCGGCCTTGCGCTTTATGGCGCGTCCAACCCCGTCGACCTGCGCGGCATGACCCCCGCGCCGCAGACGGTGCATCGCGCCGGCGGCCCGGCATGGTGGCAGCGGATGATGAATGCACTGAAGGCGAATTATTAGGAACGGGTTCAAAAGGGACGGCATAAATCCCGCTAAGCCTGCGACAAAGGCCGCAAAGGTAAAAAAGGGATGAATTGCCGTTTCAACTGGTGCATGAAGTTAATATTACGGCGCGACGCAGCAAGAGCGCCCTTGGGAGCGACAGAATATGAGCATTGAAATCGGCCCGCCGCAGGTGGATGAGCTGAAGCCGCGCATCGCGGTGATCGGCGTCGGCGGAGCGGGCGGCAACGCCATCGCCAACATGATCGCGGCAGCGGTCGAGGGTGTCGATTTCATCGTGGCGAACACCGACGCACAGGCGCTCAACGCCTCGCCGGCAGAGCGCCGTATTCAGCTTGGTCCCCGCATCACCGAGGGTCTGGGCGCAGGTTCGCGTCCCGAGATCGGTCGCGCCGCGGCTGAGGAAACCATCGCGGCGGTCGAGGAAGCGCTGGGCGGCGCGCATATGTGCTTCATCGCGGCCGGCATGGGCGGCGGCACCGGCACCGGCGCCGCGCCCGTAATAGCCAAGGCTGCGCGCGATCGCGGCATCCTGACCGTCGGCGTCGTGACCAAGCCCTTCACCTTCGAAGGCAGCCGCCGCGCCAAATCGGCCGAGGCGGGCATCGAAGAGCTGCAGAAGCATGTCGACACGCTGATCGTCATTCCCAACCAGAATCTTTTCCTGGTCGCCAATCCGAACACGACCTTCAAGGAAGCGTTCCAGATGGCCGACGAAGTGCTGCAACAGGGTGTGCGTGGCATTACCGACCTGATGGTCATGCCCGGCCTCATCAATCTCGACTTTGCCGATGTGCGTTCGGTTATGGGTGAGATGGGCAAGGCGATGATGGGAACCGGCGAAGCCGAAGGCGACGGCCGCGCGCTCCAGGCCGCCGAAAAGGCGATCGCCAATCCGTTGCTCGATGGCGTTTCGATGCGCGGCGCCAAGGGGGTGATCGTGTCAATCACCGGCGGCGAGGATATGCGCCTGATGGAGGTCGACGAAGCCGCCAACCATATCCGCGAGCTGGTCGATCCCGATGCGAACATCATCTGGGGTTCGGCGTTCAACGACGATCTGAAGGGCAAGATCCGCGTTTCGGTGGTCGCCACCGGCATCGACAGCGATGCGGCCGCGATCGCGCCCGCCACCCAACCGTTCAGCTTCGCCAGCCGGCCTGCGCTTTCCGTGCCGGCGACGCCCGTCGCCGCTTCGGAATCCGTCGACGAGGCTGCTGCGGAGCCGCTCGAACTGGGTGCCGCCGAGGTAGCCAGTGCTGAGGAAGATCGTGAAACCGCCGAAGCGCCTTCGCCTTTTGCGCCGCCTAAGCCGGTGGCCATCATCTCCGACGATCCGAGCGAGGATGAGCTGTTGTTGGGCAGCGACGCGGCCGAGGCCGAGCCTGCCGCACCCGCTACGCCTGCGCCGCGTGTCGCCACAGGCGGCGGCACCCTGTTCGAGCGGATGTCGGGCCTGGCCCGTGGCGCGGACAAGAGTGCAGGCGAAGAGGGCGGCGCATCGGGAGGCCTCGACATTCCCCGCTTCCTCAATCGTCAGAACAACCAGTAATCGTCTTGACCTGTCGCGGCGGATCATCCGTCGCGGCAGGCGCTTCGCCTTATTCGGGCTGGCGAGACGGTTCCTGTTTCGTGCGCCATTTGCTAGGGCTTGAGAAGTGACATTCCATAGCTTCCGATTCCCTTTGCTGGCGCTGATCGTGACATGCCCGGCCGCTGCCCTTGCGCAACAGCCGCAGGTCTCTTCGCAACTCAACATACGCCCGGTCAACGCCACCGCCGATCTCAACGGGGCGCTGGCGCGGCTGGGGGCTAACCCGCGCGATGTGCCGGCGCTTATCGCGGCGGGGGAGGCGGCCCTGGCGCTCGACGATCCGCGCGCCGCGACCGGATTTTTCGCCCGTGCCGACGAGATCGAGAGCGGCAACGGCCGGATCAAGGCGGGCCTTGGCCGTGCGATGCTGGAGCTGCAAAATCCCAATGAAGCGCTGCGCCTGTTTGATCAGGCGACCCGGCTTGGCCAGCCCGACCGCGCCTTCCTGTCCGATCGCGGCCTCGCGCGCGACCTGACCGGCGACACCGCCGGGGCGCAGCGCGATTATCAGGCGGCGTTGCGCGCCGCACCGGATGATGCGGAGATCATCCGCCGCTATGCCGTGTCGCTCGGCATTTCGGGCCAGATCGCCGCCGCCGACAAGCTGATCGAGCCTCTGCTCTACAAGAGCGACCGGGCCGCCTGGCGCAACCGCGCCTTCGTCTACGCGATGAACGGGCGGCAAAAGGAAGCGCGCGACATCACGCGCAAGGTGATGCCGCAGCCATTGGCCGAGCAGATCCAGCCCTATATGGATCGCATGCCCGGCCTGACGCCGGCGCAACGCGCCGCCGCCGTGCATTTCGGCAGCTTCCCGTCCGAAGGACTGCGCATGGCCGCAGCGCCGGTCGTGTCCGCGCCCGTCGCCGCGCCAGCACCTTCGCGTCCCGTTGCAGGGTCGCGCGCCGATACCCTTCCGCCCGCCGCGACCAAGGCCGTGGCGGGCGACGACAGCGCCACCGCGCAATTGCCCGCCGCGCGCCGCATCGGCGAGCGCATCAACACCCGTATCGGCGACACGCCGACCCAGATCGCGCAGAAACAGGCCGCCGCTGCCGAGGCACAGCGTCAAACGAACGCCGCTGCTACTGTCCGACCCCAGATACGGATGCAGCCACCGACCCAAGTCGCGTCAGCGCCCGCCCGCGCGGAGCCGATCCCGCAACCGCCCGCTCCGCAACCGCCCGCTCATCCGCCCGTCTCCGCAACCCCGTCTCAGGGTCAGGGGCTTCCGCCGGAACCGACGCCGATCCAGCAGGCGCCAGTCGTTTCCGTAGCAACCGTTCCCGCAGCAGCCGTTCCACTACCGGCAGCAGCACCGCCAGCACCCAACCCGGAAGCGACGCGCACATTGGCCGACATCATCCGCGAATTGCAGGTGCCGGAGGAGGAGAAGCAAATACGCGTCGCCGCCGTCGACCTGAGCGAAATCGCCGCGCTTCAGGAAAAGCGCCATCTGGCGAAACAGGCGCTCGCGGACAAGGCGAAGAAGGAGGCCGTTGCCAAAGCCAAGGCGGAAGCCGACGCAAGGGCGAAGGCGCAAGCCGCCGAAAAGGCCAGACTTGCAAGGAACCCGTCACGTGCCTGGGTGCAGGTCGGCACCGGCCAGAATATCTCCGCCCTCGGCTTCACGATGAAGGGGCTGCGCAGGAAATATGACGCGCTGTCGACCAGGGATGCCTGGACCGCGAGCTGGGGCCGCACCAACCGTCTTGTCGTCGGGCCGTTCGCCAGCTTTGCCAAGGCGCGCACGTTCGAAGCCCGGCTGAAACAGGATGGCGCCGACGCTTTTTCCTGGCAAAGCGATGCTGGCGAGGAAGTCACCGCGATCGCTGGACAATAGACGGCACGACTGGCGATGCCCTTTGCCCCTTACGCCGCCGACCCGGCCCATATGCGCGGCCGGCTTCATCCCGAACCGGGCGGCGAGACGCGCGGGCCACGCGACGCCTTCCAGCGCGACCGCGATCGCATCATCCATTCGATCGCCTTCCGCCGGCTGCGCCACAAGACCCAGGTGTTCGTCGCCCCCCAGGAGGATCACTTCCGCGTCCGCCTGACCCACAGCCTGGAAGTCGCGCAGATCGGCCGCACCATCGCCCGCGCGCTCGCTCTGAACGAAGATCTCACCGAAGCCCTCTGCCTCGCCCATGACATCGGCCATCCGCCTTTCGGCCATGCCGGCGAGGATGCGCTGGAGGAAGCGCTGGCGGCGCATGGCGGTTTCGACCATAATGCCCAGACGCTGCGCACGTTGATGCTGCTGGAAAGCCCCTATCCGCGCTTTTCGGGACTCAATCTCAGTTGGGACATGCTTGAGGGGCTGGCCAAGCATAATGGTCCGCTGACGGCGCCCGGCTGGGCGATGCGGGAACTGGACGCGCTGCTCCCGCTCGACCTGCACAACTGGCCGAGCCTGGAGGCGCAGGTCGCTGCGATCGCCGACGATATCGCCTATGACAATCACGACATTGACGACGGCCTGCGCGCCGGGCTTCTGACGATCGACCAGTTGCTGGAAGTGCCGCTGGTGCGCACCGGCTGGGACCGGGTGCTGGCGCGCCACCCCGATATCCCGCACCACAGGCTGCTGCGCGAACTGGTGCGCGACCAGATCGGCAGGATGGTCAATGACGTCATCGACACCAGCCGCGCCGCAATCCTGCAAAGCGGCGTCGCCAGCGTCGCGGACGTGCGCGCCGCCGGCCGCGCGCTCGTCACCTTCTCGCCCGAAATGGCGGCGGCGGAGCGACAGCTCAAACGCTTCATGTATGCGACGCTCTACCATCATCCCGAACAGCGTGCCGCCGCCGATCAGGCGCGGACGATCGTGTCGGGCCTGTTCGCCGCCTATCATGCCGATCCCGCGCTGATGGCGGCGGGCTGGCCCGAGGCCTGCGGCTGCGCCGAGCCGGAGCGCAGCCGCCACATCGCCGACTTCATCGCCGGCATGACCGACCGTTATGCGCAAAATCGCCATGCCGCGCTGTTCGGCGGCCGGGCGCTCGGTTTGGCGGATTGACGGCGGCTCCACTTGTGCGCATGGGGGACATGTCTCCGCACCGAGGATTCGGTGCGGCCATGACGCGGGAGAGCGTGATCGTTCCTTTTCCCGATCGAAGTCCGCTTGCGGTGCTTTGATCGGGGCATGAAGGAAAGATCGCCGCCGAAGGAGCAACCGCCCCGGAATCTCTCAGGCCCGAAGGACCGCGTCACGGAATGGCACTCTGGAAAGCGGATGGCCGAAAGGCTGTCCCACCGAAGGTGTAAACCGGGGATATTCCATCTGGAATGTCTTTGGTCAAAGCTCTCAGGTCTAGCGACAGAGGGGGTGACTATGGCGACCGGACCACAGGGTCAGGCGGCGTAGTCGCGTAACCCTGATCGAGCGGAGTGCCGGCCCATGAGCGAAGCCATCGAAGACAGCGAAGCGGAAATTCCGCTGGAGGCGCTCCCGCTCGACGGCTGGCACCGCGCGCGCGGCGGCCGCATGGTCGCGTTCGCGGGTTACCAGATGCCGATCCAGTATGAAGGCATCATGGCCGAACATGCCTGGACCCGTGCGCATGCCAGCCTGTTCGACGTCAGCCATATGGGGCAGTTGCGCTTCACCGGCGTGACTGTCGACGCCGCGCTCGAAACCATCCTGCCCGGCGATATCATCGGCCTCAGGACCTTCCGCCAGCGCTATTGCCTGCTGCTGGACGAAGCGGGCGGCATTCTCGACGATCTCATGGTCAGCCGCCGTCCCGACGATATCTACATGGTCGTCAACGGCGCGACCAAGTTTGACGACATCGCCTGGCTGCTCGACCACCTGCCCGACGATGTGGCGATGAACTATATGGAGGACCAGGCGCTGCTGGCGCTGCAGGGACCCGAAGCGAGCGCCGCTTTGGACGCCCTGATCCCCGGCGTGGCCGAGCTTTATTTCATGCAGAATGGCGCTTTTCTTTGGGAAGGCCATGATGTCTGGATCAGCCGCTCGGGCTATACCGGTGAGGATGGGTTCGAGATCAGCGTGCCCGCCGAGGCAGCCGTCGCTTTCGCCGACGCGCTCTGCGCCCTGCCGCAGGTGAAACCGGTCGGCCTGGGCGCGCGCGACTCGCTGCGGCTGGAGGCGGGCCTGCCGCTTTATGGCCATGACATCGACACCAGCGTCAGCCCCATCGCCGCCGATCTCGGCTTTGCGATCCCCAGGCGTCGCCGGACCGAGGGGGGCTTTATCGGCCATGCCCGCATCGCCCGCGAAATCGCGGAGGGCGCGCCCACCCGGCGCGTCGGCCTGACCCTCGGAGGCCGCCTGCCCGCCCGCGAAGGCGCGGCCATTTATGTCGGCAGCGACCAGGTCGGCAGCGTGACGTCGGGCGGCTTCGCACCGACGGTCGGCGCGCCGATCGCGATGGGCTGGGTCAACAGCGAACATGCCGCCATCGGCACCCCGCTTGAGGTCGACGTGCGCGGCAAGCGCCTGTCGGCTGTGGTCGCGGCTATGCCGTTCGTCCCTCATCATTATCATCGCCAGCCCGCGGGAGTATCGAAATGAGCCGTTATTTTACCGAGGAACATGAATGGATCGACGTGGACGGCGACATCGCCACCGTCGGCATCACCGATTATGCGCAGGAGCAACTGGGCGACATCGTGTTCGTCGATCTGCCCAATGAGGGCGCGAAGTTCGACAAGGGCGACGACGCTGCGGTGGTGGAATCGGTAAAGGCGGCCTCCGACGTCTATGCCCCGATTTCAGGCGAAGTGGTCGAAGCAAACGACGCGCTCGAAGGCGAACCGGCTTTGGTCAACAGCGACCCCGAAGAGGATGGCTGGTTCTTCCGCCTGCGCATCGCCGACACGAGCGAGTTGGACGGCCTGATGGACGAAGGCACATACAAGAAGTTCGTCGCCGGGCTGTGATGTGGTCCCCTCCTGCTTGCGGGAGGGGCTAGGGGAGGGGCTGTCGTAGGATATGGCTCCCCACCCCCTCCCGCAAACGGGCGGGGGAGAATGGAGAAAATATGCGTTACCTTCCCCTGACCGACGCCGATCGCGGCGCGATGCTGGACGTCGTCGGCATATCCTCGATCGATGATCTGTTCGTCGACGTCCCCGCCGAAGCACGGCTGGCGGACAAGATCGCGGGTTTGCCCGACCACGCCACGGAACTGGCGGTCGAGCGGCACATGGCTGCACTTGCGCGAAAGAATATGGCGGCGGGCGACGTGCCGTTCTTTCTGGGGGCGGGGGCCTATCGCCACCATATTCCGGCCAGTGTCGATCATCTGATCCAGCGCGGCGAATTCCTCACCGCCTATACGCCTTACCAGCCGGAAATCGCACAGGGCACGCTACAGGTGCTGTTCGAATTCCAGACGCAGGTCGCCCGCCTGCTCGGCTGCAACGTCGCCAATGCTTCCATGTATGATGGCTCGACCGCCTGCTGGGAAGCGATCGGCATGGCGCGGCGGATCACGAGGCGGGGCAAGGCGCTCCTATCCTCGGGCCTGCATCCCCATTATGTCTCGGTCGCCGGCACGATGGCCAAATTCACGGGCGATCAACTGGTCTATGAAGCGCCGACACTGGACGCCGCCGGGGATATTGACGCGCTTCTCGCTTCGGTCGATCGCGACACGAGTTGCGTGGTGGTGCAATATCCCGATATTTTGGGCCGTATCAATGATTTGACGGCGCTGGCTGCCAGAGCGCATGAAGTCGGTGCCTTGCTCGTCGCCGTGGTGACCGAGCCGGTCGCGCTGGGCGCGATCGCGGCACCTGGCGAAATGGATGCCGATATCGTCGTCGGCGAAGGCCAAGCGATCGGCGTCGGTCTCCAGTTCGGCGGACCCTATCTCGGTCTGTTCGCCTGCAAGCAGAAATATCTCCGCCAGATGCCGGGTCGCTTGTGCGGCGAGACCGTGGATGCGGAAGGAAAACGCGGCTTCGTGCTGACGCTTTCGACCCGCGAACAACATATCCGCCGGGAAAAAGCGACGTCGAACATTTGCACCAATAGCGGCCTCTGCGCGCTGGCTTTCAGCATTCACATGACTTTGCTGGGCGAGGCGGGCCTGCGCCAACTGGCGACTCTCAACCATGGCCTTGCCGTTCAGGCGGCCGAAAGGCTTTCTACCGTGCCGGGCGTAACCCTGTTGAACGACAGTTTTTTCAATGAGTTCACTCTCATTCTTGACAAGGATGCGCGTGAAGTCGCGCATGTGCTGGCCGATCGCAACATATTGGGCGGCGTGTCGCTCGGGCGGCTCTATCCCGATGCACCGCAATTGCGCGGCGGGTTGGTGGTCGCGGTCACGGAGACAACGACCATGGACGATATCGATGCGCTGGCGGAAGCGTTGCAGGCCGCGCTTTCGCAGGAGATCGTCGCATGACCATGCTCAAGGAAGGCCGCCCGACCAGCCCCGCCCCTGTCGCACGGGAAGGCTATCCGACCGTGACGGGCAACAGGGCGCTGATGCTTGACGAAGCCTTGATTTTCGAGATCGGCTCCCCGGAAACCACGGGCGTGGATTTCGCGTCTCCACCGCAAGTCGCCCCCCGCCTGGGCGGGCTGACACGCACCGCGCCGATCGGCCTGCCCGGTCTGTCGGAGCAGGAGACGGTCCGCCACTATACCCGCCTGTCGCGTCAGAATTATGCCATCGATCTTGGCCTCTTCCCGCTCGGCTCCTGCACGATGAAGCATAATCCGCGGCTTAACGAGAAAGTGGCGCGGATGCCCGGTTTCGCCGACCTCCACCCCCTGTCGCCGCAATCGACGGTGCAGGGCGCGCTGGCGGTGATCCATGAGCTTGCCGAATGGCTCAAGGCGTTGACCGGCATGGCCGCCGTGGCGATGAGTCCGAAGGCGGGCGCGCATGGCGAATTATGTGGCCTGCTCGCGATCCGCGCGGCGCTGGAGGCGCGGGGCGACGCGCGCTCGGTCGTGCTGGTGCCGGAAAGCGCCCATGGGACCAACCCCGCCACTGCCGCCTTTTGCGGCTATGCGGTTGAGGATATTCCGGCGACGCCCGATGGCCGGGTCGACCTCGCCGCGCTTGAGGCGCGACTGGGACCGGATGTCGCGGCGGTGATGATCACCAACCCCAATACGTGCGGACTGTTCGAACGCGATATGAAGAAGATCGCCGATGCGGTTCATAAGATTGGCGGACTGGTCTATTGCGACGGGGCGAATTTCAACGCGATCGTCGGCCGGGTCCGCCCCGGCGACCTCGGCATCGACGCGATGCACATCAATCTGCACAAGACCTTTTCCACCCCCCATGGCGGCGGCGGTCCCGGCTCCGGCCCCGTCGTCTTTTCCGACGCGCTCGCGCCCTATGCGCCCCTGCCCTTCGTCGAAAAGACCGAGGAGGGCTTCGTGCTGGTCGAGGAAGAGACGGCGGGTAAACATCATGCCGACAGCTTCGGCCGCATGGTCGCCTTCCAAGGCCAGATGGGCATGTTCACCCGCGCGCTCGCCTATATCATGAGCCATGGCGCCGATGGCCTGCGGCAGGTAAGCGGCGACGCCGTGCTCAACGCCAATTATCTATTGCGCAGCCTGGAGGATGTGCTCGACGCGCCCTTCGCGCCCGGTGGCCCGTGTATGCACGAGGCGCTGTTCAGCGACCGGGGCTTCGCGGAAGGGTTCACCACGCTCGACATCGCCAAGGGGCTGATCGACGAAGGCTTTCACCCGATGACCATGTATTTCCCGCTGGTCGTCCATGGCGCGATGCTCGTCGAACCCACCGAAACGGAAAGCAAGGCGGCGCTCGACCAGTTCATCGCCGCGCTGCGCAGCCTGGCCGATCGCGCCAGGGCCGGCGACGTCGCCCTGAAAGGCGCGCCCTATCACGCGCCGCGCCGCCGCCTCGACGAAACGCTCGCCGCGCGCCAGCCCGTCCTGACCTGGACCGACCCCGCTCCAGCGGTGGCGTAAAAGTCTACTTTAGCGCAACTTACTCCATCGCCTCGATCATCACCGCCTGCACCGCTTGCCGGCGCTTGCGCTCGCGCCATGCAATATACAGGCCGCTGGCGACGATCATCGCCGCGCCGACCCAGGTCGTGACGGTCGGCAGGTCGGTCCAGATCAGCCAGCCGAACAGCGTCGCCCACAGGATGCTGCTATAATCCATCGGCAGCACGACCGACACCGGCGCCCAGCGCAATGCACCGGTCATGCTCAATTGGGCGATGCCACCACTGACCCCCATCAACAGGATCAACGCCCAGGTCACGAGATCGTGCGTTTTGGCGAAGAAGACCATCAGGACGCTCAGCGGTGGCGGACAAGGCGGTGAACCAGAAAACCGTCGTCCCCGCGCCCTCCGTCCGGCCCAGATTGCGCAACTGGACCGATACCAGCGCCGTTAACAACGCGCCCGCCAACGCGACCAGGCTGCCGATGATCGGCATGGCGCCTGTCGGGTGCACGATGACCATCACGCCTAGGAATCCGAACAAAACGGCCGACCAGCGATGGATGCCGGCGACTTCGCGCAGCAGGAGCACGGACAGGATCGTGCCGAAGATCGGCACACTGAAACCGATCGCCGTGGCCTGCGCCAGCGGAAGCAATATATAGGACCCGAAGTTGCACACCATCCCGATCAGGCCGATCGTCGTGCGGATGGCGTGCGCCCCGATCCGTCTTGTTGCGACCGCTCCCGGCCCCTGCGTCAGCGCAATGAAACCGAACACCACCGGCAGCGCGATCAACTGCCGATAAAATAGCTGTTCCACGAGGGTGACGTGGCGGGTCGACAATATTTTCACGATGGCGAACATGATCGAAATCGCCAGCATCGCCCCCAGCCGCAGCAGAATCGCGAACGACCGGCGCTCTTCCTGGACTGTAGAGAAGGATGCGGGGGGCGGGGGGCTGCTCACGCGCCCGCTTTACCGGGTTCACCGCCCCAGGCAATGCAGGCTATCTGGTCGGCTTTACGAATTTCAGCGTCATCCTGTCGCTTTCTCCGATCGCCAGATAGATATCCCTGTCGACCGCACCATTGACGAGCGTCGGGGGCAGCGCCCACACGCCGTTCGGATGGTCGGCATTGTCCTTGGGATTGGCGTTGATTTCCGAAGCACCGACATATCGGAAGCCTGCCGCTTCGGCGAGACGCCGCACGGTGGAGGTTTTGACATAGCCGCTGCTCTTCTCCAGCGCCGTGTCCCGGCCTTCCGGCAGGCGATGCTCGACCACGCCCAGGGTGCCACCGGGCTTCAGCAGCGCAAAGAATGTCGAGAAGGTCGCGACTTCGTTCCCATCCATCAACAGGTTATGGATGTTGCGGAAGGTGACAAGCGTATCGACGCTATTGTCGGGAACCGCCCCTGCGGGTGGCCAGGGCACCAGCTTCACCTGCCCGTAAGTGGCGGGGTCCGCGTCCAGCTTGGCCCGAAGCGCATCGAAGCCTTTGCCGGGTGCCTGCGCTGCATAGAATAGGCCCTTGTCTTTCAACAATGGTGCCAGGATTTCGGTGTACCACCCCCCTGCGGGCGAATATTCCACCACGGTCTGCCCGGGACGGATACCGAAAAAGTCCAGCGTCTGCGCTGGATGACGATAGCGGTCGCGAACGACATTGGCCGGGGTGCGGGTAGGCGCGGCGACAGCGGCTTCGATCGCGCGTGCGTGCGATGACCGGGATGTGGGTTGCGCGAAGACGAGCGTCAAAGGCAGCGCGAGCGCGAGCGCGCTTGCGGCGAATAGCGGGAATCGCATGGGGTCGGCTCCTGTCGATGGACAGGTTTGATAGTGTAAGTAGGGAGGGGCACATGCAAGGCCTTCGCGCTGATGGGCACGGGCGCGACGCTGCTGTTCGCGTTTGGCTCAGCAGCGGCCACGCAAGCTTATTACAGGCAGGCTTCCAGAAAAGGCTGGTCGAAGCCGAAACCGCGGGCCTTTTCCAGCGTATAGGGGCGCAGACCCATCGAGCGATATTCGCCGATGATCTTTCCGTTTTCGTCCTCGGAAATATATTCGAACTTGAACAATTCCTGGGTCACGATCACGTCCCCCTCCATGCCGATCACTTCGGTCACGTTGGTGACGCGGCGCGAACCGTCGCGCAGGCGCTTGACCTGCACGATCAGATCGACCGAGTCGGCGATCTGCTTGGAGATGGCTTCCTTCGGGATCTTGATGTCCCCCATCAGGATCATGTTCTCCATACGGCCCAGGCATTCGCGTGGAGAATTGCTATGCAGTGTGCACATCGAGCCGTCGTGACCGGTGTTCATCGCGGCGAGCAGATCGAAGCACTCCGCGCCACGAATTTCGCCCAGGATGATCCGGTCGGGACGCATGCGCAGGGCATTCTTGACCAGATCGCCGATCGTGATCGCGCCTTGCCCTTCCAGGTTTGCCGGGCGGGTTTCCAGCGGCAGCCAATGCGGCTGCTGCAGGCGAAGCTCCGCCGCATCCTCGATCGTCAGCACGCGCTCGCCCGGATCGATCATCTTCGACAGAGCGTTGAGCATCGTGGTCTTGCCCGAACCGGTGCCGCCCGAAATGACGATGTTGAACCGGCACGCACCCGCAATTTTCAACGCTGTGCACATCTTCTGGTTCATCGCGCCCCAGGTGGCGAGATTATCCAGCGTTATGGGTTTGGCCGAGAATTTACGAATGGATATCGCCGTGCCTTTCAGGCTCAGCGGTGGCACGATCACATTGACGCGACTGCCATCGGGCAGGCGGGCGTCCGCCAGCGGCGTGGTCTGGTCGACGCGACGGCCGACCTTGTTGACGATCCGCTGCGCGATCTGGAACAGATGCTCCTCGTCACGAAAGGTGATCGGCGCAATCGTCAGTTTGCCCTTCTTTTCGATATAGGTCTGATCGGGACCGTTCACCATGATGTCGGTGATGTCCGGATCGTTCAGCAATTCCTCCAGCGGGCCGAGGCCCAGCAATTCGTCCACCAGCACCTTTTCCAGCGCGAACTGCTCGCGGCGGTTCAGCGTCAGCTTCAGTTCGGCCAGCACTTCCATGATGATCGGGCGAAATTCTTCCGCCAGTTCATCTTTGGTCAGCGTCGCGGCGGCTTCGGGATCGACACGCTCGAGCAGGCGCGGCAGCACCTGTTCCTTGATTTTATGGACCGATGCTTCGAACCCCTGCGCGCGTTCCTGCGGCGCGGCGTCGTTGTTCGCGCGGTCCGACAAGCGCGTCATGGCTTCGGCGTTGCGATTGGCCTGGGGCGAGGCAGCCGCCAGCGGATCGACCGGCGGCAACGAGGCCGGGTCGATCGGCGGGAACTGATCGCCGCCCAGATGGGTTTCGCTGTCCTTCGCGCCGGGGGCGATGCCCTGCATTGGACGCGCGACGCCGAAGCTTGGCTTGCCGCCCGATCCGCTCTTCCGTCCGAATGCGCTCATGATACTCCCGCCGGAAACAAATGTGTCGTTTCACCATCAAGGAAGGATGGTCGAAACTGGTGAATAGGGCGGAAACTTTGACAAAAGCCTAATGGAGAGGGGCTGCTGCTATCGGCTCCAGACGGGCCGTGTATTTTCGATGTTGCGTATGGAAAATGCACAACTTTGACAGGCTCGGCCCGAAAGTCGGTTTAGCTATTGGCCGCTACCATTAGCGATCAACAGAAAAGGCCGCGTTTCCCTTCCAGGAAACACGGCCTTTGCCAGTTCCAGGGGGGTGGTTAGCCCGCTTTCTCGGCCAGCACCGTCAGGCCCGCTTCGCTGACCTCGGCGAACCCGCCGATGACCGGGATGCTCTCGGGCGTTGCGTTCGCGCTGGCATAGACCTGGATCGCGCCGTCGCGGATGGTCGACATGAAGGGGGCATGGCCCTCCAGCACGGCGAAGTCACCCTCGCTGCCGGGAACGACGACCTGATACACATCCTCCGAACGGACGAGCTTTTCCGGGGTCACGAGTTCGAAATGTAGGGGCATTTTATAATCTCCCCCCTCCCTTTCAGGGAGGGGTCGGGGGAGGGGATGTTCGCGGAGGACCAACGGGACAGGCCCTCCCCTAACCCTCCCTGAAAGGGAGGGGAATTGCAATCTTACGCCGCTTCGGCAGCCAGCTTCTTGCCCTTTTCGACCGCTTCGTCGATGCCGCCGACCATGTAGAAGGCCGCCTCGGGCAGATGGTCATAGTCGCCGTCGACGACTGCCTTGAACGACTTCACGGTGTCTTCGATCGCCACGAACTTGCCGGGGATGCCGGTGAAGACTTCGGCGACGTGGAAAGGCTGGCTGAGGAAGCGCTGGATCTTGCGGGCGCGGGCGACCGTAACCTTGTCCTCTTCCGACAGTTCGTCCATGCCCAATATGGCGATAATGTCCTGGAGCGACTTATATTTCTGGAGAGTCTCCTGGACCTTGCGCGCGGTTTCATAATGCTCCTGGCCGACAATGGCCGGGGTCAACACGCGGCTGGTGGAGTCGAGCGGATCGACCGCCGGATAGATGCCAAGCTCGGAAATCGCGCGGTTCAGCGTGGTGGTTGCGTCCAAGTGGGCAAAGCTGGTGGCCGGGGCTGGATCGGTAAGATCATCTGCGGGAACATAGATCGCCTGCACTGAGGTGATCGAACCCTTGGTGGTGGAGGTGATCCGCTCCTGCAACGCGCCCATGTCGGTCGACAGGGTCGGTTGGTAGCCCACGGCCGAAGGAATACGGCCGAGCAGCGCCGACACTTCCGAACCCGCCTGGGTGAAGCGGAAGATATTGTCGACGAAGAAAAGCACGTCCTGGCCCTCCTGGTCTCGGAAATATTCGGCGATCGTCAGGCCGGAGAGGGCGACGCGCGCACGCGCACCCGGCGGCTCGTTCATCTGACCGAATACGAGGGCGACCTTCGATCCTTCGCTGGTCGGGTTGCCGTCGGCATCCTTGGCGATGACGCCGGCGTCGAGAAACTCGTGATAGAGATCGTTACCCTCGCGGGTGCGCTCGCCGACGCCCGCGAACACGCTGGTGCCGCCATGGCCCTTGGCGATGTTGTTGATGAGTTCCTGGATCAGCACGGTCTTACCGACGCCCGCGCCGCCGAACAGGCCGATCTTGCCGCCCTTGGCATAAGGGGCGATCAGGTCGATGACCTTGATGCCGGTGACCAGGATCGCACTCTCGGTCGACTGCTCGGTGAACGGCGGCGCTTCGGCGTGGATCGGCGACCGCAGGGTCGTGTTGACCGGGCCGCGCTCGTCGATCGGCTCACCGATGACGTTGAGGATGCGGCCCAGCGTCTGCGGGCCGACGGGGACGGAAATCTGCGCTCCCGTATCGGTGACTTCCTGGCCGCGCACCAGACCCTCGGTCGCGTCCATCGCGATCGTGCGGACGGTATTCTCGCCCAGATGCTGCGCGACTTCGAGCACGAGGCGCTGGCCATTGTTGCTGGTTTCCAGCGCGTTCAGGATCGATGGCAGCGCATCGGGGAAGGTCACGTCGACGACGGCGCCGATGACCTGCGAAATGCGGCCTACATTATTGGTGGTTGCCATGGTTCGTTTCCTTGCCTTCAGACCTTACAGCGCTTACGCGCCAAGTTTCGATATCGCTACAGCGCTTCCGCACCAGCGATGATTTCGATGAGTTCAGTTGTGATCGCCGCTTGGCGGCTGCGGTTATACTGGATGGTGAGGGCGTTGATCAGTTCGCCCGCGTTGCGGGTCGCATTGTCCATCGCTGTCATCGATGCGCCCTGCTCCGACGCCATATTCTCCAGCAGCGCTTTAAAGAGCTGGATGGTGACGTTGCGTGGTAGCAGGTCGGCGAGGATGGTTTCCTCGTCCGGCTCATATTCCACTGCGGCGTTGCTGTTGCCGCTATTGGCCGGAACCGAAACGGGGATGATTTGCTGCTCGGTGGGGATTTGAGCCAGCGCCGACTTGAACGTCGCGAAGAAGAGCGTCGCGACATCAAACTTGCCGGCGAAGAACATTTCGCTGACCTCGTGCGCAATGGCGCTTGCCTGATCGTAGCCGGGCTGCTTCGCGCCGGTCGTGTCATATTGGCCAACGATCGCGCCCGGAAAGGTGCGGTTGATGACCGGACGTCCCTTGCGGCCGATCAGGAAGAACTTCACTGTTTTGCCCTCGGCGATCAGGAAGCGCGCCTTGAGCACCGCCGCCTTCACGATATTGGCATTGAACGCGCCGGCAAGGCCGCGATCGCTGTTGGCGACGACCAGCAGGTGAACCTCGTCCTTACCGGTGCCCGCCAGCAGTTTCGGGCTGCTCTCGCTAACCGAAATACGCGAGGCCAGCGTGGCGACGACCCGCTCCAGACGCTCGCTGTAGGGGCGCGCGGCTTCGGCGGCAGCCTGCGCCTTGCGCAGCTTCGCGGCGGCGACCATCTGCTTGGCCTTGGTGATCTTCTGGGTCGACTTGACCGAGGCGATCCGCCCTTTGAGTTCCTTCAGACTTGCCATGTTTCCCTGCTTCAACCCTTTTTCGTCATTCCCGCGAAGGCGGGAATCTATCTCCTGATCTCACCCCAAGATCGAGGCTTGGGAGATGGATCCCCGCCTGCGCGGGGATGACGGAGTTAAGTTTTTAAGCGAACGACTTGCCGAACGTCTCCAGCGCGGCCTTAAGCGCCGACTTGCTGTCGTCGGAAAAGTCTTTGCTGTCGCGGATCGCGGTCAGGATGTTCGCATGGTCGTGCCGCAGATAGGAGAGCATCGCTTCCTCGTAGCGGCCAACGTCCTTGACGGGCAGGCCGTCGAGGAAGCCGTTGGTGCCGGCATAGATGGAGGCCGTCTGCTCCTCGAACGGCAGCGGCGAGAATTGCGCCTGTTTGAGCAGCTCGGTCAGCCGCGCGCCACGGTTCAGCAGCTTCTGGGTCGAGGCGTCGAGGTCCGAACCGAACTGGGCGAAGGCCGCCATTTCGCGATATTGCGCCAGCTCCAGCTTGATGCTGCCCGATACCTTCTTCATCGCCTTGGTCTGCGCGGCGGAGCCGACGCGCGACACCGACAGACCGACGTTGATGGCCGGGCGGATACCCTGGTAGAAGAGGTTGGTTTCGAGGAATATCTGGCCATCGGTGATCGAAATCACGTTGGTCGGAATATAGGCCGACACGTCGCCCGCCTGCGTCTCAATGATCGGCAGGGCGGTTAACGACCCCGAACCATTGTCCTTGTTCAGCTTCGCGGCGCGCTCCAGCAGACGGCTGTGCAGATAGAAAACGTCGCCGGGATAGGCTTCGCGGCCCGGCGGGCGGCGCAGCAGCAGCGACATCTGGCGATAGGCCACCGCCTGCTTCGACAGATCGTCATAGACGATCAGCGCGTGCATGCCGTTGTCGCGGAAATATTCGCCCATCGTGACGCCGGTATAGGGCGCGAGATACTGGAGCGGGGCGGGGTCCGATGCGGTCGCGGCGACCACAATCGAATAGTCCATCGCGCCATTTTCTTCCAGCGTGCGGACGAGCTGGGCGACGGTCGAGCGCTTCTGGCCGACCGCGACATAGATGCAGTAAAGCTTCTTGCTCTCGTCATCGCCGGCGTTTGCCGTCTTCTGGTTGATGAAGGTGTCGATCGCGACGGCCGACTTGCCGGTCTGGCGATCGCCGATGATGAGCTCGCGCTGGCCACGACCGACGGGAACCAGTGTGTCGATCGCCTTGAGGCCGGTCTGCACAGGCTCATGCACCGAGGTGCGCGGAATGATGCCGGGTGCCTTGCGCTCGACGCGCTGACGCTGGTCGCTGACGATCGGACCTTTGCCGTCGATCGGATTGCCCAGGCCGTCCACGACACGGCCCAGCAGACCCTTGCCGACCGGAACGTCCACGATCGTGCCGGTGCGCTTGACGACGTCGCCTTCCTTGATCTGGCTGTCCGACCCGAAGATCACGACGCCGACATTGTCGGCTTCCAGGTTGAGCGCCATGCCCTGCACGCCGTTCGAGAAGGCGACCATTTCGCCCGCCTGCACATTGTCGAGGCCGTGGATGCGGGCGATGCCGTCACCGACCGAGAGGACGGTGCCGACTTCGGACACCTGTGCTTCGGTGCCGAAGCTGGCGATCTGGTCTTTGATGACCTTCGAAATTTCTGCGGCGTTGATATCCATGACTTAGCCTTTCATCGGACCTTTTGCGGGCTTTTCAGCCCTTCATCGCTTGGGCGAGAGTGTTCAATTTTGTGCGGATGCTACTGTCGATCATCTGGCTGCCGATTTGCACGACCAGCCCGCCGAGGATCGCGGGGTCCACCCTGGCGTCGATTGCGACGTCGCGGCCGACACGGGCTTTCAAACTCTTTTGCAGAGCGGTGATCTGGGTTTTCGCCAACGGGTGTGCGGAGGTGACTTCGGCGCGGGCTTCGCCCTTATGACCGGACAGCAGCGTTTCATAGCCGCGGATCACCGCAGGAAGCTGCGCGAGCCGGCGATTCTGGGCCAGCACGCCAAGAAATTTCGTTGTCAGCGGATCGAGGTTCATCGACGAAGCGACGGCCGCTACTGTCTTGGTCGCTGCCTCGCGACCGATGACGGGGCTGACGATCAGCGCCTTCAGGTCTGCCGATTCCGCCAATGCCCGCTTCAATGCGCCAAGGCTTCCCCCAACCGAATCGAGCGTCTTGCCGTCACGCGCCAACTCGAACAGAGCGACGGCGTAGCGCCCGCTCAGGCTGGCCTGGATACCGCCGCTATTCTCCACGCGCTGTCAATCCTCCCGAACTTGTCTGCCGGTCATGCAAAGAAGGGGAGGTAGCTGCCCACCCCCCTGATGAGCGGGCCGGTTAGCAGGAGGGGTGCCGCGATGCAAGACGGTGCTGGTGATTCATCGATCTGCGTCCCATTCAAGCGGTCACGAAGCTTTTCATCCATAGGTGCAGGCGAAAAAGTTAACGGTCATATGACAATTTTATGACGCTTTTCAGCGAAAAATTTCTTCTGCCGCCGGTCGCCGTTAACCATTTCTTACTAGGGCTTCGGTCATTTGGGCGGGAAAGATACGGGCGCAACAACACGGACTCTCTGAGATGATCGACGGCTTCGCCAGGTGGCAGGCGCGAATGGTGCCGCGCGAGCGATCGCTCGCCCAGCAGGTGCGCCTGACGGTAACGATCCTGTGCGCCGTGCTTCTGGTGTTGACGCTGTCCATTTTTGCGGCGACGCTGATCAATCAGGCGGGTCTCGCGCGGCTGGTCGATCACCGGATGGCGCCGATCGCCGCGCTTGAGGACGCCACAGGCAGCTATGGGCGGGCCATTACCATCGCCTACAAGGTGCGAAGCGGCAATCTGACGCCGCAGGGGGGCGTCAGCGCGATCGGTTCGCTGCAACAGGATATAAGACGAAGCTGGATAAGGATCGAAAGCGAAGCGCCGGCCGTGGCGGGCGGTGTGCGCTGGACCCAGTTGGTCGAGGCGCGCGGGCCTGCCGAGGCGGCGCTGACGAAGCTGGTCGAACTGCTGAAGCAACAGGATAAGGACGGGCTGGACTTTTTTCTTTCCGGTACATTCTACACACAGGTCGATCCGCTGCTGGTCGCGGCGCAAGATTATGTCGGCGGCCTGCGCGTAATGGCGCGGGCGGAACGCGCGACGCTCGGTGCCGTTGCGATCGGCATCGAGGGCATCACTGCGCTCATCCTGCTGGCGGGCATGGCCGCAGGGTTTGTGCTGCTTCGTTACGCCAACCGCCATCTTGTGCGCCCGCTGGTCGAGATCGGCCATTTCACGGCCGGCAACTGGGGGGACGCGATGACCGAACATCTCGTGCCACATCGCGATCGCCGTGACGAAATCGGCGATATCGCGCGGGCGATCGCGAAAGCTGTCGAAAATACGGACGAAGCGCGCCGGGAAGCGGCGGCGCGCCATCAGGCCGAACGCGATCTGGTGGCATTGGAACATGCGTCTGCGGAGTCCGCGCGACGGCGCGTCGCGACGTTGGACGCGCTGTTCCAGCGCTTTGGCACGGGTCTATCCGAACTGGTGTCCGGTCTCGCCTCAGCGGCCCAGTCCATGCGGATGATGGCGGAGCATATGACCAACGCGTCCAGCATGTCGGCGGACATGGCGGCTACGGCCACCGGGAATGTCGAATCAATCGCGATCACCATGACCCAGATCGAGGAGGCCAGCACGACGCTGCTGGCGATGGCGGGCGATGTGGAGGCGACGATCGGGTCCGCCCGCACACAGACCGCGAATGTCTATGCCCAAAGCCAGGAAAATCGTGCGCATGTCGATGCCCTGGGCGCACTGGTCGAGGATATCGTCGGCGCCCTCGGCCTGATCTCTGCCATCGCGGCGCAGACCAATCTGCTTGCGCTGAATGCCGCGATCGAAGCCAGCCGTGCCGGCGAGGCGGGGCAGGGCTTTGCTGTCGTGGCGCAGGAGGTCAAAAATCTCGCCCATCAGACACAGGCGGCGGCAGCGGAAATCGACATGCGACTACAACGGATCGCCGGGACCAGCGACGAGGTGCTGGCGAGCGTTTCCTTGGTGGAAGCCATGGCGGCCGGCATGGATCGCAACGCCGATCGCATCGGCGAGGCGGTGGCGACCCAAAGCCGGTCGAGTCGGGAGATCGTCGCGGCGCTGCGCCACGCACGCAGTGGCACACGTGATGCCGTCGAGGGTATGACCAGTCTGCAGGGCCGTGCGAGCGACGTGCGGTCGGCTGCGCAGGGCTTGTTCACCACCGCCGACGATATCGTGCATCGCGCCGAAGCGCTGCGCGCCGAATTTACACGTTTGGCCGGGGAAGTGCGCAACGCCGCCTAATCGGTGGACGGACGTCTGTTACGGCGTCGGCGGTTTGCCCTTCGTACAATGATATACCAGCCGTTCGTTGGGCTGCGGGGGCAGCACGGCGCGCAACTCGGCCTGGGCTTGCGCCAGCGCCGTCATCGCCTCCGGGTCAGCGGTGCAGGCGCCGCCGGTGAATTTCGCGCGGATAGTCCCGGCGCGATCCAGCGTGTCGGCATCGGCCAGATAGCGGTCATTATGGAAGGTCGCGGTCGTCGGCTCGAAACTGCTGACGACGATCGCGTCGTCGCCACTGCGCGCGAAGATGCGGGTCCAGGCCGTGCCTTCCTGCAGAAACTGCGTCTTGCCGTTCACGCAACCGCCGTCGCTCCAGTTAAGCGGCACATCGTCCAGTGCCGACACGGTGATGCGGCTGCGGCTCTGGTCGATGCGGCATATATTGTCGCCTGCCGCCGCATAGCCCGCCGCCGGCGCGCTATTTTCCGCAGGCCGGGCGATCCGGTCGTCGATGCTGGAAAAGCTGGGGCGCAGGATGAACGCGAACAGCGCACCGAACAGCAGCGCGCCACCGCCCACTACGCTCCAAATCGCCGGTTTGCGCTTGCCTTGCGAGAAATTGAGTCCTGCCGCGCCCAAAGCCAGCACCGAAAGTGCCAACAACACGGCGGCGATCGCCATCGCATTTTCCCGGCTGGCGATCACCTCCTGCTCGGCGGCGTCGCGCGCCTTGGTCATCGCCGCGTCGCGCGATTCAGCGAGTGCCCGGTTCGATGCGTCGCGCTTCGCGGCGTCACTGGCGAGCAAGCGCGCATCGGCATCCTGCGCCTCGGCCAGTGATCGGCAGGGCGCGGTCGTGTGAAGAAACTGGACGCCCGCCTGCCGCAGGAAAGACGCGATCTCACGGTTCGACACGGCAAAGCCATATTCGGCATCGTTGCCGTCGGATACCGAGCCGAAGCTGTTGACCCCCAATATCCGACCGCAATCGTCGACCAGCGGCCCGCCGCTATTGCCCGCCGCCAGCGGTGCGGTGTGCAGGATCGTGTCGAACGCCTTGCCAGACCGGCCGGAGGAGACATTGCCGCTGGTCTTCACCGCCATCATCGGCTCGACCATGTCCTTCAGGCCAAGGCCCTGCGCGCGATCGACCGCGCCGGGATAGCCGATCGCGGTCACATGCGCGCCGTCGCCGACCGCGCCGGCATAGAAACTGCCTGGCGGCAAGCGGCCCTCGTCCAACTGGATCAGCGCCAGGTCGTTGCCCGGCGAATAGGCGATGACGCGTCCGCCATAGCTTTTCTTGCCCTCGCCGGGCACGATGCCGATCACCAGATTCTTCTCGCTGCGGGTCAACTCTACGACATGGGCATTGGTCAGCACCTTGTCCGGCGCGACGGCAAAGCCAGTGCCATGCCCCACGAAATAGGCTTCGCTACCGTTGCTCGCGACGATCGCCACCCGCACCACCCCGCGCGCTGCGGCGGCAATGTCGGCCTGGTCGGCGCGCGCGCTGGCGGCGAACCCGGCCAGAGCGAGAAAAATCAGGATATGGCGGATCATGGCTGTCATCGCGCGAATACATATTGGCGATGGGGGCGAAGTAAACGGGAATCATGTGTCTTTGAAAGCAAGCTGCGGGAAGCGCTTGCCGTGATGCGCGGGCAGAGTATGTCTCATGAACCCGATGCCTCATCCTAAAACCACTCTCGATCCCGACGCTTGCTGGGATGCGTTCGTTGCCCGCGACCGGGCGCGGGACGGGACGTTCGTCGGCGCGGTGCGCACCACGGGCATCTATTGCAAGCCAAGCTGCCCGGCGCGCCGCCCCCGGCGAGACAATATGCGGTTTTATGCCGATGCCGCAGCGGCGCGGGCGGCGGGCTTCCGCCCCTGCCTGCGCTGCCGCCCGGATGAGGCGCGCCGCGATTCCCTCGCCATCGACCAGGCGCTGGCGCTGATCGCCGACGCCGAGCAACCGTTATCGCTCGACGCGCTGGCGCAGGCGGTCGGCTATGCCCCGCATCATTTCCACCGCCTGTTCAAACGCGCGACCGGCGTCACCCCCGCCGCCTATGCGCGCAAGCTGCGCGCCGACCGGCTGGAAGCGGCGCTGGACAATGGCGGCAGCATCACCGGCGCGATCTACGAGGCGGGCTATAACGCCTCCAGCCGTGCCTATGCCGACGCGGGCAAGCGGCTGGGCATGACGCCGAGCGCCTGGCGGGATGGCGGGCGCGGCGTGACCATCCGCCACCTCATCGCCGACACCAGCCTTGGGCCGATGCTGATCGCCGCGACGGACAAGGGGCTGTGCCGGATCAGCTTCGACGAGGACGAAGCCGATCTCGCGCGCCGCTTTCCCCATGCCGACATCCGCCCCGCCGACGCGGCTTTTCAACGCCTGGCGCAGCAGGTCGCGGCGCTTGCCGACGATCCCGCACGGGCCGTGCATCTGCCCATCGACGTGCGCGGCACCGCTTTTCAGCAAGCGGTGTGGGACGCGCTGCGCGCCATCCCGCCGGGCCAGACACGCAGCTATACACAGGTCGCGCAGGCCGTGGGCAGACCCGGTGCGGTGCGCGCGGCCGGTTCGGCCTGCGGCGATAACAGCCTCGCCCTGCTCATCCCCTGCCATCGCGTGGTGCGCAGCGACGGCGGCCTCGGCGGCTATGCCTATGGTCTGGCGCGCAAGGAAAAATTATTGGAACGCGAGCGCGATAGCGGCCCATAATATCTTTTCAGATGCGTCCCCCCTAAGAACCGCCCGTGAAGAGTCCTACATGAAGCTGTAGGGGTCGATATCCACCGCGACCCGCGTTCCGGATTTCCATACCAGATTGCCCAGCCATTCGCGGATTGTCGCCTGCACGTCCAGCGCGCGGGGGGCATGGACCAACAGGCGATGGCGATGGCGACCGCGCAAGATGGAAAGCGGGGCAGGGGCGGGACCATAGACGTGCATCCCCTCCACGCGCGGCGCGCTCTTGCCGATCAGCCGCGCTGTCTCCAGCGCTTCCTTCATGTCCTCGCTCGACACGATAATCGCCGCGAAACGGCCGAAGGGCGGGGCATTGGCGCGCTTGCGATTCTCGGTCTCGGTCGCGTAGAAGCGTGCGGCGTCGCCCGCGACCAGCGCCTCGATCACCGGCGCGTCGGGCATCCGCGTCTGGATATAGACGGTGCCGGGCTTCGCGCCGCGCCCCGCGCGCCCGGCGACCTGCACGATCTGCTGGAAGGTCCGCTCCGACGCGCGCAGGTCGCCGCCCTCCAGCCCCAGGTCAGCGTCGATCACGCCAACCAGGGTCAGGTTGGGGAAATGATAGCCCTTGGTCACCAACTGGGTGCCGACGATGATGTCGACAGCGCCCGCCTCCACGCTCTTCACGAATTCGGCGGCGCGGGCGGGGGAGGACAGCGTGTCCGACGTCGCGATCGTCGTGCGCGCCTGCGGCCAGAGCGCTGTCACCTCGTCGGCGATCCGCTCGACGCCGGGTCCGCAGGGCACCAGGCTGTCCTCTTCCTTGCATTCGGGGCAAATCTTGGGCGTCGGGATGACATGCCCACAATGATGGCAGGCCAGCCGCCGTGTCAGGCGATGTTCGACCATCCAGCTCGTGCAGTTGGGACATTGAAAGCGATAACCGCAATGGCGACATAAGATGAGTGGCGCATAACCCCTGCGGTTAAGAAACAGGAGCGCCTGTTCGCCGCGCGCCAGCGTTTCGTCCATTGCTTTCACCAGCGGCGGCGCGATCCACCGGCCGTGCTCGGGCGGATCGGTCAACAGGTTCAGGCCGATGATGTCCGGCATCTCTGCGCCGCCATAGCGCGCGGGCAGCTTGATCTCGGCATAGCGGCCGAGTTCCACCTGATGCCGGGTTTCGATCGCGGGCGTGGCGGAGGCGAGGATGACCGGGCATGGCTCGTGCATCCCCCGCATGACCGCAACGTCGCGGGCATGATAATGGACGCCATCCTCCTGCTTGAAACTGGTCTCATGCGCCTCGTCGACGACGATCAGCCCCAGCTTCGCATAGGGCAGGAACAGCGCGGACCGCGCGCCCACTACCACCCGGGCCTGTCCGCACGCGATCGCGCGCCAGGCCCGCCGCCGCTCTGATTGACGCAGCCCGCTATGCCAGCTTACCGGCGCCACGCCGAAGCGTTTTGCGAACCGTTCGAGAAACGGCTCGGTCAGGGCGATTTCGGGCAGCAGGACAAGCGTCTGGCAGCCGTCGCGGATCGACCGCGCGATCGCCTCGAAATAGACTTCGGTCTTCCCCGATCCGGTGACGCCGTCGAGCAGGAAGGGACGAAAATCCCGCGCGTCGATCGCCGCGATAAACTGGTTGGCGGCGGCGCGCTGTTCGGGCGACAGGTCGGGCCGGGCATGGTCGGGGTCCGGCTCGGGAAAGGGCGTATCGGTGCCGACCTCCACCGCTTCGAACGCGCCGGCCTTCACCAGCCCCCGGATCACCGCATCGCTGACCCCGCCGATCACGGCCAGTTCGCGGACCAGTCCTTGCCGCTCGCCGATCCGCTCCAGCGCCTGTGCGCGTTGCTCGGTCAGACGCGGCGGCACGTTGCTGCTGGCACGATATTCGATGACGGTCCGGCCGCCCTCCAGCGCCGATGTCGACGCGAGCGCCATGCGCAGCACGGCGGCGGGCGGAGCGATATAATAGTCGGCCGTCCACTCGATCAGGCGGCGCAGCGGCGCGGGGATGGGCGGGGAATCGACCAGCGCCACGATGCTGCGCAACCGGTTGTCGCCGACGGTTTCGGCTTCGGGGAAGCTGCCTTCGTCCCACACGACGCCCACCAACTGACGCGGCCCCAGCGGTACGACGACGATACTGCCCGCCTCGACCGCCATATCGTGCGGCACGCGATAGTCGAGCGGGCCGAGCGCGGCGTTGAGGATCAGGATGCGGGCGCGGGACATGGCTACCCCATCTAGTGATTCGGCCGGGCAAGACCATAGCCACCGCAGTCAAATCCTCGGCGTCGCTGCGCGATCCCGCAGCCGATCGACGTTAACGCGCTGTTAGTCATTGCGACTCCGGTTTAGAACTTCTGCTGGGACAGGCGGCGAGTCGCTTGACCCACTTGGGGGATGTATGAGCGACAGCGTTCAATTGACCATGTTGGTTGCCATCGAAATGGCGTTCGCGCTGTGCGTTCAGGCCTTCGTCCTGCCATCCACGGACAGTCTGAAGGCTGACATCGCTGCGGTGATGCGCACACTGGATCTGCCCGCCCCCGGCAAATGATAGCGTGGCCGGACAGGATAGGTCCGGATCCTTACTCTCCGAAGCTGCGGGGCGCGGTATCCACGGTGGCGACGCTTCCTGCATTGACCTGACTGACTTCCAGCGTGCGCTCGGCGATCCCGTCGCGTCCGAAGCGGAAAGCGCCGTCTATCCCCGAAAAGCCGCCAGCATCGGTCAAACGCCGCGCGGGGAAGGGCGTGCCGGGCTTCCAGTCCTGCGCGATCCGCACGGTCAGCAGCACCGCGTCATAGCCGAGCGAGGAGAGGCGGAACGGGGTGGTGCCGAAGCGCGCCTTATATTTGGTGGCCAGTTGGCGATAAAGGCCGTCCGACACGCTGGCGAACCATGCGCCCTGCACAGCCGCGCTACTTAGCAGCGCATTGTCGGTATTCCATAATTCGGTGCCGAGAATGCGGGCGGACGCGCCGCCATTCTTGCGCACCAGCGGCGCGGCTTGAATCGCGACCCGGCCCGAATCGGCGATCAGCACTGCGTCATAGGGCGAGTCCGCCGACATCTTGCGCACGGCGGCGGTGATCGAGGCGGGGGAGCGATCGAAGGTCTGCATCGAGGTGACCGTGCCGCCCGCGCTCTCGACCGCACGCAGCAGCGCGGTCCCCGCGCGTTCGCCATAGGTGCCGCGCGGCACCAGCGCCGCGAATTTGCGGAGACCCCGGCCACGCGCATAATCGACCACGCGGCCGATCGACTGCGCAGCGCTATAGCCCAGCAGATAGACGCCATTGCCCGCGACGCTGGTGTCGTTGGAAAAGCTGACGACCGGCACGCCCGCGCGCTGGGCGATCGGCGCGACCGCGCGCGCATCGTCGGCAAGCAGGGGACCGAGAATGAGCATGTTGCCGTCGGCCAGCGCGCGATTCGCCGCTGCGGCCGCACCCGTGCCGGTGTCATAGGTGGTGACCCGCACCCGCTCGGTTTTCGTATCGAGCAGGGCGAGCGTGGTGGCATTGGCTATCGACTGGCCGACACCGGCGTTGGTCCCCGTCATCGGCACCAGCAGCGCGACGCGATTGCGCTGCGTATCCGTCGGAAGGCCCGGTTCGATCGCGCCGGTTTTGGGACCGCTGGGCGCGACCGGGCCGCTGGGCTGGCCACGCGGCACCACGGTCTGGCAACCCGCCACCAACAGGGCCATAGCGGCGAACGACAGCCGCGCATGGCGTCCCATCACGGTCAATATGCCTGCTTGCCGTCCGGCATCGCTCTCTGTCATTGGGGTTCCTATGGTGGAGACTCTCGATCCGGGCCTTTATATCGTCGCCGGGCCTATCGGCAACCTTGGCGACCTGACGCCGCGCGGCGCGGAGATATTGCGCCGGGCGGACGTGGTGGCGGTCGAGGATACCCGCGTCAGCGCCAAGCTGCTGCGCGCCGCCGGGTCTGACCGGCCGATGGTGCCTTATCACGACCATAGCAATGACGGGCTGCGCGCCCGCCTGATCGAACGGATGGCGACCGAGGCGGTGGCGCTGCTCTCCGACGCCGGAACGCCGCTGATTTCCGACCCCGGCTACAAGCTGGTGCGTGACGCCCGCGCGGCCGGTCGCTTCGTTACCAGCCTGCCCGGACCCAGCGCCGCCATCGCCGCGCTCACGCTCTCGGGCCTGCCGACCGATCGCTTCCTGTTCATGGGATTTCTGTCGGCAAAGGCGAAGGCGCGCGCCGATACGCTGGCCGAAGTCGCCGGGTTGCGCGCCACGCTGGTCTTCTACGAAAGCGGGCCGCGTCTGTCCGACAGCCTCGCGGCGATGGCGCTGGGCCTGGGCGACCGCGACGCGGCGGTGGTGCGGGAAATCAGCAAGAGCTTCGAGCAGACGGTGACTGGTCCATTGACTCAATTGTCGCTGCGCTATGCCGACACGTCGCCCAAGGGCGAAATCGTCGTCATCGTCGGCCCGCCCGGTGAGGCGCCGCCCGCCAGCGTGGAGGATGCCGATGCGGCGCTGATCGAGGCGATGGCGCGGCTCCCCGTTTCCAAGGCGGCGGGCGAAGTCGCGAAGAAACTCAATCTCGACCGCCGCGACCTGTATGATCGCGCGCTGATCCTGAAGGGATGAAGACGCCGACGCCGGCCCGGCTGGCCGCCGAAAAGCGCGGGCGTCAGGCGGAACGTATCTGCGCCTGGTGGCTGCGGCTGAAGGGCTGGCAAATCCTTGCCCGCCGCGCCCGCACGCCAGTGGGTGAAGTCGATCTGGTCGCGCGGCGCGGTGCGATGGTCGCCTTTGTCGAGGTGAAGGCGCGCGCCACGCAGGCCGAACTCGATCTGGCGATCGACGAGCGCCGGCTAGCGCGTGTCGCCGCAGCGGCGGAAATATTATGGGCCGACTATGCCCGGCCGGGCGACGATATGCGAATCGACGTGATGCTGCTTGCGCCCGGTCGCCCGCCGCGCCATCTGGCGAACGTCTGGCACGGGGGCTGAGTCACCCTGCCGATTGGAATGGAAGAGAATATGACCATCCTTAACCCCCTGAGCGTCGCCGTGCAGATGGACCCGATGGAGGGGATCAGGATCGGCGGGGATTCGACCTTCCACATCATGCTGGCAGCGCAGAAGCGCGGGCATCGTCTCTATCATTATCTCGCCCCCGACCTGACCTTTCGCGACGGCCGCGTGATCGCCCGCGCCCGCCCGGTGAAAGTGCAGAAAGTCGAGGGCGCTCATTTTGCGTTCGGCGACTGGCAGGCCATCGATCTTGGCCGCGACGTCGATGTGGTGCTGATGCGGCAGGATCCGCCCTTCGACCTGAGCTATATCACCGCCACCCACCTGCTCGAACGCATCCAGGGCGAGACGCTGGTGGTCAACGATCCCGCCGCCGTCCGCAACGCACCCGAAAAAATCTTCGTGCTCGATTATGCGCGCTTCATGCCGCCGACGATGATTACCCGTAGCCTGGACGAAGTGAAATCTTTCCTTGCCGAACATGGCGAGATCGTCGTCAAGCCGCTCTACGGCAATGGCGGCGTGGCGGTGTTCCATGTCGGCAGCAATGGCAGCAATCTGTCGTCGCTGGTGGAACTGTTCAACGCGTCATGGGTCGAGCCTTTCATGGTCCAGGCTTTCATCCCCGGCGTCGCGAGCGGCGACAAGCGCATCGTCCTGATCGACGGCGACGTCGCGGGCGCGGTGAACCGTATTCCGGGCGCGGGCGAAATCCGCTCCAACCTCGCGGTCGGCGGATCGGCGGCGAAGACCGAACTGACGGCCAAGGAGCGCGAAATCTGCGCCGCTATGGGACCGGAACTGAAGGCGCGCGGGTTGTTGTTCGTCGGGATAGACGTGATCGGCGGGCAATGGCTGACCGAGATCAACGTGACCTCGCCCACCGGCATCGTGTCGATCGACGCGTTCGACGGCACCGACACCGGCGGGCGCATCTGGGACGCGATCGACGCCCGGCTCGCGGCACGGGCGGCGATTTGATTGCATGTGTTAGATAGCCTTGACCAACAATCATGACCGACTGGATCGTTCACCTGATCGACGGCGGCGGTTATTGGGGCATCGCTTTCCTGATGTTCCTAGAAAATGTGTTTCCGCCGATCCCGTCCGAACTTATCATGGGGCTGGGCGGGATCCGTGTGGGGCAGGGCGCGATGGCGATGACGCCCTTGCTGATTTTCGGGACCATCGGCACGACGATCGGCAATTATGTCTGGTATCTGGTCGGGCGCATGTTGGGCTTCAAACGTCTGCGCCCGCTGGTCGATCGCTACGGCCGCTGGGCGACGATCGAATGGGGGCATGTCGAGCAAGTCAATCGCCTGTTCCAGAAATATGGTCCGGCGATCGTGTTCGTGATGCGCTTCATGCCGACCTTCCGCACCATGGTATCGCTCCCCGCCGGCCTCTTCCGCATGGGACATGTCAAATTCCTGCTCTGGACGGCGGCGGGCGCGGCGATCTGGAACGTCGTGCTCGCCTATGCCGGTTTCCTGCTTGGTTATCACTTTCACGATATCGATAAATATGTCGGCCCGGTCGCGACCGGGATCGTCATATTGTGCGTGGTCGGCTACCTCTGGCGGCTGGCGATCTGGCGCCCTTCGGAAAAATCCGACAGTTAGGCGCGCGGATGCGCATTCCGATACACGTCCAGCAGGTGCGCGGCGTCGACCTGGGTATAGACCTGGGTCGAGGACAGGCTGACATGGCCCAGTAATTCCTGCAGCGAGCGCAGGTCCGCGCCGCGCCCCAGCAGGTGCGTGGCGAAGCTGTGCCGCAGTGCGTGGGGGGTCGTTCGCTCCGACAGGCCCAGCCGGCCGCGCGCGCCCTGCACCGCGCGGCGGATCAGCGCGGGCGACAAAGGCCCGCCGCGCGCGCCCCGGAACAGCGGCTCGCCCTTGACGACCGGATAGGGACACAGCGCCAGATAGGCGTCTATCGCCTCGCGCACTTGTGGCAGCAGCGGCACCTGCCGGCTTTTGTTGCCCTTGCCGGTGACGCGCAATGTCGTGTCCAGCGGCAATATGTCGCCGGTCAGTCCCATTGCCTCGCCGATGCGCAGCCCCGCGCCGTAGAGCAGCATCAGCACCGCCCAGTCGCGCGCGCCGATCCAGCCGTCGCGCGCGCTTTCGGCGATGTCTTCGGCCAGCGCGATCACCTCGTCCGGCGCGATCGGCCGGGGGACGCCGCGTTTCACCCTTGGCCCCTTGAGCACCGGGATGGTCGCGCCGTCGCCACCCACGAAACGCAAAAATCCGCGCACCGCCGAAAGCTCGCGCGCGGCCGACAGATTGCCGATCCCGTCGCCGCGCCGGTCGGTCAGGAAGGCGCGCAGGTCGCTCGCTCCCAGGCACATAAGATGGCTTTGCGCGACCATAGCGCCCTGATGTGCTTGCAGAAAATCGATCAGGCGCTCGGCCGTCGCGATATAGGCGCGCACCGTATGCACCGACCGCCGCCGGTCCTGCGTCAAATGGCGACGCCAGTCGGCGATCAGGGTGGATGCGGCTGACATGGTCAGACTGTAGGCATTTCGATCGTGCGAGGGAAAGGGTAAACGCCCCTCGTGCAAGGGATGAACGAGGGGCGCATCCTGTCGTTGCTGTCGGGCACTACAGGATTTCGTGCGATGCAGAGCAATTCCATACTGTGCATCAGTTGTCGCGCCGATAGATCATTACATGATCGAAAGGAAGAAATTTTTTCATTTTATGCAACTTTCCGTAGCGTAATTTCATAATGTCACACGGGGGATGCTAAATTACGACCAGTTCTGGTAATATTGCGTCAAGCAACAACATTCCTGCCTTCCGGATGCGCAGGGCCGACCCGGTCAGCGAAACCAAGCCCAATTTCTGTAGATGCAAAAGGGCTTTCGCATCGATCAGCGCCGCTTCCGGAACGCCTGTTGCCGCAGCGATTCGCGCCAGATCGACGCCCTCGCGCAGACGCAGGCCCATAAGCAGCGCCTCGGCGGCACGCGTCTCTCCCGCCAGCCTTTCTTCGCTCTTCAGGCCATGGCCGTTGCGCGCCACCGCGCCGATCCAGTTTTCCGGCTTTTTGTGCCGCAATGTCGCAACGCCGTTTCGCCGCCCATGCGCGCCAGGCCCGATGCCGGCATAGTCGCCATAGCGCCAATATGTGAGGTTATGCCGGCTCTCCTCGCCGGGCCGGGCATGATTGCTGATCTCATAGGCGGGCAGCCCCGCCGCCGCCGTCATGTCCCGCGTCAGCTCGAACAGGGTCGCGCCATGATCCGGATCGGCGGGAAGGAAGTCGCCACGCCGCACCATCGTCTCGAACCGTGTCCCCGGCTCGATCGTCAATTGGTAGAGTGACAGATGACCGGTGCCGAAGGACAATGCGCGCCCCAGTTCGGCTTCCCACGCGGCCTCGCTCTGATCGGGCCGCGCATAGATCAGGTCGAACGTCACCCTGCCGAAATGCCGCTGCGCGGTGTCGAGCGCGGCCAGCCCTTCGGCCACGTCATGCGCGCGCCCCAGAAAGCGCAGCGCCTCGTCGTCGAGCGCTTGCAGTCCCAAAGACACGCGATTGATCCCCGCCGCCGCCAGTTCGGCGAAGCGCGCCGCCTCCACCGAACTCGGATTGGCTTCCAGCGTTATCTCGATATTGCCGGCCAGGCCCCAGTGCCGCCCCGCCGCCGCGATCAGCGCATCGACCGTCGCGGGTGGCATCAGCGAAGGTGTGCCGCCGCCGAAGAAGATCGACCCCAGCCGCCGCCCGCCTGTCAGGCCGGCTTCATGCGCCATGTCGGCCAGCAAGGCGTCACACCAGGCCACCTGGTTGATCCCCTCGCGGACATGGCTGTTGAAATCGCAATAGGGGCATTTGGAGACACAGAAGGGCCAATGGATATAGAGCGCCAGATCGCCGGTTCGGCTGCTGTTAAGAGTTTCCGGTGCAATAAGGGCGCTCATGTCGGGCGGGGTCTTATGCGTATTTTGCACTTGTGGCCACTCTTGCTGGCAGCGCCTGTCGCGACCGGACCGGCTCCAGCACAGCCGCCCGGACAATGGGTCGAGATCGAGGTGGACGATGATGATCCGCCGCCGCCGCGCGGCGATGCGCTGCTGCGCGACACTATGATGCGCGCCCATTCCGCCGCGCGGGCGGCCGTGCATATCGCGCCGCTGGCATGGGATACCGCGCTCGCCGCCGACGCGCTGGACTATGCCCGCACACTCGCCAGCACCGGCCAGTTTCGCCACAGCAAGCCTGCCACCCGGTCGCGACCCGAGGGCGAGAATCTCTGGATGGGGACGCGGGGCGCGTTCAGCTATGCCGATATGGCGGGCGGCTGGAGCAACGAGCGCCGCTATTATATGCCACGCGTCTTTCCGGACATCAGCACCACGGGCAATTGGGCCGATGTCGGCCATTACAGCCAGATGATCTGGCGCGACACCAAGAGCGTGGGCTGCGGCCTCGCGTCGAGCGGCAACGACGATTATCTCGTCTGCCGCTATGCCCCGCCGGGCAATGTCTTTGGCCAGAAGGCCGATGGCACCCCCTAGAAAGGCCTAGAAAACAGACGCCACCAGCTTTTTGAACGCGTCGGCGCGGTGACTCATCGCATGC
>CAXUEQ010000019.1:0-37953 GCA_964250175.1 uncultured Sphingobium sp. | reverse complement strand
GGGGCGGCGGAGCGTCAGGCCTTCTCGGCGATCGGCTTACTTGGACGTCTGTCCCGGGACCACACCGCTCGACGGCGTGCTCTCGGACGCGGCGGCCGACGTCGCGTCGTACTCCTCCGGCATCGAGAGCGACCCGAACCGCCTGGCGGCGGTGTCCGAGCCGGTGGGCATGACCGTCGAGGGCAGGCTGGGCACTGGCGGCGCGGACATACGCGCGCTGATCCGCAAGAATGGCGTGGCGGTCGGACGAATCGTCGCGACGATGACGCCGGCGGGCAGCGGCAACTGGACCGAGCGATTGATGGCCGGATCGCTGGGCGGCGGCATCCGCTATAATGGCCCAGCGGACGTGCTGTTCAGCCTCGCCGGGCAAGCCGACCAGCAACTGGCGGGAGGCATTGCCGTCGCCGCCGACTTCAGCGGGCGCGTGAGCGACCCGCGGCTGAACGGCGTGGTGCGCGCCAATGCGCTGACCTATACCAACACCACATTCGGCACCCGCGTGACCGCCATGAAGCTGGACGGGCTGTTCACCAACGACCGGCTGGAAATCCGCCAGTTCAGCGGCAAGGCCGGCGACGGCACGGTGCAGGCGACCGGCCGGATCAGCCTGGCGGCTGCGAGCGGCTATCCGCTCGACATCCAGGTCAAGCTGGACGATGCGCGGCTGGCGAACAGCGATGCGCTTGGGACGACCGTCAGCGGGACGATCGCCATCACCAACAGCGCCGGTGCGGGCGCGCTCATCAAGGGCGACCTGTCGCTGCCGGAATTGCGGTATCAGATCATCCGGCAAGGCGGCGCGCAGGTCGCAGAACTTAAGGGTGTGCGGCGCAAGGGCCAGCCGGTCGAGATCGCGACCGCGAAGAAGCCGGTCGCCGGACCGCCAAGCCTGTTCAGGCTCGACCTGCATGTGCGCGCCGACAACCAGATCTTCGTGAGCGGCATGGGGCTGGAATCGGAGTGGTCGACCGACATGCGGATCACCGGCACCACCGCCGCGCCGCGTGTGCAAGGCCGCCTGAAGATCATTCGCGGCACTTACAGCTTCTCCGGTAAGCGGTTCGACCTGACGCGCGGGCAGATCGATTTCAACGGCGACGAACTCTACAATCCGACGATCGCGATTTCCGCGAGCACGACGGCGGACAATGTAACCGCGATTCTGACCGTTTCCGGCACGGCGCAGCGGCCCGATATCGCGTTCAGTTCGACACCCAGCCTGCCGCAGGACGAAGTGCTCTCGCGCATCCTGTTCGGCAGCAATGTCGCGAACCTGTCGCCGTTGCAGGCGGTGCAGTTGGCGGCGGCGCTGAACGGCCTGCGCGGCAGTGGCGGCGGTCTCAATCCGCTGGGCAAGCTGCAGGGCGCGACCGGGCTGTCGCGGTTGCGCGTGCTGGGCGCGGACAAGACGAGCGGACGCGGCACGTCGGTTGCGGCGGGGCAATATCTAACTAACAATGTCTATGTGGAGATTATCACCGACGGGCGCGGCTATACCGCCACCCAATTGGAGATCGCGCTGTCCAAGACGCTGAGCATATTGTCGCAGACCGGCGGCACGGCGGGGACTTCGGTGAACGGGCGCTATTCGAAGGATTATTGAGGGATCGCCGCCCGCGCGGGCGTGACCAAAAGGCTATCGCACGCCCGCCAAAATAGGCTAACATCCCCCCATGCGGGGGCATCACGACATGATAAAATTTTTCTGCGCGCTGCCTTTGGCGGCCAGCCTGACGGCGTGCATTCCCAATGACGGGGTCGATCGCCGCCCGCACGCGCAGCCCGCCGCGCCATCCCCGGACAATGGCCCCGCCCCGCCCCGGCTCGACGCCGACAGCGTTGCGCTGGTCGATCATGACCCGCCCTGGGTCGTGCGCCCGGTCGTCGCCAACGCCACGACCGTTCAGGCGCAGAACTATATCGTCCAGCCGGGCGACACGCTGCGCGGCGTCGGCAATCGCACCGGGGCGGGATCGGAGATGATCGCGAAGGCCAATCGCCTGACCGCGCCCTATCTGCTGCGTCCGGGGCAGACGCTGACGATCCCGGCCGGCCGCTATCATCTGGTGGCCGTGGGGGAGACGGGTATCGCCATTGCGCAGGCCTATGGCGTCGACTGGGGCCGGATGGTTGAACTCAATGGCCTGGTCGAACCCTATGCGCTGCGCCGGGGCCAGCGGCTGATGCTGCCCGCCAATGCGCCGCTGCGCGCGCCGACGATGGAGGAGCGCGCCGCCGCTTTCCGCATCGACATCGACGATGTGCTGACCGGCGGCGAGCCGGCCACGGCCGAGGGCAAGGCGGTCGCCGCCGCGCCGACGAAGCCCAAGGCGCTGGCACCGACCATGCCGATCGTGCAGCCGGGCGCGTTCACGGGCACTTTCGCCTGGCCGCTGACGGGCAAGGTGATGGCGCGCTTCGGCCCCGGCGCGAGCGGCGAGCGCAACAACGGCATCGATATCGCCAGTCCCATCGGTACGCCGATCCGCGCGTCGGCCGGCGGTGTCGTCGCCTATGCCGGCAATCAGGTCTCGGTATTCGGCGGGCTAGTGCTCATCAATCATGGCAGCGGCTGGGTCACCGCTTATGGCTATGCGTCGCGGGTGGACGTGGTGCGCGGGCAGAAAGTGACCCGAGGGCAGGTGATCGGCGCGACGGGCGACACCGGTTATGCGAGCCGGCCGCTGCTTCATTTCGAAATCCGCAAGGACCGCAAGCCGGTCGATCCGCAAAGCCTGTTGCCGGGGCGGTAGGTGGGCCGTGAAACGGAGGAAGAAGATTTCGCGCAGAGGCGCAGAGGGCGCGGAGAAGAAAAATAAACACAGAAAGGCTGCCGCGCGTCATATCGCTTCCCGTCATTCCTTGTATGCCCGCCGACCTCATCTCCGCGCCCTCTGCGCCTCTGCGCGAAATCTTCTTCCTCGGCGCGAAGCAAGGCCAGGCCAGATCACCAGCCAATATTCGTCGGCGTGACATTGCACCATAAAATCCCTATGGGACGGCCGATCATGGCAACAACCGCATTTCCCCCCGCGCCGAAAGTCGGCATGGTTTCGCTCGGCTGTCCCAAGGCGCTGGTGGACAGCGAGCGGATTCTGACCAAGCTGCGCTCCGACGGCTACCAGATGTCGGCGGACTATGCCGGGGCCGACGTCGTGCTGGTCAACACCTGCGGCTTTCTCGATTCCGCCAAGGAAGAATCGCTGGAAGCGATCGGCGAGGCGATCGCGGAGAATGGCCGCGTCATCGTCACCGGCTGCATGGGCAATGAGGCCGAGTTGATCCGCGCGCGCTTCCCGACCGTGCTGGCCGTCACTGGCGCGCATCAATATGAGCAGGTCGTTAACGCCGTCCACGACGCTTCGCCCCCCGTTCCCAACGCCTTCGTCGATCTGGTGCCGGAGGGTGGCCTCAAGCTCACCCCGCGCCATTACAGCTATTTGAAGATCAGCGAAGGCTGCAACCATCGCTGTTCCTTCTGCATCATCCCGTCGCTGCGCGGCGATCTGGTCAGCCGCCGCATCGACGCGGTGCTGCGCGAGGCGGAAAAGCTGGTGTCGGCGGGGACGAAGGAATTGCTGGTCATCAGCCAGGACACCTCGGCCTATGGCGTCGATACCCGCCATGAGCCGCGTATGTGGCATGGCCGCGAGGTGCGCGCGCATATGACCGACATGGCGCGCGAACTCGGCCAGCTACGCACACCCGAGGGCCATGCTCCCTGGGTGCGGCTGCACTATGTCTATCCCTATCCCCATGTCGATCAGGTCATTCCGCTGATGGCCGAAGGGTTGCTCACCCCCTATCTCGACATTCCGTTCCAGCATGCCGCGCCCGCCGTGCTCAAGCGCATGAAGCGCCCCGCCAATGAGGCAAAAGTGCTGGACCGCATCCGAACCTGGCGCAGCATCGCGCCGGACATCGCGATCCGCTCCAGCTTCGTGGTGGGTTTTCCCGGCGAAACCGAAGAAGACTTTCAATATCTGCTACGCTGGCTGGACGAGGCGCAACTCGATCGCGTCGGCGCATTCCGTTTCGAACCGGTCGCGGGCGCGGCGGCAAACGCCCTGCCCGATCCGGTGCCGGAAGCGGTGAAGGAAGAGCGCTATCAGCGGATCATGGCAAAAACCGCAGCCATTTCCGCCGCGAAGCTGCATACGAAGATCGGCCGCGTCCTGCCCGTCATCATCGACGAGATCGGCGCGCCGGACGAGGAGGATGGCAGCATCGGCGCGACCGCACGCTCGCAGGCCGACGCGCCGGAGATCGACGGCAACGTCTTCCTGCGCGACGTGGGTGACGGACGGAAGCAAGGCGACATCCTGCACGTCACTATCGAGGACGCCGACGAGCATGATCTTTACGGGGTACCGGTCTAGTGGGTGGGCGATCAGTCCCTGGCGTTTATGCTGTCATGCGTGAGACCGGCAATCGGTCGCTTTACCTTATGCAGCGTTGCGTATGAACTATGTCCGGTTCTGCCGTCGATAGGCATCGACTTGGGCACGATAGGCCCGTGCCATGCCCTCATGACTTGCACGGCTTTCCATACGATCCGCATCAGACGCACGGATAAGCGCAATCTGTTGACGGTATAGAAGATAATTGACGTCTATCATGTCCTTCTCCCTTATGAAGCGGAAAGTCATGGCACGGGCGCTGATTTTTGGTCGCGCTCTTTCAGCAGGATCATCATATCTGTTTTACGGTAATGTGTCGCAGCATCCGGTCGGAAAATTAGCCGTCTTCACCGCACAACAGCTAACAGTCAGCGGGCAAAATATGTCTGCGCTTACGACTCGATGGAGCGGGTAGCGGGGATCGAACCCGCATCACAAGCTTGGAAGGCTAGTGCTCTACCATTGAGCTATACCCGCGCCGCCATCGGTCACGCGCATTGCCACCATAGCCCCGGCCACGTCAACCAGCTCTTTTGCGCGCGAACTTCGGCAAGCTGACAAACAGCTTAACCCTGTCCCGCTTTTGCCCTAACCTTTCCCCATGACGACACCGACGCTGCACCAGCTCGACATTTTCGCGCAGTTGGTCGCGTCGGGAAGTGTCGCCGAATGTGCCGCTTTGCTGAACCTGCCCGCGCCCGACATAATCCGTAACATAACGGCATTGGAGGATCGGCTGGGCCATCGCCTGTTTGACATGACCGGCGGCATGGCCCGGCTGACCGGCGTCGGCCGTACGACCGTTTCGGCCATGCAGCGATTGTCGGAAGCCACGCTTGAGCAATGGAATGCCCCGGATGCGCCGGTCGCGGCCACACCTATGCTTTCCATTCCCGCTGCAATGAGTGACGCTGCACCACATCCGGCGGTCGAGCAGATCGCACCCTTTGCCCTGCCCCTTCGCCAGCAGGTGATTATCGCTACTCACCCCGCCATATTCAGCCATTTCCAGGAAGCACTCGACGCGTTCGAGCAAAGCAACGGCGATGTTGCGATCACGCTCGACCTCGACGTGCATACCGCTGCGCAGGCCACGCCGCTGCTCAAGCGGGGCCGTGCCGATATCGCTTATTATTATGCGTTGGGGGATGATGATCTCGACTCGCGCTATGCCTGGAGCGAGCCGCTCGCTCTCTATATCGGAGAGGCGCATCCGCTCGCCGGATCGGATATCGCTACCGTTGCGGATGTTGAGAATAGTCAATCCATTACCCTGCTTCCTGACAACAGCCTTCGTCATCTGATCGACCAGGCACTTGAAAAGGCCGGAGTCGATACTGGTATCCCGTTGATGGAAAGCGACAATCTCTTCACGGCAATGACGGCGGTGCGTGAAGGGGCAGGCTATTTCGCCGCCTTTGGCCCCCTCGCGCGCGACTTCGCGCGGATGGCTGGAATAAAAAGGCTTCCGCTCGAAATTTCCCTTCCGGCCATCGACGTGCGTCAGGCGGTGCGTCACGATCGGCGCGACGATCCAATCGTAGCGTCGCTTGCCGAATATCTGTTCAGGTAGCGCCCCCACCGCACGTCACCGGTCGTGCACCAATGGGGTCTAGATACCTCCGGCGACCACGGCCCAGCCGCTACGTTCCAGCGCTCCGGACAAGTCCGCCGTGCAGGCGTCGAGTATTTCCTGGCTGGTCGAACGGATCACGAAATTGGCCCCGGTGCGCCCCTCTCGAAAGAAGGGATAACTGCCGATCTGGCATCCTGCATGCGCCCGCTCGGTGCGACCCAGCAGATCCGCGATCTCGCTTTCCGCGACCCAGCAACCGATCTGTGTCGACAGCAGCGGCAATCCGCCCTGCAACGTGCCTGTCAGCGCGTCCAGCATCATCGCGGTGATGTGCGGGACGCCTGCCATGATGAAGATATTACCGTGGCGGATGCCCGGCGCGCCCGACAGGCGGTTTTCGATCAACCCGGCGCCCGCCGGCACCCGCGCCATGCGCAGCCGCGCGTCGGTAAGGCCGCCGCGTGTCGCATAATATTCCTCCAGCACAGCCCGCGCCTTCGGATGCACCTCCACGCCGACACCCAGTGCGGCAGCGATCGAATCCACCGTTATATCGTCATGCGTCGGCCCGATGCCTCCGGTAGTGAACAGATAATCGTTGCGCGCGCGAAGCGTGTTGACCGCTTCCACGATCGCATCCTCCGCATCCGACACGACGCGCACTTCCTTCAATCGGATGCCCTGCACATTCAGCCAAGTCGCGATCTGCGCGATATTCTTGTCCTGCGTGCGACCGGACAGGATTTCATCCCCGATGACGATCAGGGCGGCAGTCCAAATGCGTGTTTCGGCGCTCATCCCGCCGCCATAGCGCGAGAGAGCGGCAGACGCCATGCCGCCCTCTCGTAAAATACGGTCAGCGCCGCTATAGGGCGGGTATGACCGAATATATGACCATGACCGCCGACAGCCCGACAACCCGATCGGCTGCGATCAAGCTTTATGATGCGGCGGCCTTTGCGGGAATGCACAAGGCTGGGCGGCTGGCGGCCGAAATACTCGACGCGCTGGTGCCGCATGTCGTCCCGGGCGTGACCACAGGCGAGTTGGACGACATTGTGAGACGCATGACGCTGGATGGCGGTGGCGTGCCTGCCACGCTTGGCTATCGCGGCTACGCGCATAGCTGCTGCACGTCGATCAATCATGTGATTTGTCACGGGATTCCTGGCGAGACCAAGCTAAAGGACGGCGATATAGTCAATATCGACGTGACCCCGATCATCGATGGCTGGCATGGCGATACCAGCCGCATGTATATTGCCGGCGAAGCGCCAATCAAGGCCCGGCGGCTGATCGACGTCACCTATGAATGTCTGATGCTGGGCATCGATAAGGCACGTCCGGGCAACCATCTGGGCGACATCGGCCATGCGATACAGAGCCATGCGGAGCGGCACCGCTATGGTGTGGTGCGTGATTTTTGTGGCCATGGGCTGGGCCGGGTATTTCATGATTCGCCAGAAGTCGTGCATGTCGGCAGGCCAGGCACAGGACCGGAATTGCGGCCTGGCATGATTTTCACGATCGAGCCGATGATCAATATCGGCAAGCCGGGCATCCGTATGCTGGACGACGGGTGGACGGCAATTACCCGCGACCGCACTCTCTCCGCCCAGTTCGAACACTCGATCGGCATCACCGAAACAGGTTGCGAAATTTTCACCAAGAGTCCGGCTGGTCTCGACGCCCCGCCCTATGGGAACCATGATAGTGGTGAAACGGTTTTAATCTCCTGACAATAGGAGAGTAACCATGACCGATACGCACGAAAAGATTATCGTCGAAAAGAGCGGTGGCGGTATGACCGCAGTTATAGCAATCCTGTTACTCCTGGTCGTCGCCCTGGGTATTTATTTCCTGGTGACAAGCCAAAATAACAAGGATGACTCGGTTGCCGGCGCTGCGCAATCGATTGGGCAAGCCGCCGACAAGGTCGGTGGTGCGGTCGACAGCGCAACCAAGAAATAACATTTTTTCGGCCAGTGCGTGACTGACCCACGAATCGCTTAGTGGGTTAGTTATCCGTGCCTAAAAACCAAGCATTATTCGCAACATCTGCTCTCAATATGAGCAAGGTGGACAAATTTTGCCGCATCGCAGAAGCTGTTCCGGCGATTCGACAATTGGCACAATAATTGTAATTTCGTATAGCAGGCGCGCGAGGCGCGCCGGCAATATGAGAAAGCACCGACCATGGCCCGGCGTCATCTGTTTTGCATAATCAAATAACTGGCCCTGCCGGGTCTCCTTGGGGTTGGAACAAGCGTCATGAAAAAGATCGAAGCGATCATCAAGCCGTTCAAGCTGGATGAGGTGAAGGAAGCTCTCCATGAAGTCGGCGTTTCCGGTATCACTGTGACCGAAGCCAAAGGATTCGGACGGCAGAAGGGTCATACCGAACTGTATCGCGGCGCCGAATATGTCGTCGACTTCCTGCCTAAGGTGAAGCTAGAGGTCGTGGTCGAGGACAGCATGGCCGAACGCACGATCGAAGCGATCGCCAACGCCGCCAAGACCGGTCGGATCGGCGACGGCAAGATTTTTGTCTATGCCGTTGAAACCGCGCTGCGCATCCGCACCGGCGAACGTGACGACGACGCGATTTGAGATAAATTTTCAGGGGTTCCGTCGGTAACGACGTAAAAGATTTTATCAGTATCCGCCCCACGGGGGGCCTTATGGAAGGGTAAGCAAACATGGCGAATACGCCAAAAGATATTCTCAAACTGATCGAGGAAAAGGAGATCGAGTGGGTCGATGTCCGCTTTACCGATACCAAGGGCGCCTGGCATCACCTGACCATGAGCGCCAACGTGATTGGCGAAGACGAATTGACCGACGGCCTGATGTTCGATGGCTCCTCCATCGAGGGCTGGAAGGAAATCAACGAATCCGACATGATCCTGAAACCCGATCTGGACGCGGTCTATGTCGATCCGTTCAGCGCGACGCCGATGCTGATCCTGGTGTGCGACATCGTGGAACCGGAAGACGGTTCGCTCTATTCGCGCGATCCGCGCTCGACCGCGAAGCGTGCTGAAGCCTATCTGCAGTCGACAGGTCTGGGCGACACGGTCTTCATCGGTCCCGAGCCTGAATTCTTCATGTTCGACAGCGTGGAGTTCGACAACAGCTACAGTTCCAGCTTTTACAAGCTGGACGATGTGGAATTGCCGACCAATAGCGGCACAACCTATGAGAATGGCAATAGCGGCCACCGTCCCCGCGCCAAGGGTGGGTATTTCCCGGTCGGCCCGGTCGATGTCACGACCGACATCCGCGCGGAAATGGTGACTACGTTGCTTGAAATGGGCCTGCCCATGGACAAGCATCATCATGAAGTCGCGGCCAGCCAGCACGAATTGGGTCTGACCTTCGGCAAGCTGGTCGAAACCTGCGACCGCATCCAGATCTACAAATATGTCGTGAAGATGGTGGCGCAGGCCTATGGCAAGACCGCGACCTTCATGCCCAAACCGATCAAGGCGGACAACGGATCGGGCATGCACACCCATATGTCGATATGGAACAAGGGCGTGAACACCTTTGCCGGCGACGGCTATGCCGGCCTGTCGGAAACCTGCCTTTATTTCATCGGCGGCGTCATCAAGCATGCCAAGGCGATCAACGCCTTCACAAACCCGACCACCAACAGCTACAAGCGGCTGGTGCCGGGCTTTGAAGCGCCGGTGCTGCTCGCCTATTCGGCGCGCAACCGTTCGGCGTCGTGCCGCATCCCCTACGGCGCGGGCACCAAGGCGAAGCGCGTCGAGTTCCGCTTCCCCGATCCGCTCGCCAACAGCTATCTTGCCACCTCGGCGCTGCTGATGGCCGGCATCGACGGTATCCAGAACAAACTCCATCCCGGCGGCTCGATGGACAAGAATCTCTACGACCTTCCGCCGGAAGAATTGTCGCAGGTTCCAACTGTCTGCGGGAGCCTCCGCGAAGCGCTCGACAGCCTGATCGCCGATCACGACTTCCTGCTGAAGGGCGGCGTTTTCACCAAGGATCAGATCGATGCGTATATCGAGCTGAAGTGGCCCGAAGTCTATCGCTGGGAAATGGCCCCCAGCCCCGTCGAATTTGACATGTACTATAGCGGCTGATCTCCTCACCAGACGCTAGGGGAAGGCCCGGCTGTGCGAGGCAGCCGGGCCTTTTTCATGAGCGCGGAATTCACGCGCTTCGTTTCATTCCGTCCCCGGCAAAACCGAGCGCAAGCGCGATCGCGCCAGCGCACATGGTCCACAGATAATAGCGCAGTTCCGATGCGACGCTAAAAACGGCATAGCCCAGGCCATACAGCAAAGCGGACCCGGCAAGCACAGCGACGAGATCACAGGGGTGTCGCCGCCTGATCCAGAGCAATACCGCCATCGCGGCCATCCAGAACCATGGCCAGCCGAGCGGACTATGCGCGCTGGCCAGCGCCATCGTGTCGACGATCGTCACGCCCACATTCGGGGTAACCGCAAAATGCCATATGTTGGGCGGGGCCTCTACCTGAACGGGGCGCTCGACCTCGTTCTCGACGAGGAAACGGGCATTGATGTTCCAGTGGCTGGCCCGATGCGCGATATAGGCAAGTGGATGATGCAGCACGGCCGACAGCCACAGGCGCACCGGGCTGACATGATGGTCATGTACATAGCGACGCACCAGATCGAAATTGATCGGGCATAGATGATCTACCCACCAGGAATAGCTGTCCCACTTGACGGGGGTATAGCAACGATGATTGGCCGCGACCGGATCGGCAACGCCCAGCGGCGGAAAAAGATTTTCACTCGAATGCTCCGTCATCCCGGCAAGATCGAAGATGACCAGCGACAGCGCGACATCGCTCCGTTCCGCGCCGACAAGCCGGTTGGCAACGGGCATGGCGGTGAGCAGCATCGCCGCGACCACAGCCATGCTTGGAACGGCCGTACGCCAACCGGACCGGGCGATGGGCGGCAAGGCCCAAAGGGTCAAGGGCAATATCGCCAGAAAGGCATTGAACCGCAAAGCCGCTGCGAAAAGGCAGAGGAGCAGCGCGACCGCCCGGCTGATGGCGACCGTGAACCGCGACTGGCGGCCATATTCCACGGTCGCGATCAAGCCTGTCGCGCATAGCAATGCGCCTGTCATCAGGCTGTCCTTGATGACCGTCGCCATCAAAGCGATTATAATCGGTTGCAGGGTGCAACAGGCGATAGCGAGGGCCAGACCAAATCGGCGTTTCACCAGCAAGACCTTGACGATCATCGCGAAACCGGAGGCATAAAGCCCAAGCTGGAGCAGCAGCATCGGCGCTGGGCTATGGGCCAGCGGGAGCAATTGCCGCCAAATCCACCCCATGACCGGCGGATGCCAGTCGTCGAACGCGCCGCTCAGTGCCTGATCATATTGGCGTAGCGAATCCCAGGTGACGAGGCCCGGCCAGTAGGCGAGCGAACCCGAAATTGCGACAAGCAGGACCAGATAGGGAATGACCGATCGCCCCCACGCTACGCTTTGGATGCGAAGGGTCCCGGCCATCGGCGGATCAGGAGGCCGCCGCTTCCAGCGCCTCGCTCGCTTCCAGCCACTTCGCTTCCGCCGCTTCCATTTTCTTCTCGATCTCGCCGCGCAGGCGCATCAGATCGCCCATCGTCAGCTTTGCCTCGGCCGGCCCCGCCGTTGCCGGATCGAACATCGCGCGTTCGATACGGCTGCGGTGCGCGGTCAGGTCGGCCAACGCCTTTTCGGTCTTCGTTACTTCCTCCCGCAGCCCTTTGGCGGCGTCGCGCGCCAAGGCGGCGGCTTGCTTCTGCGCCTTGCGGTCGGCCTTGGACAGTTTTTCGCCACCCTCCTCGCCGCTGCCGCCCTTGCCGAGGATCAGGTTGGTATAGTCGTCGAGCGTGCCTTCATATTCGGTGGCGGTGCCGCCCTCGACCAGCACCAGCCGGTCGGCGACCAGTTCGATCATGTGGCGGTCATGACTGACCACCACCACCGCGCCGTCATAAGCGTTGAGCGCCTGCACCAGCGCTTCGCGGCTGTCGACGTCCAGATGGTTGGTCGGCTCGTCGAGGATCAGCATGTTGGGCGCGTCGCGGGTAATCAGCGCCAGCGCGAGACGCGCGCGCTCGCCGCCCGACAGACTGCCGACCTTCTGGATCGCGCGATCGCCCGAAAAACCGAAGCGACCGAGTTGCGCGCGCACAGCGCCGGGGGTCGCGCCCTTCATCTGGCGGGTCATATGTTCGAGCGGCGTGTCGCCGGTATCGAGTTCCTCCACCTGATATTGGGTGAAATAGCCGACCTTCATCTTGGGCGAACTGGTCATTCCGCCTTCCATCGGGGTCAGTTGCGCCGCGATCAGCCGCGCCATCGTCGTCTTGCCGTTGCCGTTGCGGCCCAGCAGCGCGATGCGGTCGTCGGGATCGATGCGCAGGTTCAGGCGCTTGAGGATCGGGGTCTCGCCATAGCCGACCGTCGCCATATCCAGCGTGACCAATGGCGGACGCAATTCGGGCGGGCTAGGGAAGACGAAGGAAAGCGAAGGATCCTCCATCGCCGCGGCGATCGGCTGCATTCTGGCCAGCGCCTTCTGCCGCGATTGCGCCTGCTTGGCGGTCGATGCGCGGGCGCTGTTTTTCGCGATATATTCCTGGAGCTTGGCCCGCTGTGCCGCCTGCTTTTCGGACGCCGCCTGCAATTGCGCCAGCCGCTCGGCGCGCTGGCGCTCGAAGGCATCGTAGCCGCCGGGATAGAGAGTGATCTTGCCGCCCTCCAGATGCAGGATATGATCGACGACGTTGTTCAGCAGGTCGCGCTCATGGCTGATGACGACGATGGTGGCGCGGTAGGTTTTGAGGAAATTTTCCAGCCACAGCGTCGCTTCGAGGTCGAGATGGTTCGACGGCTCGTCGAGCAGCAGCAGGTCGGGCTGCGAAAAAAGCAGGGCGGCGAGCGCGACCCGCATCTTCCATCCGCCCGAAAAGCTGTCGAGCGGGCGGCCCTGCATGTCCTCGTCGAAACCAAGGCCCACAAGGATGCGGGCGGCGCGGGCGGGCGCGGTATAGGCGTCGATGGCGTTCAGCCGTTCGAACAATTCGCCAAGGCGATCCGGGTCCTCGCAGGTCTCCGCCTCGATCAACAGCGCGTCGCGCTCGGTATCGGCGGCGAGCACCGTCTCGAACGGCGTCGCCGTGCCGCTGGGCGCGTCCTGCTTGAGGTAGCCGATAACGGTGCCGCGCGGCGTTTCCGCCTGGCCATCGTCGGGGTCGATCTGGCCGATCATCACCTTCATCAGCGTCGACTTGCCCGCACCGTTGCGGCCGATCAGGCCGACCCGGCTGCGCGGCGGCAGCATGGCGGTCGCCTTGTCGAGAATGATGCGCCCGCCGAGGCGCACGGTGATGTTCGTCAGATTCAGCATGGCCGCGCCGATAGCATGATATTGCGAATGCGAACAGGGCAGCCGTTTCGCGGGTGCCTAGGCCGGCGATGTTGGAGAGAAGCCGCTTAGCTTCGCATATTTCCTTTAGAATAAGACATTTTGATGCCGCAGTGCGTAATTTTATTGCTAAAAGGAGTCTAGAGCGCGATGCTTCGATACGAGCCTTCGACTTCGCTCAGTCTCTACTCAGCACGAACGGTAGTGGGTTAACTGAAAGTCATCACTCCAATCACTACCCTTCATAACAGTTTGCCCGGATGTAGGACAGAGAGGTGGCAAGCATAGCGACGCCACCTGACCCCCTCACTAGGAAAGGAGTGGGTCAGGTGGGTCAGACTTAGTTCGGCTGGGTCGTGACCGTGGTCGTGGTTTTTTCGGTCGTGCCGCGCGCGGCAGTCGTTGTGCTGCGCTTTACCGGCTTGCGCACGACAGTCCTGGTGCTCGACCGGACCGGGGCCGCCGTTGCTGTCTTCGTGGTTTCGGTCGTGACCGTCGTGGTCGGCGCAGGGGCGGCGATCACGACCGGTGGCGCATTGCGCGCGGCCTGGGCATCGGCCTGAGCGGCGGCAGCCGTCTGTTCCGCAGCATTGGCGCGCGCCGTCGCGGCGGCGGCCTGTTCCTGCGCGGCGGCGGCGGTCTGTTCGGCATTCACGCGCTGCGCCTGCTCGGCCTCGGCACGATTTTTCGCGGCAAGATTGATCGCCGTATCAGCCAGCTCGGCCGCGCGATTGGCGTCGGCGATCGCGGCTTCCTTATGGCCGCTCGCCAGATCTTCCCTGGCGGTGCGCAGCGTGGCTTCGGCCTCGGCCTGGATACGCGGCACGTCGCCATTGGCGCCCAGCTTGTTGGCGGCATCGATCTTGCCCTGCGCATGAGCGATCGCTTCCTTGGCGCGATCATGTTTGCCGGCGATGGCCGGGCTTAGGGGCAACGCCATCAAAGCGGATATGGCGACGCCGCGGGCGAATATGGTCATGCGTTTCATCATGTCTTCTCCTGATCTTTGTGCCGTCCGAAACGGATGCGATACATATTCGGTTCCGCCATCGATCAAGCCGCTATCCATCAAGCCCCGCCCGTCCAGCCGCGCAGTCTTTGCCGCCATCCGCGAAACAATCCGCCTTTCCCCATCGCCTCGAACAGTGCATCCGGCCCTTCCGGATCGAGAATTTCATTGTCGGCGAGCCAGGCTTCGACATCGTTGAGTCTGGGAACAACATAGGGGACCAGGGTGCGGCCTTCGCCGCGCAATGCCTCGATCACCGCGATCAGCGATCCGCGTTCCGCCAGCAGCGTCGCGATCCGCGCGGGCGGCACGCCCAGATGTTCGGCGACCAGATCGTTGCGGATCGCGGCGATCGTCGCTGACGCATGGCCATTGCCCGGCCGTTCGGCGTCGATCGCGACGTCGCATTCGGTGTCCAGACCCATCGAGCGGTTGTTGAAGTTGGACGACCCCACCCGCAACACGCGATCGTCGATCACCGTCACCTTGGCATGGACGTAGATGGGAGCGCCCGCCGCCGTTTGCGGATGATAGATGCGCAGCTTGCCCCCCGTGTCGATCCTTTGCAGCGCCGCGAACAATTGCGCGCGTGCGGTGTCCATCGCGATCGGTTCCAGCCATCCGTCCGCGGTCAGCGGGTTTACAATCACGATCTCCGGACAATCCGCCTGTTGCAGCCGTTCGGCGATCGCGAGCGCGATGGCGCGCGAGGCGAAATATTGGCTCTCGGCATAGATGCACGTCCTGGCCGATGCGATCAGGTCGACATAAAGCTGCTCGATCTCATAAATCGCGGTGCGATGCCGCATCTGCGGATAGGTGCGGGCGATCGCTATGTCGATATCGCGCATGCCGGGGGTCAGCGGTTCCGGCCAGCATGGCGCTGCGCCGCTCACCGGCTCCAGCTTTTCGCCACAGGCCGCTTCCCACCGGTCGCGCGCGAGCTGGCCGATCGCCGCCGCCGCCGCACCGTCAAATGCGCTCGTCGCGTCATGCCAGGGCTGATAGGCCGTGCCATCGGGCCGCACCCGCGCGGGCGCCTCGTCTTCATGGGCGCGCGTGTCCCAGCGCGCCGAGGTCATGTCGATGCCGCCACAAAAGGCGAGGCAATCGTCGATCGCCACGATCTTTTGATGATGCGAGGCGGCAAAGGGGTGCTGGCTGTCAATGCGCGCGGTAAGGCGCTTGTGCCTTTTCCAGCGCAGCGCGGTCAGCAGCGTGTCGCCGCGAAACAGCGCCTTCAGCATGCCGGTATCCCAGCGTAGCAGATAGATGTGCAGATCCGGGTTGCGATCGACCAGCCAGGGAATGAAATCGGCGAGGATCGCGGGGCCGCCGTCCGGCGCATTTTCGGGACCAAGGCGGATGCGCGCGTCGAAATCCCAGCCGATCAGCATGATCCGCCTTTTCGCGCCGATCATCGCCGCACGCGCGACCGCGAAATAATCGTCGGCGTCGACGATCAGCGAGAAACGCTTCGCCGGTTCGACCCGCCAGCAATTGGCACCTGGCGCAAACAAATCGACGGCTGGGGCATTGTCCTTATTCGTCATGTGTCCCCGCTGCACGATTATCGGAGTCCGCCATGCCCGTAAAAGCCATCGCCCTCAACTGCACGCTCAAATCCGATGCGAAAGAGCCGTCGTCCACCGACGCGATGATCGCGGTGCTTGGAAAGGCGTTCGCGAAAAAGGGCGTGAAGATCAGCGAGACCGTCCGCGTCGCCGCACTGGACATCAAGCCGGGCGTGACCTCCGACGAAGGCGAAGGCGACGACTGGCCAGCGCTGCGCGCAAAGATATTGGCGCATGACGTATTGATCTTCGGCGGGCCGATCTGGATGGGGCAAGTCGGTAGCGTCGCCAAGCGGGTGCTGGAGCGGATGGACGCGTTCCTGAACGAAACCGACGATCAGGGGCGGATGCCGAGCTATGGCAAGGTCGCGGTCGCCGCGATCGTGGGCAATGAGGATGGCGCGCATATGTCCTCCTCGCAGATATTCCAGGCGCTGAACGATGTCGGCTGGACCATCCCCGCCGTTGCCGCCTGTTACTGGGTTGGCGAGGCGATGGGGGACACGGATTTCAAGGATTTGAAGAAGACGCCCAAGAAAGTGACCGAGACGGCGGCAATGGTCGCGGGCAACGCGGCGCATCTGGCGGGGTTGTTGAAGGATAGTCCCTATCCGGGGTGATCTACCCTATCGTCATCGCACCCAAGCCGGGCCGATGTCGCGTGAGAATGACGGGCTTCGGTCAGGCAGATATATAGGTTCCCGCCTGCGCGGGAATAACGGGGTTTGCAGGGATCGGCGCAAGCCCCATTCTCCTCCATATCAATAGTCCTTCGAGACGCGGACGTTCGCGCTTTGACGGCCGACGGTGGATACGCTCGACAGCAGCGAAAGCCAGCGGGTGATCTGATATTCGATGCGGGTGGCGCTATACCCCTGTCCGTCGGTGATCAGCTCGACATAGGTCTTGCGCGTCAGATATTTGCCGGCGGCGACCGCCGTTCCCTGATTGATCGTCGGATCGGCAGGCAGAATGCGCAGCCGGTCGAGGCCGGTGGCGCGGCGCACGGCGTTGATCGGGTCAAGCCCGCCATTGCCGCCCTGCAACGCCGCCACCGCCGCCGCCAGTTGCAGCGCCTCGGGCGCGGACAGGCTGGTGATCGACGTGCCGAAGAGCAGGCGCGAGAGAAGTTCGTCCTGTGGCAAGGCGGGAATGCTGGTGAAATTGATGATCGGTTTCAGGCCGCTGCCGCCGACATTGATCGTCGCGCTGATGCCGTTGAGGTTCGCCTCCGCGACGATCGCCAGCGTCGGGTTGACCGGTGTGCCGCCATCGAAACGGATGCGCCCTTCCTTGAGGTCGAAACGGCGACCGGAAAATTCATAGCCGCCGCGCACCAGATCGGCCGTGCCGCCGATCGCCGGATTGACCACCGTGCCGCCGATGTCGAGATCGGCGCGCCATTCGCTGTCGAGGCCGAGGCCGGTGACCATCAGCCGGTTGCGCGCCCGCGCCTTGATCGCGAGTTTCCACGGCGCGGCGGCGGCGGGCGCTTCGAATTCCTCGCCGCGGCGATTGACTTCGATCAGGCGCAGTTCGGGGATTTGCGCGACCGCCGCCGCCCGGCCAAGCGTGAAGCGGCTGCGGTTGAGGGCGAGATCGCCGCCGATCGTGCCGCCGACGCCATCGGAACGGATCGTCAGCGGACCGGTCACGGTCGCCGCGATGTCGTCACGCTCAAGCAACGCGGCGTTATCGGTCTGGAAGCTGAGGTCCATGCCGACGCCATGCGCGCCGGCAAATTCGAAGCGGCCGCTGCCCGTCACGGTGCCGCCGCCTTTGGTGACGCCCGACAGGCTGGACATGACGAGCTGCGAGCCGCCGAAGCGGCCGCGCGCCTTGACGCCGGTCAGGCGCATGCCGGTGACGGGGCTGCCGATCGTGGCATCGTCGCTCGCCACCGATCCGGCGATCGACGGATTGGCGAGGCTGCCGCGAATGTCCGCGCCGATCGCGGCGGGACCGCTCAGGTCGATAATCTCTATGCCGGTCAGCCGCCACAGCGTGTCGGCGGTGCCGTTATAGCGCAACTGTGCGAAGAGAGGCGCGTCGCGGACCCGCTCCAGCAGGGTGCCGTTGCCCAGCGGGGTCATCAGCGCCTGCGCCCGGCCGATCGTCTTGCCCTCGCTCTCCACCGTCGCGCGGGCGGCGAGCCGGTCGTTGGTCAGGACAGCGTTGACACCCAGGTCCACGGGTCTGGAACTGAGCGCCAGGCCCGAGCGGGTCAGCCCCCGGACGCGCAGGTTCGCGGTGCCGGTGGGGATGCCGTAACGCGGCTTGGCATAGCTGAGCGTGCCGGTCGCCTGTCCGCCCAAACCCAGGTCGCTGTTGGCGATGTCGAGCAGCGACAGCGGGAGTTTCTGCAACCGCGCCTCGATCCGCGTCGCCGCGCCGCCGACCTGGCCCGCCAGTTGCGCCGATCCGCCGGCATAGAGAATGGTCGCGGGCGACAGGCGCCAGCCGCCCGTCTCCCTGTCGTCGATCCGGGTGAAGATGGCGGGGCGCGTCAGCCTGATCGCCCGGCGGTCGAGCGTGCCGGAGCCGACCAGTTGCACGCGGCCGGGCGCGACATCGGCTTCGAGCTGGAGCGCGAACAGCCGGCCCCGCTGGCCGGACAGGCTGGCTATGATCGTGCCGCGGCCGTCGACCAGCCTGGCGTTGGCGGCAATCTGGCCGATGCGCAGCGCCCCGGTCTGCACCCCGCGCGCCTGGAGCGTCGCGTCGATGGTGGTGCCTGCGGGATCGAGCAGCGCGGTCGCGGTCAGCTTGCCCTGTCGCACGGCGATCGGTGTCGGCCCGTCGAAACGGGCGTCGGCGGCGGTCAGTTCGGTTGCGATCTGCTGGATCTGGCCGACCGGCTGGAGCGCGACGAAGCCGGTGACCGGGCCGCTGACCGCAAGGCGGCCGTCCAGTCCGCCGGTGACGGGGCGAATGTCGCCGCGCGCGATCGCGCCCGCCACGGCCAGCCGCGCGACGGCGATCACCGCCTGTCCGCCCCTGGGCAATTGCAACTGGCCGGTGCCGGTGAACGGGCCGAGCGTCGAGCCGCCATCGGCGGTAAAGGCGAAGCCCGCATCATCGGGATCGAGCAGCACATGCACGTCGCGCAGGCCCGCCGCGTCCAGCGGGTGCGCGAGCAGCAGGTCGACCCTCGGCTTTTCGATCCGGCCATCCAGCCCCAGCGTGAACGGGCCGTAGCGCTGGTGGGTGCCAGCGCCATTGAACAGGAAGCTGCCATCGGGGCGGCGATAGCCATTGGCGGCAAGCGCGATCAGCGGCGCGGTCAGGCGCAGGTTCGACAGCATCAACCGCCCGTCGGGGCCAAGCGACAGGCTGGCCTGCGCCTGCGGCAATCCGCCACCCAGCCCCAGGAAGAAGGCGTTGTCGAGCCGACGCATCTTCGCCTGGGCCTGCCCGCTCAACCGGAATGCGCCACCCGCACCCGGCACGGCGCGCAAGGCGGATCGCACATCGACGACACCGAAGCCGGGGATCAGCAATCCGGTAATGTCGCCATTGAGACCGAAATCATAGGTGCCGGATTGGAGGTCAGCGACCATCAGCAATGCCCCGCGCAATTTGTCCGCACGGATCTTCATCGGGTTGCTGACGATTCTTTGGCCCTGCACCTGAAGCACGCCATCCAGGGTGAAGTTGCGCAGGATGCCCTTGACGATGTCGCCATGCCCGTCGAGCTGAGCGGCGGACAGGCGGACGGGGACGAGCAGCGGTCCCATCCCTGCGCGATTGCCGGCGCGATGCCCCTTGCCCTCCGCCCGCACGTCGCCAAGCAGGGTCTTGCCGAAGGCCAGCCGCTTCGCGCGCAGCAGATAGGCGAAGTTCAGATCGTCCATCGGCCCGTCCAGCCGCGCGAGAGCGTGAATATCCTGCCCCGCCATCGTTTTGAGCAGCGCCTGCGGCCGGTCGAGTCGGAGGTCGAGCCGCAGATTGTCGAAGCCGCCCTTGCGCAGGTCGATCGCACCGTCGGCGTCGAGCCGCATGGCCGCCGACCGCGCGCTCAATGTGCCGTCGAGCAGCCGGTCGACGAAGGTGCCGCGCCCCTCAAGCGTCAAGCGTGGTGCGCTCATCCGCTGGAGCAGACCGTTGCCGGCGATGGCCGATCCCTCCACCGTTCCGGCCAGCATATAGGTGCCGCGCGCCGCGCCGAGGCGCAGCGACACGGCCGGCTGCCGGTCGAGTGTGCCGACCGCCGTGCCGTTCCAGCGCGTCCAGCGACCATCGCCCTGCACACGCAGATTGGCGTCCTGCTTCAATCCCGCCATCGCCGCCAGCACGCCGCCCCTGGGCGCATTGACCGTAACGTCGACATCGAACCTGTCGGCGTCAGGCCTGCTGTCGATCGAGAGCAGGATCGCGTCGTTGCCGTCCAGCACCCGCGCCGACAGGTCGATGACCGCGCGGCCGGACCGGATGTCGGCATCGCCCGAAAGCGTCGCCACCTGTTCCCTGCCGGTGATCCCCCTGGCGAGCGTCAGCCGGCCGACCGAAAATTGCATCAGACGGATATCGAAATCGGGCAGGATCGGGCCTTGCCGCGCGGTCGGTTTCAGTTTGGGCAGTTTTTCGAGACGTGCGTCCCGGATTACCAGCCGGTCGATATCGAGCCGGTTGGACAGCCAGGCAAAGGGCCACCAGTCGAGATCGACGCGCGGGGCGACGAAGAAACGCCCTTGGGGATCGGACAGGGCGACATCGTGCAATGTCGCCTTGCTGTAAATGCTCCCGTCGATCCCGCCGACGCTGATGCGCAGGCCGGATTCAGGCGCGACGCGGGCGATGCGGCCGATCAGGAAGCGGTGGCCCGATTCGCTGTCGAGCCAGACCAGCGCGCCGCCGGCCGCCAGCAAAAGTGACAGCAGGCCGATCAGCAGCCAGCGTTGCCATGACCTGCGCCGTGGCCAGGGCCGGGCGTTTCGGGCGGGTTGGACGGGCGCATCCTCCGCCATCAGAAGGCTTGGCCCAGCGAGACATAGACGGCGAAGCGCGGATCGCCCGGCTGCGGGTTAAGCGGCGTGCCGAGATCGACGCGGATCGGCCCGAAATTGCTGTAATAGCGCGCGCCGATGCCGGCGCCGATACGCAGATCGCGCAGGTTCGGGAGAAAATTCGTCGAGATATTGCCTGCGTCAACGAACGGCACCACGCCGAAATTGCCGAAGCGGATACGGGTTTCGAGCGAAAATTCGGCCAGCCCCTTCCCGCCGATCGGGTCGTTATTGGCGTCGCGCGGGCCGATGTCCTGATAGCTGTAGCCACGCACCGACCCGCCGCCGCCCGCATAGAAGCGCCGCGACGGCGCGATGCGGCTGGCGCTCGACCCCAGGATGGACCCGAAGCGCGCGCGCGCCGCAACGACGATCCTGTCACTCACCGGCCGATAGACGCTGCCGTCCACCTGAACGCGGGCATAGCCGAACGCGCCATTCTGCAACGACAGCTCGGGACTGATACGGCCGCCCAGGCGAAAGCCTCTGGTGGGGTTGAGCAGGTCGTCGCTGCCGTCATAGGACAGGCTGGTCGGCACGGCGGCGATCAGGAAGGTGCGGCGGCCGCCGACGATCTTGCTGAAACTGTCGGCCTCGTCCGAGGCGACCAGTTCGGCGCCGACGCTCCACACCCATTTCTTTTGAAAGATGATGTTGGTCTGTCGCTCCAGCGTGCCGGAGAGCTGGATGGTGCGCGCATCATAGGCGTCGCGCTTGATATTGCTGACCGAGAGCAGCCCGGTCAGCACCCGGTCGCGCGCCATGAAATTGTTGCGGCGGAAGGTCAGCGATCCCGACTGTTCCTGGGTGCCGAGCACGCCCCGCACAGTCAGCGCGCCTTCGGGCGGAAAGAGGTTGCGATGCTGCCAGCTTGCCTCGATCCGATAGCCCTCGCCCGTGCCATAGCCGATTTCCCCCGCGATCGTGCGCGGCGGCGCGGGCGTGACGGCGACGTCCAGATCGACATGGCTGCCATCGCCCGCATCGCGCGGCGTCAGCGTCACCGAGGACACCAGCCCGGTCGCTACCAATGCGCGCCGCAGATCCTCGATATCGGACGCCTTGTAGGGATCGCCGGGATCGAAACGGGCGATGCGCTGAATATGGGTCGCATCGAACGGGCGCGCGTCGGGCATGACGATCCGGCCGAAACTGCGATAGCCGCCGGTCGCGACGATCAGGTCAAGGTCGCCCTTACGCGCTTCATGGTCGATCCGCACCTGCGGTTCCTCGATCCTGGCGAAGGGGAAGCCATTTTCGCCGAGCGCCACGCCAAGCGATCCCTGCGCCGCGACGATATGATCGGCGTCGATCGGGTCGCCGGCCTTGACCGGAAAGGCGTCGCGCAACGCCTGTTGCCGTTCGCCGGCTTCCCCCAGCCCCTCCACATCGACCGAGCCGAGCAGATAACGGGTGCCGGGGACGATATCGAAGCCGACCTGCAACCGGTCTTCGCCCGCCCCCGGCGCGGACACCGAGCCGCGAATGCGCGCATCATAATAGCCCTTGGCGCGCATCAGCCGGTCCAGCAATGCGCTGTCCTCCTTGATGCGGCGATTGATCTGGGCAAGGTTGGCGGGCTTGCCCTCCCCCTGGTGCAGCACCGACAACTGGGCGAAACGCTCGTGAAACTGCGCGTCGGCGATGGCGTCCACGCCGGAAAGCGCAACATGATAACGGCGTTCGGCATTGCCGTCGAAATCCGCGGCGCGGGCGACATCGGCCTGTTCGGCAACGGTTTCGGCGTCGGCGGGCGCAACCGCTATGGCGGCGACAGCCGCTTCCGCCGCCTTGTCCTCGGGTGTTTCAGCCCGGATCGGCGCAACGCTGTCCGGCTGGTTCATGTCGGGCCAGGCGACGCCGATATCGGTCATCGGCGCGAGCGGCGATTCCGGGTCGAGGCCGGGAAGCGCCTCCACCGCACCCGGCACGGTGCGAACCACGGGCGGCGGCGCGGCGCGGCGGGCGCTTTGTGCCTGAACCGCAGGCACAACAACGAGCATGGCGATCAGGAGCCAGGCATGGTGCGGACAGCAGGTGCGAAGGCAATGGGGCCGCGAGCCTGAAAACATCGGCAAGGTCTAGCCCAGTCGTGCGGGGTCTGGCCAGCGAAGAAGGGCGGGCCTTACGCTTTTGCGGCAGGTTGCCTTACGCGGCTTGTGGATTAGAAGGCGCGCTCCAGCCTGTCGAGCAGCGCCCGCGCCGGATTGGCGGTTCCGGTGCCCGGCTGCGCCCCGTTCGTGCCCGCGCCCATGCCCATTCCCGTCTGAAGCCGTGCAACGCGATTATAAAGGTCGGTGCTGCCCTCGACCAGCGCCCGCGCGGCGAAGGGAAAACCGGCGATCGCGGCGGCGGCGGTGGGCGCGGCCTCGCCCAGATGATATTTCGGATCAGCCAGCGCCGCCGCGCCGATTTCGCCCCGTTGCCAGGCGCGCTGAGTCAGCAGCCAGGCGATGACGTGCATCAACCGCGTCGTCACCTTGAGCGATTCACAGGAAAAGCCGATGCGGGCATGCAGGTCCAGACTGTCCCGGTCGGCGTCGCCCTGCCGGTCGAAATACCCGCGCGCCTCGTCGGCCATGACCATCGCTTCGACATAGAGACTGTCGACGAGGCGGCGGTGGAGGCCCGGATCGAGGGTTTCGGCATATTGCATGATGGCGGCATGCCATGCCGCCGGTCCTTTGTCAGGAGTCTTGTCGTGCCCGAGTCGCGCGAAATATGTGCTGTCCCAAAATAGATCGCCGGAAACGCCGATCCTGACCGGGCCGTCAGGCGATGATGTCGGGGATCAGGGCATCCTCCAGCGCCGCGATCTCGTCGCGCAGGCGCAATTTGCGCTTTTTGAATCGCGCCAGTTGCAACTGGTCGCCATTGCCGCCGATCACCAGCGCGTTGATCGCCGAATCGAGATCGCGATGTTCGATCCGCAGCAATTCCAGCCGCCGCATGATGTCTTCGGGATTCATGACGACCATCATCGCGCATCGGCGTGAAAGGCGCAATCCGGCACAGGGTTGCGCGTGAAGCCGTGGAGAATAAAAGGCCAGAAAAACGGATTGCCGCATACAGAAGGGAAATCGTCGCAAAGCCCGATTCCCCTAAAGACATGTCACGCGAATCATGATCTACTTTTTTATCCCGACACTCGTATCAAGGAGAATGTCATGGATAAGAGCCATGTTTCCGCGTTGCAGGCCAAGCATGCAGGACTTGACGCCCGGATCAAGGCGGAGGCGAGTCGCCCCCTGCCCAACGATGTCCTGGTCGCGACGTTGAAAAAGCAGAAATTGCGGGTCAAGGAAGAGATGAGCAGCATCAGCGCGCATTAGCCGCGCGATGCCTCTTCGCGGTGCGATCCGCCTTGAGCTGGACGCACCGCCTCTGGCTTGGCCAGGGGCCATGCCTATTCCGTCAGCTTAGGGCTTGATGACATCAGCTCCACCCGTTCGTATCCCCCGCCTTCGCGGTGGCAGGCTCCGACTAGCCCCTTCGACTCCCCGCCCGCGGCAGGCGCTCAGTCTATACTCAGCACGAACGGCGTTCGATTAACTGAAAGCCATCACTCTCTGGCTGACAGTTTCGATTATGAAATGCGTTGCGTCCCGCGACGCGGCGAAACCGTGCGGAGATAGTCTGGAACGGCATTTTCGCTTTTGCCCTGTCCTACCGGTTTGCGGGCCATGTGCGGATCAATGTTGGTGTCGAAGGCGATACCGACACGATCGACCTTGGCCCAGGCGATCACACCTTGGACCTTGCCGACTCCACGCAGGGTCATGGATACGCGGTCGCCCTTGCGAAAGGGCCGTTCGCAATCGGCCATCAGTCCGGTTGCGGACAGGTTACGGATACGCGCACTGCCAAGGTTGAACCCCTCGGGCGAGCTAAGGACGGTCAGCAGAAACAGGCTGTCGCGACGCGCACCGCGTGCCGGGCCTCGGTCCGCCATATCGTCCTTGCCATCATTCATGTTTCAAAGCCTGTCAGAATCTTCGGATCAGGCCGCTGGAATGCCAGCAGAACATGGAAGAAAGATTAATCGTCGCGGGAAACCTTTTCCTGCCGCTCGTGCCGCTCCTGCGCCTCGACCGTCATGGTGGCGATCGGGCGCGCTTCCAGCCGGCCGAGCGAAATCGGCTCACCCGTCACTTCGCAAAAGCCATATTCGCCATCGTCGATGCGGCGAAGCGCCGAATCGATCTTGGAGATCAGCTTGCGCTGACGGTCGCGGGTGCGCAGTTCGATCGACCAGTCGGTCTCGCTCGACGCGCGATCGTTGAGATCGGGTTCGCGCAGCGGCTCATTCTGCAGGACCGCCAGCGTCCCCTCCGCCTCGGCAAGGATCTGCTTTTTCCAGTCCAGCAGGCGCTGACGGAAATATTCCAGTTGCTGCGGATTCATGAAGGCTTCGTCGGCTGACGGGCGGTAGTTTTCAGGCAGGATGATGCCGCTTTTTGACGGCGCGCCGCCGCTATTTTCGGAATTGAGGAGCGATGCCATCTGGCTCTCCGGACACGAGGTTCAGGCCTGACCGGCCAGGCGCGACATCGCCGGGGCCGCACCTGCCGATTGAGCGGGCCTATACCCAGCGGCGATGCCCTGCACAAGCGTGCAGTCGCTCAAGCGGCGGCCCAGCGCCCGGACTTGCGCCCAGTCGAGAATCGCACACCCGACATGCCGCGTTTCGGCGATCGCCTTTACCCGGTAACCAGCGTCCGTTCCACTATGGGACATTAACCATAGCGGTTGATCGGTATCCGTGCATTTTCCCGATGCGGGACGCACAAAGGGGGTTAACGCCGTTGCAGTCATCCGCTGTTTTGCGTTTCTGCACATAGCGATTGCCGGCCTGAACAGGGGTCCGCGCAGTCGGCGATGAAACGAAAAGAGTATCAGCTATGTCGGTTCGGATGGCTTTGGCCAAACTTTGCGCCTGCACATGCGGGGGAGCGCTGATCGGCGGGGGCGCCGTTCATGTCGCCGAGCAACCGCGCGCGGCGGTCGTCAAAAATGTGAAGGGGGTTCAAACCGCCCACGCCAAACAGCGTTATGCTATGCGCACGATCAAGCGCCGGGTGGTCCGCACCGCGTCCTGCGCGCCCGCGGTCGTGACGGTCACCAACCAGGCCGCGCCGATCCCGTTGCCGGAACGCGCCGAAGGCCCGCTGATATCGGGCGGTGGATCGGTGCCGGTCGTCCTGGGCGGCGGTGGCGGTTTCGGCGGCAGCGGCGGCGGGTTCTTCGGCGGCTTTTTCGGTGGCAGCGGTGGCGGGAGCGGCGGCGGCAACATCGTCGTGTCCTCGACCAGCAGCGGCGGATCGACCTCGACCGGTGGGATCAGCACCTCTTCGGGCAATGTCAGCACGTCGAGCGGCGGTGTCAGTAGCTCGACGGGCGGCGTCAGCACATCGTCGGGCAATGTCAGCACATCTTCGGGCGTCAGTTCGACAAGCTCCTCCTCGGGCAATGTAAGCAGCTCCAGTTCCAGTTCCAGTTCGTCTTCCTCCAGTTCTTCGAGCAGTTCGTCCAGCTCGTCTTCCTCGTCGGGCGGGTCAAATGGCGGTGGCGGAAAGCCCGGTCACGGTCATGGCTCGTCGGGCGGCAGCTCCGGTTCCTCGGGATCGTCCGGTAGCAGCGGCTCGTCCGGTTCCTCGGGGTCGTCCGGCTCCTCGGGCAGCAGCTCCAGTTCGGGATCGTCCAGTTCGTCGTCCAGCGGATCGAGTTCTTCAAGCTCGTCCAGCTTCGGCGGATCGACCGGCAGCTCGGGCAGCAGCGGTTCGTCCGGTTCTTCGGGAAGCTCCAGTTCGTCCTCGGCGAGCAGCAGTTCCTCCTCCGCCTCGTCCAGTGGCGGATCGAGCGGCAGCAGCGGCGGAACCGACGTTCCCGCGCCGCCCATGGTGCTGCTGTTCGGCGCAGCGGCGGCCGCCCTGGTCGCGCGTCGGCGCTTCGCAGGCAAAGGCGGCGAACAACCGGCCTGATCCTTCTTCTCCTCACGGATGAAGAAAGGGCGGTCCTGCTTTTTTGCAGGGCCGCCCTTTTCCTGTCTGCACGGGTGCCGTGCCTACGCCAGCGGCACCGATTTCCTGTTCAGGTAAAGCGCTTCGCCGCGCGTTCCGCAGCGGCGGCCATATTGGTCACGCCTTTATGCACCATCGCGCGCACCATCTGGACCGACCTGGCGGGAGCGGTGAGCGGCGAGCCGGCGTTGAAGGGCGGGTGCGGGTCATATTCGTTCGCCAACTGAATCGTTTCGGCCATCTCGCGACCCCAGATGCGGTCCACCAATGTCAGCCCGAAGTCGATACCTGCCGTCACCCCGCCGCCGGTCATCCGGTTGCGGTCGATGACCACGCGCTCATGCACGGGCGTTGCACCAAGCGTGGGCAGGATATCCATGGTCGTCCAGTGCGACGCGGCCTTGTAGCCGCGCAGCAATCCGGCAGCGCCAAGCACCAGCGAACCTGTGCAGACGGACGTGACATATTTCGCCCGCGGCGCACGCTCCCGGAAGAAGTTTAGAACTGCCGGATCCTGCATCATGGCTTCGGTGCCGGGGCCGCCGCCCACGAACAGAATGTCGAGTTCGGGCGCGTCGGTATAAAGCGTGTCGGCCAAAATGCGGTTTCCCGCATCGTCAGGAATAGGGTCGAGCGTCTTGCCGAGAATATAGACTTTCGCGGATGGCGGCCGGGACAGGATCCCGTGCGCTCCGACGAAATCAAGGTTGGTCATGCCAGGAAATACCCACATTCCGATAGTGACCGGCTTCATGCCCGGCCCCTTGGGCAAGGCAAGATCGGACGGTTTGGCTTCCCCAGGCAATGCCGCCGCTCTTGCGCTGAATAATGCGCTTACCGCCGTCAGCGCGAGAGGAAGCGATTTGGTGAAAGTGCGTCTGTCCATCATGTGCCTCAATCTATGTTACCTAAAACTAAAAGCACGACCGGTCGTATTATTCAATCATAAATTCGTTAGCGCAACCTCTCACTTCCCTCTTGAACAATACGACCGATCGTGCTTTTAGTTTTATGATTGGCCTTTTGCAAAGTTGGCTTGAATAAACACATGGAGATTCGTCATGAGTGACACCGAAACAGCCCCCCCGCCCCTTCAGATCGGGATGGTGATCTTCCCTCGCATGACGTTGCTCGATCTTGCCGGTCCGCAGCTTGCGCTCTTTGGTCATGGTAACATCCATCTGCTTTCGCCTACGCTCGACCCCGTAATGACCGATTCGGGTATCGGCATTCTGCCGACGACGACCTTCGACGATTGCCCGGCCGAACTTGATATCCTGTTCGTGCCCGGCGGCAGTGGTGCGTTCGAGTCGGTGGAGGATGAGCGCATCATCCGTTTCCTTCAACTTCATGGCCAGACCGCCAAATATATCACGTCGGTCTGCACCGGCTCGGTCCTGCTTGCCGCTGCCGGGCTGATGGACGGATATAAGGCTACGACGCATTGGGCCACGGTGCCGATGCTCGAAGCATTCGGTGTCGAGACCGTCCGTGATCGCGTGGTCATCGACCGTAACCGTATTTCAGGCGGTGGCGTGACCGCCGGCATCGATTTCGGGCTGACTCTGCTCGCCAAATTGCGCGGCGACACGGCGGCGAAATGCTCGCAACTCATGATGGAATATGACCCCAAGCCACCTTTTGAAAGCGGATCGCCTTTCGTCGCCGAGCCTCAGATCGTCGCGATCGTCAACAAGATGCTGGAGGAGCCTAATGCGGAAGGACTGGGCTTCATCAACCGCTTCCGCGAACGGAGCCTGGCGCAGGTCTGACGCGCAACCAGTCCTGATCCCGCGCCCATGTCGCCCGCGCCAGCCATGATTGCGGCTGAGCGCATCAGGGGCGGCTAAGGGCGCGGGTCATAAAATGGAAACAGCCTGGCAGGGCGTGACTTTCCCTCGCCGATCCTGCATCCCCCGTCCTGCATCCAGGGCTGCGCACCGACCTGTCAGAAACACTCAACCGGAGACCCGTCATGACCGAACCAGATGCGCAAAGGCGAGGGATTGAACGCGCGCAATTGCGCCGGCTTGAGATTGCTTCGTTCGCCGAGGCGACCACGCTCGTTCTGCTGGTCTGTGTCGCGGTGCCGCTCAAGCATCTCGCGGGTTATCCCCTTGGCGTCCGCGTCATGGGGCCGGTTCATGGTCTGGCGTTTCTCAGCTATGTCTGGATCGCGGTGCAGACGGTATCGGGCGGTGGCTGGAGCGCCATCGAAGCAGCCCGACTGTTCGTCGGCGCGTTCGTGCCGTTCGGCGGTTTCCTGAACCTGCCGTTCCTGGCGCGCAAGGTGGCGCTCCTCCAATGAGCCTGGCCGAATTCTATCCATGGCTCAAGGCGCTTCACGTCGCCGTCGCCCTCGCCTTTGTCGGCGGGGTGCTGTCTGTGTCCGTATTCCTTGCGGCGGTTCCCGAAGGCGAACCGGGCGCGGCATCAATGGCACGTAGTATCCGGCGTTGGGACCAGGCCGTCACTACGCCTTCCATGCTGCTGGTCTGGGCGCTGGGGCTGACGCTGGCGACGACGGGTCACTGGTTTGCCGATGGCTGGCTTCAGGCCAAGCTTCTCTTCGTGCTGGTCCTTTCCGGATTGCACGGCGTCCAGTCCGGGCGCTTGCGCCGGCTGGCGGGCGGGACCACGATCCGCCCGCTGCGGATTGCGCCGCTTGCGATCGGCTGTGCGGTCGCCATCGCCCTGCTGGCGGTCGCAAAACCTTTCTGACGGACATCGGCAGGTCTGGCTATAATAGCTTTGCGCCTGCCGTCTCCGGCAAATGTAAGGGAAGAGCTTACCGTGCTTCTCCCAAACGGTAGCCCAGACTGATCGTCGCCCTGCGCAAATTGGCGGAATAGCAGGAGCCGGCGGTGGCGCAGCTTGCGACATAGCCTTTGTCGAACAGGTTGGACACATTGGCCGCAATCCTTATCGCGCCCAGTTCATAATGCAGCGCGGCATCGAACACCGTCGCTGCAGGCACGATCAAGATATTCGCGACGTCGGCATAGCTTTTGCCGACATGACGCACACCCCCGCCAAAGCCAAAGCCAGGCAGGAAGCCGCCCGCCGGAAGCGTATAGTCGACAAAGGCAGCGGCGGCGCGTTCCGGGGTGCCTGCCGGTGTCTTGCCGATAGTCGCGGCGGCGCCTTCGCGATTTTCCAGATCGAAGGCGGTGAACGATGCGGTGATGTTGAGCGTCGGGACGGGCCGCGCCTGCACTTCGATCTCGCCACCGCGCGAACGGACGAGGCCAAGCTGGCTCTGGTTGGTCGGAAAGCCGGTGACGGGGTTGGAGACGAGAATGCCGTCGCGATCGATCGAGAAAAGCGAGGCGGTTGCGATCAGCGGAAAGCGGCTGGACTGATATTTGATCCCTGCCTCCCAGCTTTTGCCGGTCTCGGGACGATAATATAGTCCGGTAGCCGCCTCGATACCGATAACCGGCGTAAAGGACGTCGCATAGCTGAGATAGGGTGCGAGGCCAATCGGCGTCACATAGCTTAATCCCGCACGGTAGGTCGTGCGGGTCGGCGCACCGCGCGTGATCGCACCGGTTGCGCTGGTCGATGTAATGCCGACCCAATCGTGGCGGGACGAGAGCAGCGCCACCAGCCCGCCCCATTTGATACGATCCTGGACATACAGCCCGGTCTGGTCGAGCGTCTGGCGCGTCCCGGTCGCCGCGCCGAGCGCGGGAATGGCGATGTCATAGACGGGGGCAAAGATGTCGAGCCGCGACGCCGCGCCCATCTGGTTCGTGCTCGCCGTGCGCGAGAAACTATAGTCCAAGCCACCGAGAATGTCATGCGTCAGCGGCCCGGTGGAAAACCGCGCGTCGAGATGGTTGTCGATCGTGATATTGTCGAGCCAGGCCTGCTGCCGGAAATTGCCGCGATTCAGATACCAGCGGCCGCCGGACAAAACAGGGTTGCCGGTAAACTGCCCGAAAAGCCCGCCATAGATCAGGCCCATCTCTGCATAGCGGCCATTGGAAACGAAGCGCAGCGTCTCGCCCAGCTTCGTCTCGAAGCTGTAGCCCACCTCTTTCTGGTCGCGGTCGTAGCGGTCGACCGAGGGATCGGACACGAACAGGTCGATCGGTATGCGCCGCCCGTCGGAAAGCGGCGTGACGAAGCCGGTATAGGGAACGAAGCCGGTCGGCCGGTTCGACCGGTCGCGCGTCCAGCTACCGCGCAGCGTCAGGCTGGTGTCGGCGGTCGGCGTCCAGCCTAGAGCAAGCGCAGCATAAGTCCGGTTGTCTTGCGCCTGCTCGACCTGCGTGTCACCGCGGCGAACAAGGGCGTTGGCGCGAAACGCCACCGTATCCGAGATCGCGCCGCCCAGATCGGCCGAGCCGTAGACGCTGCCATATTCGTCCGCGCCGGCCTGGAGATTGACGATCCTATGGCGCGACGGCGCCTTCGAGACGATGTTGACAAGTCCGCCCGCGCTGCCGCTGCCGTAGAGAACCGACGCGGGGCCTTTGAGTATTTCAAGGCGCTCGACTCCTTCGGCCGGGGTCGCCCAGGACAGGAAATTGCCCGAATTGTTAAGGATAAGCCCATCCTTGAAGAAGTTCGCATTCGCGAAGCCGCGCAATTGATAATAGTCGATGCGCGTGTCGCTCCCGAAAGCCTGGCTGCGTACGCCGGACGTATAGTTCAACGCCTCGGCGACAGTGCGCAGGTTGAGGGTATCGATGAAATCGCTGTCGACCACCGAGATCGCCTGCGGCGTCTCCAGAATCGGCGCATTGCTTTTGGTCGCGCTGGCGGCCTGCTCGACCACGAAATTGCGGCCGGTCACGACGATGTCGTCGCGTCGCGATTGCGGTTCGTCGTCGCCGGACGGAACCTGCGCCAGCACGGGAGAAAAGGCACAGGCCGACAGGAGAAACAGGTAGCGCAGCGATGTCATCTATGGGTTCCGTTCATACAAATTGTGGACAAGCGCATCGCGCAGGATCAGGCAGTCGCGATTGTGCGCTTGAGCTTCTCGAGCGCGACCGACTGGTCTTCCTGATGGTCGATCGTGGTGACGAACCGGCCCGCCCGATCCATCAAAAAGACCGAGGCGCTATGGTCGATACTGTAGTCGCCACCTTCCACGGGCACCTTCTCGTAATAGACGTGAAACACCTTCACAATCTGCGCGAGTTGCGCTTCGGTGCCGCTGAGGCCGATCATAGGTGTGCCGAACAGCGTGAGGTAGTTACCGATATCCTTGGCGCTGTCGCGTTCGCGATCGACCGACACGAACAGAATATCGAACTTGCCACCATCCGGCCCAAGCCGCTTGCGAAGCGCCGCCAACCGGTTGAGGGCGGTCGGGCAGACATCGGGGCAGCGGGTATAGCCGAAAAAGATCGCATAGGGCTTACCGCGCAGACTTTGGTCGGTGACGGTGCGACCATTCTGGTCGACCATCGAGAATGGGCCGCCAAAGGCCGACGCATAGGCATCGACCGGGCTGGTGGCCGGCTTCCGGGTCAGCCAATAGCCGCCCGCTCCCAGCAGGGCGACGCCGGTGATTGCCCATAGCGTCAACCGTAACCGCCCAAGGCGCGAAGCCGGCCGCGACCCGTGCGTCGGCTTTGGTTCAATGGTGGTCATGGCCACCCTCCATGCCGTAGCTGACCGATTCCACTTTGAGCTGGACCGTGATCGTGCCGGCATGGGCGAAACGGAGCGTCAACGGCACCATCTTGCCGAGCGCCAGCGGGGCCTTCAGCCCAGTCAGCATGATATGATAACCACCCGGAAGCAGTTCGAGCGTGCCACCGGCGGGGATCGCAAGTCCGCCCTTCACCGGACGCATCCGCATCACGCCGCCCTGCATGGACATGCTGTGCAGTCCGGCACTGACGGCGGCCGGTGAGGCCACCGCGACCAGACGATCCGCCACCCGGCCATCATTCTTTATGACCATGAAGCCACCGCCGGTGGTTTGTCCCGGCGCCGTCTGACGGCTCCAGGGATGCGCGATCGCAAGGTTTCCGATCTTGAAACCATGCGCCATGACCGGGCTTGCCAAAGCAATGGCCGCGACGGTCGCTGCGGAAAGAAGATATCGTGTCATTGGTGTTTCTCCTGTTGAGCATTGGATATGCGCGGCGTGGCGCGCGGATCGGCAAGTGATGGTCTCTCGAGCAGCGACCGATCGGTCAGGCTGTCCAGAAAGGCGATAAGGTCGCTCACATCCTGGTCGCTGACGGTAAAGCCAGTAATCAGCGGATCGCGCAGCGGACTTGCGCCGTTCGCACCCTTTGCCGCGCGTCCGGCGATAGCGTAATGATCGCGGATCACGGCGTTCAGCGTCGTTATCGACCCGTCGTGCATATAAGGCGCGGTGAGCGCGACATTGCGCAGTGAGGGAGACCGGAACCGCCCTTCGTCGTCGGAAAGTCCGGTGACTTCGCGCGCGCCGGGATTGCGTTTGGGATAAGCGCCCTTCCCGTCCTCATTGTAGAGGCCGGTATTATGGAAGCCGATTTCGGGAAAGGGATTGGCGGCGCTCTGGAAATTATCCGTGAAATTAGGTCCGCCATGGCAATGGCTGCATTCGAGCGCCTCGCCGAAAAACAGCGCTTCGCCGCGTTTTGCAGCCGGAGAGAGCGCGCTGGCGTCGCCGCCCCGCTTGTAACGATCGTAAGGACTGTCGAACGAGGTGATCGAGCGGACAAAGGCGGCCAGGCCGCCGGTCAGCGTTTCCAGATCGAAGCCGGTCTTGTCCAGATAAGCCGCGCGCAGCAGCGTCATCATCCGCGGATCGGCGTCCAGCACCGCGAACAGATCCTTCTCGCGCCCCTGCATTCCCATTTCGGTCGGATTATCGCCGAATATCGGGATCAGTATCTGCTGCTCCATCGCCTTGAGATTGGGGTTCGCCCAGTTGAGCGTCGGCACCCAGGCAAGATTGGCGAGGCTCGGAACATTGCGCAGACCCGCTTCGCCATGCACCCCGACATGGATCGCCGCGCCGTCGGTGAACGCCAGCGTCTGCTGGTGGCAGGACGCGCAGGACATCGAACCGTCCGCCGAAAGCCGTTGATCGTAGAACAGGTGACGGCCCAGTTCGACCTTGGCGTTGCTCATGGACGCTGCGACCGCGCGGGGCGGCTGGGGCATCCAGTCGGGGATGGCGAAGCGATAGCCGGCGTCCTGCGTGGCGGCGATCAGAATCGCCGCCACGCAGGAAAGCATCGTCAGGCGCAGCGCGCGGCGGGTCATCAGCGCTTCCGGAACACGCGCTGCGGCCGCACCGGATCGCTGCCAAACGGCAGACCGAAGGCGGCGAACACGCCCTTGCACTCCGGATCATCCTGCCCCGACATACAGCCGGGCGCCGTGTCGGGCGTGTTGTGCCCGACATCGGTATCGGCGAGCATCGCGGCGAGATCGACGGCGACCACATTCTTGGCGGGATCGAACCGGTCGAAGCTGACCGCTATCCGGTTCGGACGACCGCATGGCTGGGCCGGCGCGCTGGTGATCGGACCCTTGCCGCATTCGGTGCTGCCGATATGGATCGAAAAGCCCGTCTGAAAGCCGGGGCGGCGCATCGGGAAGCTGCCTTCCAGATCGACCTTGAACATACGATAGCCGACCGCCCAGGCCCAGAACATGCCGGTGAAGTTCAGCGGCGCGGGCGCGGTCGCCGCATCGCCATGGTTGAGATCGGGCGGAAGGCCGACCTCGAACGCCACTCCGCGATACTGCCCGGCCGGCGCCGTCCCCTTGATCGCGCGGTTGATGCCGGCATTGCCGCCGCGACACGGCCCGCTGCCGTCCTCGAAATCGATCAGCGCCACGTCGCGATATTGCCACAGGCCGTCCTGGTCGAGCGTGACCGGCACATGCCGGCCCTTCGCATCAATCAGCGCGACGCCGGTCACATAGAAGCGAAAGTCGGTGGGCTTGATCGACGCGGCTGGTTTGCCGACACCCGGATAGGTCGTGCCGCATTGAAAGGCTTTGTCGCCTACGGTCCCGTCGAAGCGGATTTCGACGGGCTGCTGCACGCCGGCCGCGGCAGCAAGCGCGGTGAGAAATACAAGGCTCATGGTCAATATTCTCCAATCAATTATGCGTTGCGGCGGCGAAACGGTCGGACACGGCCTTCCAGTTCACCACCTGCCACCAGCCGTCGAGATAGTCGGCGCGGCGGTTTTGATATTTGAGATAATAAGCGTGCTCCCACACGTCGTTGCCCAGGAGCGGCGCGCCCTTGACCTCGGCGACGTCCATCAGCGGATTATCCTGATTGGGCGTGGAGGTAATCGCGAGCTTGCCGTCCTGGCCGACGATCAGCCAAACCCAGCCTGATCCGAAGCGCGCGATGCCGGCCTGGCGAAAACCGGCCTTGAACGCATCAAGCGATCCGAAACGCGCGTCGATCGCGGCCTTGAGCGCAGGCGAAGGCTGGCCGGTCTCGGCGGGCGGGGCCATCGTCCGCCAGAAGAAACTATGGTTCCAATGGCCGCCCGCATTGTTGCGCACGACCGCCGGGAGGGTGCCGGCGCGCGCGACGAGTTGCTCAGGCGACTGGCCGGAGAGTGAGGGCGTCTCCGCCACGGCCTTGTTGAGCGCATCGACATAGGCTTTGTGATGCCGGTCGTGATGGACCGTCATCGTTTCGGCATCGATCGCCGGTTCGAGCGCGCCCGCCGCATAGGGCAAAGGCGGCAGGGTGAAAGGCGTGGACTGCGGAACGGCCGCGGGCGGGTTTTGCTGCGCGATGGCCAAGCCAGGCGCACATGATGCAACTGCAATGAGAAGCGCGAAACGGTTGCGCATGGTCGATCTCCTTCATCCAGGGTCGGGCGATAGTCGGGGCTGGCCTGGCGACTTGGTGAAGCCAGGCGACGAAAGCGGTCGGCGGAACTTAACCGTGCCTTTTCATGCGCACAGGGCCGCCGCACCGTGTCGAGGGCGCGCAGCGCCCGAACGACGGGCGTGGCGATAGGCGCACTTGGCGCCAGCGGGCGGGTCCTGGACATGGAAATCTCCGGCAAAGATGCACGCGCGCCAAAGGGCACGTATCGAACCGGAAGATGTGTGAAGAGATGCCGCGAGACGCGCGGCAGGGTCAGCAGCTCCGGCGCTCAGATCAGAGCGGGCGGACCCCGGAGCGGCGGAGTGAGAAAGTCGGCGCGGACAGGATCCGCGCGCCCCGGCGGTGGCAAGACGAATTCTCGCAGGAGCAAGGCCGGTGCTGCCAGCACCAGCGGCATATCGCCGCCCAGCGCGGGGGCCGACAATGCGGCAAAGGCACAGGATTCGGGCTGCTTTTGCGTATCAGAAGGGCGCCCACTAACATCCGGGCGCTGAAAATCGACGACCATCGTCTTCGCGCTACCCATGCCGTCGCAGATGCTGACGACCACGCCATGCGCGGTTTGAGTCGGCATGAAACCGGCGGGAACACAGATTCGAATGGCCAAGGCCAACGCAAAAAGGGCAGCGAACAGGCTGCGTGCGCTTCCCTTTTTGCGAATGGCGGCGAACATGTCAGCGCCAGATAGCGACAACATATCTTCTTGTCACCAAGAACTGGCGCGCTCGGGCTATTCCTTGCCGGCTTCCGGCGGGAACGGGATCGACACGACTTGCGCCGGGCAGCGTTCGCCGATTATCGTCACCTCCAGCGGTACGTCCCCGGCGAGGCCGGCGCTGTCGAGAAACGCCATCGCCAGTGCATAGCCGACCGTATGCCCGAAAGTACCCGAACTGGTATGGCCGACATAGGTATCGCCGGCCCATACAGGCTCGTCGCCGACCGGATCGGCGGCCTTGGTCTCGACGCGCAGGCCGACCAACCGATATTCCGGCTCCTGATCAAGCGACGCCAATGCGCCTGCGCGGCCGATATAATCGTCACGCCCCGCATCGAGCAAATAGCCATAGCCGCATTCAGCGACCGTATGATCCTGCGATATTTCGCGCAGCGTCGCGCCGGGGGCATGTTCCATCGCCAGGCTGCCGAGCGCGCGGATGCCGATGTCGCGGATACCGAATTCGGCGCCCGCAGCCAGCACCTGCTCGTAAAGGCCGTAGAGATAGGCCGCCGGTGTATAAAGCTCGAACCCGCGCTCGCCCGTGCTGTTCGAGGCGATGACGTGGCACGGCGCGTAACCGACCGCAGCGTCCACCACTTCGCCGACCGATAATGTGCTGCCGATCCGGTAATGGCTGGTGAGCGCATCAATGAGCGCGGGTGCGTTCGGCCCGATGATGTAGAGACCACCAAATTGTTCCGACACATTGTCGATCGTCACTGCCAGACCAGCCTTATGCTGGCCGAACCAGCGCAGGTAGATCGCCTGCATATAGATCGGGCCGGTCAGCAGCCAGCGCCCGTCCTGAAGCCGCGTGACGGTCAGGTCGCCCAGCATCTTGCCCGTTGCCGCCAGCATCAGCGCCGAGACCGACCGTCCCGTCGCGGGTAGCGGCGAGGCGATCACCTTGCGCAGAAAGGCTTCCGCATCGGGTCCATCTACGAGATATTTCGAGCCGGAGGAAATATCGACGACGCCGACGCCTTTGCGCACCGCGCGGGCCTCGTCGCCGATGATCGAAAAGGCGTTCGATCGGCCGAAGGTCGGGATTTCGCGAAACCCCTCGCCCACCGGCGCGAAATAGGCGGGGCCTTCATAGCCATAGCTGCTGATGAATTCCGCGCCCTTCGCCTTGTGCACCGGATAGAGCGGCGAGGTCTTCAGCGGGCGACCGACCGGCCACACCTCGTTCGGATAGGGGACATCGAAGCGCCGGCCGTAAAATTCGCGCGCGCGCGCAACCACCACCGGCTCGGGCAGCTTGGGATCGAAACGCGCGACGTCCATGCCGAAAATATCGATCGTCGCCTGCCCCTCGATGATCCATTCGGCGAGCGAGCGGCCGACGCCGCCGCCCTGAACGAAGCCGGCCATGACGCCGC
>CAXUEQ010000018.1:0-38161 GCA_964250175.1 uncultured Sphingobium sp. | reverse complement strand
TGCGTATCGGCGGTGCGTCCGCCCCGCAGGGCAGTGATCGCGGCATTCAGCGCCTCGGCCTTCACGCCCGCAGCGGCAAGCGCCTTGCCCGCGGTGGTGGTGGGCGAAAGCGCCATGGCGAGCAGCAGCCGTTCGACGGTGACATAGCTGTCGCCCGCCTTCTGCGCGACCTGCTCGGCCTGGTCCAGCACACGCACGGCGTCATTGTCCAGGCCCGGCGTCTGCTGCGCGCCGCTGCCGGACACGGCGGGCACCTTGGCAAGCGCGGCGTCGGTCTCGCGCAACGCAGTCCCGGCGTCCCCGCCCGCCGCCTTGACAAGGCCGGACGCCATGCCCTGCTCATCCTCCAGCAGCGCTTTAAGCAGATGCTCGGGGCTGATCCGCTGATGGTTCATGCGGATGGCGACGGTTTGGGCTGACTGCAGAAAGCCCTTGGCACGATCGGTGAATTTTTCGAGGTTCATAGCATGGCCCTGTGAAAGTCTATGGCCGCGATATGGTGTTGCTTAATAGCAACACAAGGGTATTTCTATTATCTTTCAGTCGGCGGGGTTCGCCGGATGCCATAATCTTTTATGGGTCTGCCGCTCATAGGCCTTACCGTGCGGATAGCTGACCAGTTCGAGCTGCATATCCCAGGGGGTAAGAAAATAGACCCATGTCTGGCCCCCGCTGGGACCCGACAAGCGCTGGGTCGGTTCGCCCAATATCCGGACTTTATGCTCGACCAGATAGGCCAGCGCCCGATCGAAATCATCGACGTAGAAGGCGAGATGATGCCCGCCAACGTCGCAATTTCGCGGCGGTGTCATAGTGCGATCCGCGCCTGCATATTCGAAAATCTCGAAATTCGGGCCAAAGCCGCATCGAAAGAAACGCAATTCGCGCACCTGGCTGCGTGCAGGGACATTGAGATGGCGCAGCATCCAGTCGCCCTCTGCATCTTCTATCGGCCCGAGCGAATAGACATGGTCGCAGCCGATCACGTCGACGAAGAAGCGGGTGGCTTCTTCCAGATCGGGAACGGTGAACCCCACATGCTCGACGCCTCTTAGTCCTGGCAGCCCCGCGCTAACGCTCATAGCTTTCCCCTATTTGTATGCCATTGAGGTAATTTATAGGTTTAAAACCTTTTTAATAGCAAAATATGTATCCAATAATTGACATTTTCACGACATCATGGTCTTCAAACGACAAGCCGGTACAGGATGAGGATTCGACGTGACGACAGGAAAGATTCAAGCCCTGAAGCCGATCAGCCCATGGGTCGCGCTTTCGTCCACGCCGGACGACTGGGCCGCCGCCGATCCCGTCCTGCTCGAATCCATGCTGACGTCGATGGTTCTCGTCCGCGCATTCGAAGAGAAGGTGCTGGAACTGGCAGGGCAGGGGCTGGTCCATGGCCCGGCGCATTCGGCGATCGGACAGGAGGGCGGCGCGACCGGATCTGTCCTCGCCATGCGCGGCAGCGATCAGATCAATGGCTCCCACCGCGCGCATCATCAATTCATCGCCAAGTCCCTGCACTATGTCGCGCCGGACGGCATACCGGTCGCAAAGCCTTTCGACACCGATGTCCGCGCCATATCGCAACGCGCGCTTGCCGAAATTCTCGGCCTCTCGCAGGGCTATTGCAAGGGCCGTGGCGGATCGATGCATTTGCGCTGGGCGGATGCGGGCAATCTGGGCACCAACGCGATTGTGGGCGGGGGCGTCCCGATGGCAGCCGGGGCGGCGTGGGCGCACAAGCGTGCGGGAACGGGCGATGTCGCTTTCACCTATTTCGGGGACGGCGCCGTCAATATCGGCTCGGTGCTGGAGACGATGAATCTCGCCGCCGCATGGAAATTGCCGCTCTGCTTCTTCATCGAGAATAATCGCTATGCGGTTTCGACGACCGTCGAGGAAGCGACCGCGGAACCGCGCCTATCCTCGCGCGGGCTTGCGTTCGGCATTCCGTCCTGGAAGGTGGATGGAATGGACCCGCTGGCGGTCTATCTGGCCACACAGAAGGCGGTCGACCGGATGCGCGCCGGCGAGGGGCCGACGATCATCGAGGCCGACGTCTATCGTTATTTCCATCAAAACGGTCCGCTGCCGGGCAGCGCCTTTGGCTATCGGACAAAGGATGAGGAGCGCCTGTGGCGCGAACGCGATCCGATCGAGCGCGTCGTATCCGAAATGGCCTCCCGCCAACTGATCGGCGATGAGGGGTTCGCAGCGCTCAAGGCCCGTGCAAAGGCATTGATGGAGGATGTGGCCGACGAACTGGTCGAGCAGCATGACGGCAAGCCGCGGATCATTCCGGCGCTTTGGCCTTCGCCCGACTTTCGCGACTTCGGCATTCGCGGCGATCTTTCCGAATTTGACGGCGTGCGCATGGCGGAGATCGAGCAATATGAGGGCGAGATTGCCGAGCGTCGCTTCGTCGACGTCATCGCCGATGTGATGGAGCGCCGGATGAGCCAGGACGAGACTATCGTCGTTATGGGCGAAGACGTGCATCGGCTGAAGGGCGGGACCAACGGAGCCACGCGTGGATTGTCGACGGCCTTTCCCGACCGGGTGCTCGGCACGCCGATTGCGGAAAACGCCTTTGTCGGACTGGCGGGTGGTATCGCGATGGACGGTCGCTACGTGCCCGTCGTCGAATTCATGTATCCCGATTTCATGTGGGTGGCGGCCGACCAGGTCTTCAATCAGATAGCCAAGGCCCGGCATATGTTCGGGGGCGACAGCGAGATGCCGCTTGTGCTGCGCACGAAGGTGGCGATGGGAACAGGCTATGGCTCCCAGCATTCGATGGACCCGGCGGGTCTGTTCGCGACATCGGTCGGGTGGCGGATCGTCGCCGCGTCGACCCCCTATGACTATGTGGGGCTGATGAACAGTGCGCTCCGCTGCAAGGACCCGGTGCTCGTTCTGGAGCATGTCGATCTCTACAATAGCAAGGGGCCGGCGCCGGTCGGCGACCTGGATTATTGCATCCCGCTGGGGAAAGCGAAGCTGCTGCGCCAGGGCGCGCGCATGACGGTGCTGACCTATCTGGCCATGGTGGCCCCCGTGCTGGAGGCGATCGACCGGCTGGGTATCGACGCGGACGTGATCGATCTGCGCAGTCTGGATCGCGCCGGGGTGGATTGGGCCATGATCGAGGCGTCGATCGACCGCACCGGCAATGTCCTGATCGTGGAGCAAGGGGCGATCGGCACATCCTATGGCGGCTGGCTGGCCGGAGAAATCCAGTTGCGTTGTTTCGACATGCTCGACCAGCCGGTAAAGCATGTCCATGGCGGCGAGGCATCGCCCAGCATCTCGAAAGTCCTGGAAGCGGCTGCCTGCGCCAGCGTGCTCGATATCGAAACGGGCCTGCGTGCCGTGATGGCCGATCAGGGCCATGCAATCGCCTGATCGCCGACGGAGAACAAGATGCCCAGGACGATCATCATGCCCGCGCTGTCGGCCGGGATGGAAGAAGGCACGATCGCGCGGTGGCTGAAAGGGGAAGGCGACGCCGTCGTGGCGGGCGAGGTCATCGCGGAGATCGAGACCGACAAGGCGACGATGGACTATGAAGCCGAGCAGGATGGCGTCATCGCGAAAATCCTGGCTGCGGAGGGGGCGACCGTGCCGGTCAATGGCGCGATCGCGCTGTTGCTGCGCGAGGGTGAGACAGACGCCGAGCCGGCGGCCATCGCCGCAAAGCCTGACGCTGTGGTGACAGCCGTTCCGCCGCCGACACCGCAAGTGACGTTTGCTGCGCAGACTGTCGGCGCTTCGGCACCAGCTCGCCCCGCCTCTTCGCCGTTGGCGCGCAGGATTGCGCAGGATCGCGGCATCGTGCTGGACGGGCTGACCGGTAGCGGTCCCTATGGGCGTATCGTCCGCGTCGATGTCGAAGGGGCAGCGGCGCAGGCCGGGCAGGCGGTTGCTGCGCCGGTTCCGCCTCAACCTGAACCGGCGGCTCTATCCGGCGCGCGCCACGTCGATGTGCCGCACTCCGCGATGCGCAGGGCAATCGCGCGCCGCCTGACCGAGGCCAAGGCGACGATTCCCCATTTCTACCTCAATGCCGAGTGCGAGATTGACGCCCTGCTCGACCTTCGTGCGACGCTGAACGAACAGGGTCAGGGCGCCTATAAGCTGTCGGTCAACGATTTCGTGGTGAAGGCGGCGGCGATCGCGCTGCGCAAGGTTCCCGACGCCAATGCCGCCTGGACGGACGAGGCTGTGCGGCGCTTCGCGGATGTCGACATAGCGGTGGCTGTCTCCACCGAGGGCGGCCTGATGACGCCGATCGTCGCCCATGCCGACCGGAAGGGACTGGCCACCCTGTCGGCGGAGATACGTGACCTGGCGGAACTGGCGCGGTCGGGCAAGCTCCAGCCCGCCCAATATCAGGGCGGCGGTTTCACGATTTCCAACCTGGGCATGTTCGGGGTGCGATCCTTCTCCGCGATCATCAATCCCCCGCAAAGTTGCATATTGGCCGTTGGCGCGGGCGAGCGCCGACCAGTCGTGCGCGGCGACCAATGCGTGCCGGCGACGCTGATGTGCTGCACGCTGTCGGTCGATCATCGCTCGGTCGACGGCGCTGTCGGTGCGCGTTTCCTCGCAGCGTTCAAGACGCTGATCGAACATCCCCTGCAACTGATGCTTTGAAGATCGGCCTGACCATGCTGCCCCTGAACGACCCCTCGCTGTTGCGCGAACAGTGTCTGATCGACGGACGATGGATCGGTGCCCCGGAAATCGACGTGCGCGATCCGGCGACTGGCGACAGGATCACCGCGGTTCCGAATTTCGGCAGTGCGGAAACGACGCAGGCCATCGCGGCGGCCGAAGCGGCCCTGCCCGGCTGGCGCCAACGCACCGCCCGCGACCGTTCGCTCATCCTGCGGCGATGGTTCGAGAGGATCGTCGAGGCGACCGAAGATCTGGCGCTGATCCTGAGCAGTGAACAGGGCAAACCGCTGGCGGAAGCACGCGGCGAAGTCACCTATGCGGCGAGTTTCATCGAATGGTTCGCCGAAGAAGCCAAACGTGTCTATGGGGAGGTCATTCCCAGCCCGCGCACCGACGCCCGCATCCTCGTGATACGCCAGCCGGTCGGTGTCACAGCAGCCATCACGCCGTGGAATTTCCCGGCGGCGATGATTACCCGCAAAGCCGGGCCTGCGCTGGCCGCGGGTTGCACCATGGTGCTGAAACCGGCGACGCAGACGCCATTGACCGCCCTGGCGCTGGCCGTGCTTGCCGAGCGGGCCGGCGTCCCGGCCGGCGTCTTCAACGTCGTCACCGGCAAGTCGCGGGAGATTGGCGGCGAGATGACGTCCAACCCCGTCGTCCGCAAGATCAGCTTCACCGGGTCGACCGAAGTCGGGCGTCTGCTGATGCAGCAGAGCGCCGCGACGGTGAAGAAAATATCGATGGAGCTGGGCGGGAATGCGCCGTTCATCATATTCGACGATGCGGATATCGATGCCGCGGTCGAAGGCGCGATGCTGTCGAAATATCGCAACAGCGGGCAGACCTGCGTGTGCGTCAACAGAATCTATGTTCAGCGCGGGATCGCCGATGCGTTTGTCGCAAAGCTGGCGGTCGCAGCGGCGCAATTGCGCGTGGGACGTGGCACCGACGCGGGGGTGACGCAGGGTCCGTTGATCGATCTGGCGGCGGTCGCAAAGGTCGAGGAGCATGTCGCCGACGCGGTGGGCAAGGGCGCGAAGCTGATGTTGGGCGGCAAAAGGCTGGGCGGGCAATTTTTCGAACCGACGATATTGGCCGATTGCACCCCGGCCATGCTGGTCGCGCATGAAGAGACGTTCGGGCCGGTCGCATCCATTTTTCCGTTCGATAGCGAAGAAGAGGTCATCGCGCTTGCCAATGCGAGCGAGTTCGGGCTGGCCGGATATTTCTACAGCCGCGATCATGGGCGGGTTTGGCGCGTGGCCGAGGCGCTGGAATGCGGCATGGTGGGTGTCAACACCGGACTGATCTCCAACGAGGTCGCGCCCTTTGGCGGCATCAAGCAATCGGGTGTCGGCCGGGAGGGGTCTTCGCACGGCATCGAGGATTATCTTGAACTGAAATATCTGTGTATCGCCGGGATCTAGCGTTGATCGACCGGATAAGAACCTAGAAACGGGAGATAGGATGTGAAGGTCGGTTTCATTGGTCTGGGCAAAATGGGCGCGGCGATGGCCGGGCGATTGCTGGAAGGCGGTCACACGATCGGCGTCTATAACCGCACGGCGGCTAAGGCCGCCGATCTGGTGGCGCGTGGCGCAACGTCGCTCGACAGTGTGGCGGACGCGGCGCGCTATGGCGATGTCGTCATCAGCATGGTCGAGAATGACGGCGCATTGACGGGCATCGCCCTGGAAGCCGGGGGACTGATCGCTTCGATGCCGCGCGGCGCAATTCATGTCGCCATGGGCACCCATAGTCTCGCGCTCGTCAAAAAGCTGGCCGAAGCCCATGCGGACGTCGGCCAGCATTTCATCGCCGCGCCGGTGCTTGGCCGTCCGCCGGCTGCCGAGGCCGGGCAATTGGGCATCATAGCCGGCGGCGCGCCCGATGCTATCGCATCATGCCAGCCCCTGTTCGATACAATGGGGCGGCGCACCTATGATGGCGGGCCGGATCCGGTAGGTGCGGCGGCGGCGAAGATCGTCAATAATTTCATTCTCGCCTGCTCCATCGAAGCGCTGGGCGAAGGGTTCGCGCTCGGCCGGAAATGCGGCTTGCCCGCGGACTCGCTGTATGAAATCCTGACCGACGGACTGTTCGCGTCACCGGCCTATAAAGTCTATGGCCGGATCATCGCCGACCAGAATTATTTCGAGCAGCCGGGCTTCAGCGCGACGACCGGCCTTAAGGATATATTACTGGCGCTGTCGGCGGCGGAGAGCGTTCACGTGCCCTTGCCAAGTGCCAATGTGTGCCGCGATCGCCTGATCGGGGCGATCGCCAACGGCCATGCCGGGGCGGACTGGTCGGTTATGGCGCATGAGCAGGCGCGGGCAAGCGGTATCGCCTAAGCGCGGATAAGATGTGGGCGAACCCGGCGGTGCAGGCCGGATTCGCCGCGATCTGGTAAATTAGATACGTCTTTTCATGGCGCTCCATGGGCCAGGAAACGCTCGGCATCGAGCGCCGCCATACAGCCTGTGCCGGCAGCGGTGATCGCCTGCCGATAGACTTTGTCCATGACGTCGCCACAGGCGAAGACACCGGGAACCGATGTGCGCGTCGTGCCTGGAACCACCGTGATATACTGATCCTCGTCGCGCTCCAGATGGCCCGCGAACAACTGTGTGGCCGGCTGATGGCCGATAGCAACGAAGCCGCCGTCGATATTCAGCCGGCGCGTCTCGCCTGAATTGACGTCGCGCAGCGCGAGCGCGACCAATCCCGCATTCTCTTCGCCCTCGATGAATTCGGTCACTTCCATATTGAAAAGCACCTGAATGGAAGGGTGACGGAACAGGCGGTCCTGCAGGACTTTTTCGGCGCGCAACGTATCGCGCCGATGGATCAACGTCACATCGTCGCTATGGTTGGTCATGTAGATGGCTTCCTCGACAGCCGTATTGCCGCCGCCGATCACGGCCACTTTCTTTTTGCGGAAAAAGAAACCGTCGCATGTGGCGCACGCGGAAACGCCCTTGCCGCGCAGCCGGGTCTCGCTTTCCAGCCCAAGCCATTTGGCCTGTGCGCCCGTCGCGATCACCAGCGTATCGCCTTCATAGAGTGCGCCGCCGTCGCCCGTCAGGCGGAAGGGGCGGCGGGAAAGATCGATATCGACGATCATGTCCCAGACCATTTTCGCCCCGACATGCTCGGCCTGGGCCTGCATCTCTTCCATCAGCCAGGGACCTTGAACGACAGTGCGAAAGCCGGGATAATTTTCGACGTCGGTCGTGGTCATCAACTGGCCGCCGGGCTGGATACCCTGAATAACTATTGGATCCATTCCCGCGCGTGCCGCATAAATTGCCGCAGACAGGCCGGCGGGTCCCGAACCGAGGATGAGCATTTTCGAGCGAACGGCATTCTCCATTATATTCCGCCTTTTTTTGCGATCGTAGGTTATTTCGAGCGGCGGAAAATCAAATGACCATAGGATCGCCGCAATGTTTGCGGATTACAGCGATCATCGGGTCAGTCAAGTAATTGGATACATTTCATGCAAATGGGGGATTCGGAGCGGGGTGGGACGAGGTAAAAATCTGGCCAAGAACTGGTCAAAAAATTGGCTAAAAATAGCCTGTGATTTGATCATATTGGCCATTTCCGGGCTGTTTATATGTGCTGCCGGGCTTGTAGCACCCTGAAATGGCCCTGCGGAAAACTGGCACACTCCCTGCTATGTTACCGGCAAATAGAAATCTTAATGGAGAGTATGACATGGCCACTACCGCTCAGATTATCCCCATTGCCGGCAGCCGGAATGACAGCCCGATCCGTTCGCTCGATTTCGGCGACGGCCCGGACCAGCGGCTCGTTGCGAATGCGCGCAACCTTCATGATCTGATCCGCAGTCATGCGCAGCAGAGCGAAGACGACCGACGGGTGGCGCAGCCGGTTGTCGACGCGCTGCAGGAAGCGGGTCTTTTCCATATTTCCATCCCCAGGCGGCTTGGCGGTCAGGGCGCGAATTTCCGCACCTTCATCGATACCATTGCGGAGGTCGGCCGTGCCGATGGCGGCACCGCCTGGGCCGCGGCGCTGCTGAACGTCTGCACCTGGTTTGCCACGCTTTTTTCCGAGCAGGCGCAAAAGGAAGTGTTCGGCGATAACCCCGGTGCGCGGGTGTGCGGCATATTCACCCCGCCCCAATATAGCGAACGCGCCTATAAGGGTGCCGAGGGTGGCGTGCGCGTCACCGGCGAATGGGGCTATGCCTCTGGCTCCAACCATGCCGACTGGGCCGTTCTGGGCGTTAAGCTGGGCGACAATCCGGACGGTTCGCCCATCATGGGCCTTGGCCTGATTCCCATGTCCGACCTGACGATCAAGCACACCTGGTATGTCGCGGGCATGCGCGCGTCGGGCAGCAACACGCTGGTTGCCGACGATGTGTTCGTGCCCAGTCACCGCATTCAGGCCTATGACGCGATGGCCAGCGAAGATTATCTGCGCGCGCCGTCTGCGGAAGATTCGGACTATGCGTCCTTCATTCCGGTGGCCGAGGTCATTCTGGTCGCCGCGCAGCTTGGCCTTGCCCGTGCGGCGATCGATGTGACGATCCAGAAGGGCGGAAAAAAGAGTGTCGCCTACACGGTCTTTACAGAAGCGCGCAATTCCCCCGCGCATCAGATCGCGCTGGCGCAGGCGGTGAGCGAGGCGGATCAGGCGGTCATGCTGCTTTCGCGTGCAGCCGCCGACATCGATGCCGCAGCGGCGCGGCGCGAGAAGCTCGACCCGCTCACCCGCGCGCGCATCCGCATGGATACCGGTGCTTCGGCGCGCCTGTGCCGCGAAGCGATCAACCGCCTGCTGAGCGTGAATGGCGCCAGCAGCTTCGCCAACGTCAATCACCTTCAGCGGATCTGGCGGGATAGCGAGATTGCAAGCCGTCATGCCTTTGTCATGCCGGAAGTCGCCAGCCATATTTACGGCCGCGCCCTGTTCGGCATCGACGAGATCATCCAGCCTTTCTAAGATTGTTTCTACAACGATTATGCATCGGTAAACCATGCCGAAAGAGGATGAGGATATGCTGGCGACGACCGCGAAATCGGATATCGATCTTTACACCGAAGACAATCTGCTGAACCCGTTCGAAAATTATCGTGTGCTGCGCGACATGGGTTCTGTCGTGTTCCTTGAAAAACTGAACATGTATGTGGCCGCGCGCTACGAGGATGTTCGGACGATCCTGGAGAATCCCGAGATATTCGTCTCGGGAAATGGCGTTACGATGAACGACACCGTGAACATGGCGCTTCGCGGGATCGGTTTATGCTCCGACGCGGAGGAGCATCGCCGCATTCGCCGGGTCGAGGCGCGGCCGCTCAACCCCCGCGCCCTGCGCGAATTGCGGGACACGATCACCGAACAGGCCGAAGCGGTGGTCGACAAGGTCGTGGAGGCGAAGACTTTCGACGCCGTGACCGATCTGGCACAGGCACTGCCGTTGAGCATCGTATCCAATCTGGTCGGCGTGCCGGAAGAGGGACGCGAACGTATGCTCGATTGGGCGGCGGGCAACTTCAACGCTTTCGGGCCGATGAGTGAGCGGACCGGTGCGTCGATGGGCGTGTTCGAGGAAATGGTGAATTATGCCATGACCCAATGCGTCCCCGACCGGCTGAAGCCGGGCAGTTGGGCCGCCATGCTGCACGAAGCGGCGGATAATGGTGAAATCAGCGAACAGGAGGCGCGGTTGATGGCGCTATCCTATATCGCGCCCTCGCTCGATACGACGATCTTCGCCATTTCCAACGCCATTTCCCTGTTCGCCGCCAATCCGGATCAGTGGGATATCGTGCGCGAGAATCCGTCGGTGATCCCCAATGCGATCAACGAAGTCCTGCGGCTGGAAAGTCCCATTCAGGGCTTTTCGCGTTACGCCGTGAAAGACCATGCTTTCGGCGACGAGATATTGCCCGCCGATTCCCGGATCATCATCCTTTTCGGATCGGCCAATCGTGACGAGCGGCGATGGGAAGAGCCGGAGCGTTTCGACGTGCGGCGCGATCGCGCAGGCGACCATGTCGCCTTCGGCTATGGCGAACATGCCTGTATCGGCAACAATCTGGCCCGCATGGAAATTGCCGCCCTGCTGACGGCGCTCGCGCCCAAGGTCCGGCGGTTCACCATCAACGCCTCGGAACGCGTGATCAACAGCACCTTGCGCGGCTTCGGGCGGATGGAAGTGACCGTTGACTGACTCGCGTAGCAAGGACCGGAAACTCCCATGCACCGTTTGATCGCCCTATATCATCCGCCCGTAGACCCGGCGGCATTTCGTCAGCATCTGACGCATGTGCACTTGCCGATCGTCGCCAGATTTCCCGGCCTGCGCGCGTTACGTGTCGGCTATGACCTGTCGGCGGGCGGGCAACCCTCCCCCTATTTCGCGATAGTGGAATGCGACTTCGATGACGCCGCGGCGTTGCAGGCCGCGCTGGCATCCCCCGCCGGTCAGGAATCGGCTGCCGACGTCCCCAATTATGCGGGGGCGGGCGTAACGATCCTGACATATGACTTCGATCCTTTCCCGCTATGATGCAGGCGACGGATATGGATTTCAGGGGCGCGATGCGCCGGCTGACGACGACGGTCAATATCGTGACGGTGGCCGATGGCGGGCAGCGTTTCGGCATGACCGCGACAGCGGTCACTTCGGTGTGCGCCGATCCTGCGACCATGCTCGTCTGCATCAACAATGCGACGTCCATCTACGAACCGCTCACGCGGTCCGGGCTGTTTTGCATCAATATGTTGCGTGTCGGGCAAGAGGATATTTCGGCGGGCTTCAGTGGCAAGCTGAAAGGCGAAGCGCGTTTCGCGGTGGGAGACTGGCACGCCACGGCGGAAAATCTGCCTTTTCTGGCCGATGCGCAAGCCAACATCTTTTGCCGCACGGCGTCCACGCTCAGTTATGGCACGCATGTGATATTCATCGCTGCGGTGATCGATGTCCGGATCGCGGAAGAGATTGCGCCGCTTCTCTACGAGGATGGTCGTTACGTGCGCTCGACTTATCTCTGAGCTTGTTCCCAAGGCAGATCGATTATGCCGGCTGCGAAAATATGACGAGATACATAGGGAGCGGGCGGTCGATGGTATCGGCCCGAGTCCGCTTCGGATATTCGAACAGATGAAGTCAGGTGAGGCCTTTCAATGAAATATAACCGACCGCATGCAACCGCGTCCTTTGGAACGCAGGCCAAGGATTGGGAACGCGGTATCGACTATGACCGGCTGTTCAAGGCCCGGCTCAAGCGCGCGCAGGATGCGATCAAGTCAGCCGGCTTGGGGGCCGTCATCTGCTTCAACTTCGACAATATCCGCTATGTGACGGGCACGCATGTCGGGGAATGGGCGCGCGACAAATTCATGCGTTATGCGCTGTGCGGAACCGAAGGCGCGCCCTTGCTCTGGGATCCTGCGGCGCCGGCGAAGCGGTTGTCGTCCCCCTGGATCGCCGACAATGTCGCGGCGCCCATTTCGACGATGCAGGGCGGGCTGCCGCCCTGGATGAACGTGCAGGACGATTTCGCGCGCCAGATCCGCAAGGCGCTGGTCGACCGGGGCGTGGAGAATATGCCGATCGGCATCGACATCATGGAATTGCCGATGCTGCGCGCCCTGGAGGCGGTCGGTATCGAGGTGGTGGATGGTCAGCAGGCGTTGCTCGATGCGCGCGAGATCAAGACGCCGGACGAGATCGAATTGCTGAAACTCGCCTCCTCCATGGTCGACGCGACCTATGTCGACATCGCCCGCGCTATCCGTCCGGGAACACGCGAAAACGAGCTGGTCGCGATCGCCAATGACAAGCTGTTCCGCATGGGGTCCGAGCGGGTCGAATGCGTCAACTCGGTTTCCGGCCCGCGTGGCCGGCCGCATTCGCATACCTTTTCCGACCGCATCATCCAGCCTGGCGACATGGTGTTTCTGGACGTCATGCATAGCTTCAACGGCTATAGGACCTGCTATTACCGGACCTTTATTTGCGGGGAGCCGAGCAACAGCCAGATCGACGCCTATGAAGGGGCGTCGAAATGGATCAGCGATTCCATCGACATGGTGAAGCCGGGCGTGACGATCGATGAAATCGCGCAAGTCTGGCCCGATGCCACCGATTTTGGCTATCGCGACGAAGCGGAGGCCTTTTTATTGCAATATGGCCATGGCATCGGCCTGTCACTCTGGGAACGGCCGATCATTTCCAAGCGCTATCGCGGGCAGAATAAACCGTTGCAGGAGGGCATGGTCTTCGCGCTCGAAACATGGAAGGGTGCGGCGGACGGCACGGGTGCGGCCCGTATCGAGGAAGAGGTGGTCGTGACCAAGGATGGGTGTGAAATCATTACGAACTTCCCATCGGACCGGTTGATTTCCTGCGGCTTGCCCGGTTGCGAAATCTTTTGAGCACAGTACGCGCCTATGCCCGAACACCCGTGACGATGGTCACGGGCTTTTTGGGCAGCGGAAAGACGACGCAGCTCAATCTGGCGCTGCGCGATCCGCGCATGCGCGGCGCGCTGGTGATCGTGAATGAATTTGGCGAAGTCGGACTGGACCATGGGCTGATCGCCAGCAGCAGCGACGGGATCGTCGTGCTGGAAAATGGCTGCCTGTGCTGCACGGTGTTCGGCGATCTGATCGGAACGCTCAACGATCTGTACCACAGGCGGGAAGCCGGGGAGGTCGAACGATTCGATCGCGTGCTGATCGAAACATCCGGTCTCGCCGACCCGAGCAGCATCGTTCAGGCCTTCCTGTCGGACCCGACACTGGAAGGGCTTTACAGGCTCGACACGGTCATCGTGCTTGCCGACAGTGTGAATCTGGCCGGCACATTGCGCAATTATGATGAGGCGGTGCGCCAACTGGCGCTTGCGGATATTGTGATCGTGACGAAAACGGATCTTATCGCGCCCGACGAACGCGAAGCGCGCAAGGCGGATATTTCCGCGCTGATCAGGGGGCTGAACGCTGCCACCGACATAATATTCGCGGCGGAAGGGGGGCATGACATTGCCGGGTTGATGACGGTCGAAGCGGCTGCGCCGACGCAGGACGGACCCGCCGCGGCACGCTGGCTTCGGGGCGGCGATCATGGTGATCATGATCATGGGCATGACGGTCATGGCCACAATCATGATCATGCCGATCATCTGCGGGTCGGCACGCTGTCTTATATACGGGAGGCACCGCTGCAGCGGCTTGCCCTGCAACTGCTGCTCGAAGGGATCGAGCGCAACCTCGGCTCCAGCCTGTTACGGGTCAAGGCGATCGTGACGGTAGAGGGGGAGGAGAAAGGGCCTGCGGTCATTCAGGGCGCGCAACATCTGCTGCACAATCTGACCTGGCTGGACGCATGGCCTTTCGACGATCGCAAATCGCGCTTTGTCGTCATCGCGGCGGGCATCGATACGCCGGCGCTGAATGAAATGATGGCGCTTCTGGACCGGATCGCGACACGCAGTGCCGCCGCCCGTGCTGCTGTAGAACCCGCGCTCTAGATATTTAGCGCGGCTTTCGGCGGCGTTTTTTGGTTCCGGGGGCCTCTGTTTCGGGAAACATTTCCGCATGCCGTTCCAGTTCGAAGCGGGTCCGGCGGATATGTTCGGACAGGATATTTCCGGCGCCTTCGGCATCCCTGCGGCGGATCGCGTCGATCATCAGCCGGTGTTCGGCATGAATGACCCAGCTATTGCTGCGATCGACCGTCTGGATGAACAGCCGCCGGTAATGCTGGGTAGTGTTCCAGAACCGCTCGGCCATGCTCTGCAACTGGCGCATGCCCGCCGCGCGGTAGCAGGCGAGATGAAATTCGCGATCGAGCCTTAGAAACTCCTCGTCATTATCGGCCACTGCGATTGCTTCGGCCAGCGCGGCCAGCGCGTTTATGTCCTCGTCGCTGATCAATCTGACCGCTTCGCTCAGCGCCAGCGGCTCAAGCCTTTCCCTGATCTTGTAGATTTCGATACATTCGGCCAGGTCGAGCCTGGCGACCCAGGCACCGCTGCTGGGCTTCAATATAACAAGACCGTCGCTTTCGAGGCGGCTGAGCGCATCGCGCACCGGAATACGGCTGACGCCGAAACGCGCGGCAAGCGTTTCCTGTCCGATCCGGCTGCCGGGCGGCAAGGCGCCCGACAGGATGAGATTGCGTATCGATTCGGTGACACGCTGACCGATCAGCGTCGTGTCGGCGGGGGCGGATAGCCTGCCTGTGGAAAGCCCTGTTGTTTCATCCATGGAGGAACGATGCCGCGCAAAGGCTTTGGGGGTCAATGCAAAAGTCGCGAAACCGCTACGTTCCTCTTCTCTCCCTTGCTGACATATGCCGGTCCTGACCGATATTTCGGCGTTGAATTTCAGGGAATCGTCTTGATTGGATACAAAGCGTTGACAATCTGGATGCCCCGCTGTCTTGTGGAAAACAAGGCTGTCCTGCTCATTCTCGCCAGCGGCGGCCCTTGCACATGCTTTCGACAAGGATGCTGATATGGACCGCCCGCCGCTGGACTCAGTGCTGCCGCCGCAAATGACCGAGCTGCGCTGGCGTCCGTTGATGACCTTCTTCCTCGATATCAAACCGCCCTATAATGTCGGCAAGACGCCGGTCGCCGACAGGCGCGTCGCCGAACTGCCCGGCGGCTATTTCGAGGGCGAGCGATTGCGCGGCACCATCCTGCCAAGCGGAAGCGACTGGCAGACGGTGCGTGAGGACAGTGCCTGGATGATCAACGTCCGCACCCTGCTCCAGACGGATGACGGCGCGTTGATCGGTATGATCTATACCGGGCTTCGGCATGGCCCGGCCGAAGTCATCGCGGCGATCGCGCGTGGCGAAAGCGTCAGTCCGCTGGATTATTACATGCGCGTAAGCGTGACGTTCGAAACCGCTTCCGAAACCTATGGCTGGCTCAATCGGGTCGTGACCGTCGCCCATGGCCACCGGTTGCCGACGGGCGCGATCTATAATGTGTTCGAGATCATCTGACGCAGGATATGAGCGCCGTCTCGGGGCCCCTTTCATGCCCTAGTTAATCGACGACGCGAGCCTTTCGACATGGTCTGCAATCGCGAGAGAGGCCGTCAGGCCGGGCGACTCAATGCCCATCAGATTTATCACGCGGCCTTGTTTCCCGATCAGGAAATCGCTTGCAGCCTGGCCCTTAAGCTTGGGCCTGACGCCTGCATAGGCAGGCTTCAGATCGCCATCGGCAAGGTTCGGCCAGTAATGGCGAATCGCTGCGTAGAAGGAAGCCGCCCGCGCCATCGAAACATCATAGCTGGGACGTTCGACCCATTGCACATCGGGACCGAAGCGCGCCTGTCCGGAAAGATCAAGCGTCAGATGAATGCCCAACCCGCCCGGCTCCGGCAGCGGATAGACGAGACGGGAAAAGGGCGACGGGCCACGCAGTGCAAAATAATGGCCCTTGGCATAAAGGGCCATGGGCGCGGGTCCATGGGTCGCCGCGAGCGCCGGGGCGTCCAGTCCGGCTGCGTTGATCACCAGGCGGCACTCAATGTCGGGAATGTCTCCGGCGAAGGACAGGGTCGCGCCGTAGCGGTCCGATGTGATGGCGGACACTTCCGTTCGCAGACAGAGGATGGCGCCGGCATGTTCGGCATCGCGCTGCAACGCCTGCATGAAGGCCATGCTGTCGAAAATCCCGGTTGTGGACGACAACAGTCCGGCGACGGCGGTCAGCGCGGGTTCCAGTATGGACAGCGCGCGGCGGTCCAAGCGTTCGAGGGGGACGCCGTTCCGTTCCGCTGCCAGACGGATATCTTCAAGCGCGTCCAGTTGGGACGATGTGGTGGCAAGGATGATCTTGCCGCAACGGCGGTGCGGGATATTTTTGGCGATGCAATAGTCATAGAGCAGGGAGCGGCCCGCTGTGCACAGGCGCGCCTTGAGCGAACCGTGCGGATAATAGATGCCGGCATGAATGACTTCGCTGCTGCGGGCGCTGATGCCGCGGCCGATGGCGTCTTCCCGCTCCACGATGATCACCGCGCGTCCGCTCATCTGAAGCCGGCGGGCGATGGCGAGTCCTATCGCGCCCGCGCCGATGACGATGATGTCGGCGCGCCTCGATGACATCAGGCCTCAACGGCGAAACGCTTGACGCGGTAGCGTAATTTCGCGCGTGTCAGTCCCAATTGTCTTGCGGCGTGCGACATGTTGCCGCCCGCCGCCTTCATGGCATCCCGAATGGCCTGCGCTTCGAGATTGGCCAGCGAGTCTATTACCGATTGCGGGCTGGCCGCCGCTCTTTCGCTTTCGAACGATCCGGCGAGATGAAGGGCACCGTCGCGGTCGGACGCGACGGGCGTGTAAAAGATCTTTCGAAGCTGATTGATACCGTGAAACAGGTGCAGCATATCGATCGGCTCATCCTCAAGCGTCAGGATGGCGGCGCGTTCGACCATATTTTCCAGTTGCCGCACATTGCCGGGAAAATGATAGGTCAGCAGACCATCGATGGCGGATTGTGTGAAGCCACTAATCCGGCGGCCTGTGCGCTGGTTGAAACGGCGCAGGAAATAGGCGACGAGGGGCGGAATATCGTCCCGCCGTTCCCGCAATGGGGGAATGACGATCGGAAAGACATTCAGCCTGTGCAACAGGTCGAGGCGAAACCGCCCCTGTTCGACTTCTTCTTCCAGATTGAGGTTGGTCGCGCACACCAGTCGGACATTCACGCGCCGCGTCACCGTGCTGCCTACCCGGTTGAACTGGCCTTCCTGTATCACGCGCAACAGCTTTGCCTGCGTTGTCAGGCTGAGCGTCCCGATCTCATCGAGGAACAGGGTGCTGCCATCGGCCTCTTCGAACCAGCCTGCCCGCGAGTGGGTGGCACCGGTAAAAGCGCCGCGTTCCACGCCGAAAAGTTCGGTGTCGATCAGGCTTTCAGGGATTGCGGCGCAGTTGACCGTGTAAAGCTGCTTTTTCGATCGCGTGCTGGCGCTATGAAGAACGCGCGCAAAAACCTCCTTGCCGACGCCGCTCTCGCCCCGCAGCAATACGGTCGTATCCAATGGCGCGACGCGATTGAGGAGATGCCAGGCGCCGAGGAAACCGGGGGAGGTTCCGACTATCCCGGCTTGAGAAGATTGTGTGTCGTCCATTTCAGGCGGAACGGTAACCATCGGCATCTGTACGGTTTCGGAATCGTCTGACCAGTCCTCTGCGGGGCGGCCCACGATCCGGCAGGTCGCATCTCCGCACGCGACGCATTCGACCTCCTTGAACAGCATTGGCCGCTCCATGATCGCGCTGGTATATCCAGACGCATAGCCGATCGCCATCCAGCAGACCGGCTCGGAACTCCCCCCAAAACATTCGACATGCGTCTGCGCTTCCGATGAATTGCGCCAGATAAGTTCGTTATAATAGGTCCCGTTTCCGACGTCGGTTTCGAGCCAGGTCGGCTCTACAGCCACTTCGCCGCGTAGTGCATGAAGTTGCGGGCCGACAAGGAATGCGTCGATATCAGGGCGATCCTTCCGCACCTTCAGCGCGATCACGGCTTCGCGCGTACCTGCCGCATGACCCATCCGGAACAATATGTCCCGCGCTCGGCGTGGTCCCAGGGCTTCCACAAGCTCGCGTCGCAATATCACGAGGGATTGCAGGTTCAGCATGACCATACGCTGGTCATCAAGCCAGACTTCCCCCTGCTGCGGCACAAAACGCAAAAGGTCGGACAGGTCTGAAATGTCCGGCATTCCCGGAACCGGCCGCGACATGTCGCTGCCGCTGCCGGTGAAATCGTCCGCATTGAGCGAGAATGTCGTAAATCTAGCCATGACCCATCCTCAACTTTGCGATCTGTTCGATTTTTCGAATCCAGAAATACGCGCAAATCCGGCGTGCGCTATAATTTATGCGTCGTTCGTATCCAAAAATGCACAGTCCACTGCTAAATCTCTGTCCCGGCATTGTCCAGAGGCAAGCCCTGTTATTTGCTCAACTTAGCCAATGGGACTGAGCCAAATGGCTTTTTTGAGCAAAAAGATACCGTGTATCCGCATAGTCCATATGCCGGAAAATATCTCGAAAAGGCAGGCTGAAACAAACATAGCTGCCAGGGATCACACTTGACAGTTGTATACAACTGTGAGAGTTTTTTGCCAATTAGTCAGCTTATATAGGTATTTCAGTATAGATCGTAGCCAATTACCCATATCCCAGGGGTCAATATTGGCACGATGAGTGCATTGATAAAAATAGCGCGAGCGGCCTTCCGGTTAGACTCGCGCACGACGAAAACGGGAGGATGAAGTCGGATGAGGAACATAGTTAAAGGCGCGTCTTCAATTATTTTGTTAGCCTGTGGCACGTCAGGCATCGCCTATGCGCAGAGCCAAGTTACCGACGCCAATAGCGTTGCCGGCACCACGGCCCCTGCCGAGCCGCAGGAAATTATCGTCACGGCGCAGAAGCGCGAGCAATCCCTTCAGAAAGTCCCCATTGCGATCAGCGTGGTCCAGGCCGCCGCTTTTCAGGAGCGCGGCATTACCCAGCTCAGCGAGCTGCCCGCTCTGGTCCCCGGATTCGAATTTGTGCGCGCGCCCGCACAAACCGTCGGACTGACGTTCCGCGGTGTCGGGCCACAGGCGGGCAACGTCGCCTTTGACAGCTCTATCGGCATGTTTGTCGATGGCGTGTTCCTCGGCAATAACCGGTCCTTCAACCAGACGCTGTTCGACATTCAGCGCGCGGAGTTCATCAAGGGTTCGCAAAGCTCTTTGCTGGGCAAGAATTCCACGGTCGGCGCCTTGTCGATCGTGAACGCGACGCCCACCAATGTCTTCGAGGGCCATGTCGAGGCCGGAGCCGAAGTGGATGACGGCGGCTATTATACCGATGCCGCGATCAATATACCGCTGGGCGAGGATTTGGCCATCAGGGCCAGTGGACGCTACTCCCATCAGCGCGGCTATACGCGGAACGTCACCACGGGACGCCGGGGGCCGACGGATACCGACTGGGGCGGCCGGTTCCAGGTCAAATATAGTCCCGGCAGTCAATTCGACGCACTACTAAGCTATCAGCATACCGACAATCACCAGATCGGCGCGGCGACGCAGTGCGTTGCGCCCGGCTATCTGATTCCGGGTGTGCCGGGTGCGCCCTACGCGCCGGGGACGCCGATTTCGGCCGTATGCGGCGATGGCGTCGAAAACAGCGTGCGGGCATCCTATAGTTCCGACCCGCGCCTGCATGACGGCGACGATGATAACCATACCAAGGCTGATATCGCTCATGTCACGCTCAACTATGATCTTGGTTTCGCGACGATCACATCGATAACGGCGGGGGTAAAATCCCGGACCTTCAACGCCGTTGATTTCGACTTCGACAATAAAGACGACAATGTGTGGGTGAGAGACGAGCATTATCGGCAATTCACGCAGGAATTGCGGCTCGCATCCAATGACGCCAACGCGACCATCCAATATATCATCGGCGCATTCTATCTGAAGAGCCGTTTCAAGCTGATAGAAACGCACATTTGGGGCATCCCAGATTTCCCGCCCGGTTCACCGCTGCAAGGGCAAATCTATAATGGCAGCTTCGTAGGGACGTTCAATCAGTCGGACGAGACCGCGTCCGTGTTCGGGCAACTTACGATAAAGCCGGCGGACAGGCTGACGATCAATATCGGCGGCCGCTATTCGCACGACAAGAAGATCGTCAATTTCGGCAGAGAGCCGGATTATCAAAATCTGACGCTCTGGAACACGGTCATTCAGGCGCCCTTTCCCTATCAGAGGCTGGATCCGGCCGTCGACAATCTGTTGAGCGGCAGTATTTCCGCGCAATATCAGATCACGCCACGAACGATGATCTACGCTTCGGCCGCGCGAAGCGGCAAAGCCGGCGGCTATGGGGAATTTGCCGGGATCGGGGCCGATCCTACCCTGCCGCTCTACAATGGCTTGCCGCAGGGCAATCCCAATATCTCGGCGCGGGTAAAGCCGGAACGGGCCAATGCCTATGAGCTTGGTTTCAAGTCCCGGCTGTTCAACAATCTGCTGACGCTCGACATCGCAGCCTTCTGGACCGACATTTACAATCTGCAGCAACTGACCTTCACCGGGCAGTTCGTGGTGACGAACGACCGTGTGCGTGACAAGGGCGTGGAAGCCAATTTCGAGCTGCGGCCGGTCCGAAATCTGACGCTGAGCGGATCGGCGACCTATGCCAAGGTGCGCGACATCCGCAATCATCTGGACAGCGTGAATGCGCCGCGCTTTTCCGCGTCCGGCTCGGCCGAATGGCGCTATGCCCTTCAAAGCGATCTCGATCTGAAATTGCGCGCCGGTTTCCGTCACCGTAGCGCGAAATATAACCAGCTTGGTGAACAGGAACGCGATCCGGAATTCACCACCGTCAATTTCGGTGCGCGCGTGGAGAGCGGCAAGGGATGGTGGCTGAACGCCAATGTCGAAAATGCCCTGAATGCCAAAGGTGCGAATTTCGGCTTCCCCGGCCCGGATCCGTTCATCGTATCGTTCAAGACGCTGGAGCCGCTCCGGAGGATCACACTCTCTGTAGGGACCAAGTTCTGAAGAAATGTAGCATTGTCTCACTATGCGTTCCGACCGCGCCCATAGCGGCGACCGGGGCATGATCCGAACGATAGAACGGAGCATGCCCCGGCTGGGGTGCCATGTCTTATATTCAGGAGCAGATCATGAAATTGTTTCGTTCGGTGCTTGTCCCCCTTTTCGCCGTTGGCGCGATCCTGTCTTCGGCCCAGGCGCATGATGCAGGCTCGAAGTCGGGCAGCGTATTGCCCCGCTTCAACCAGCCGCTCCCCAATGTGCCGGGCAAGTCCATGATTGCCGTGGAGGTCACGCTGGCGCCGGGGCAGGCATCGGTCGCCCATCGCCATGCGAAATCGGCCTTCATCATGGCTTATGTGCTCAAGGGGACAATTCGTAACCAAATAGAGGGAGAGGCCGCGAAAGACTATCATGTCGGCGATACATGGTATGAAGCTCCCGGCGCGCATCATGTTCAGGCAATCAACCTGAGCAAGAAATATCCAGCGAAGTTACTCGCCATTTTCGTCGTCGATTCCGATGAGAAAAATCTCACGGTTAATGACGCCGAATAGGAATGACTGCGATCGTCCGATCATCAATATCCAGGAGTAGCTGATATGCGTATGGGGCTTTGTCTCGCGCTGCTTTTATTGACCACAGGCTGCCAACAGGCGGCCAATAGTGGCGAGAAGCAGGCTTCCACCAATGACGGCAATGCGGCGAATGTTCAGACCGCGACCAATCTCGACAATGTCAATCTGAGCGACACGGTCGAGGATGCCGCTTATGCCGCGCCCGGCGAAGATCTGGCGCAGAATGCCGGCGCTGGTCTGATCGGCAAGCCCGCGCCAGCTACGGTCATGAAAACCATCGACGGCAAGGTCATCGATCTTGCCAAGGATTATGGCAAGAAGCCGGTCTACATCAAATTCTGGGCGACATGGTGCGTTCCCTGCCGCCAGCAGATGCCGGCTTTCCAGAAGACCTTCGAAACGATGGGCGACAAGGTCGAGGTGATCGCGCTGAATATCGGCCTGAGTGACGATGAGGCGTCGATCCGCAAATTCCGGGAAAAATACAAGATCACGATGCCGATCGTCATGGACGACGGGCGCTTTGCGCAAATGTTCAACCTGCGCGTGACGCCGCAGCATGTGGTGATCGGCAAGGATGGCCGCTTCGCCTATTTCGGCCATGCGGAGAACAAGGCGTTGGCCGATGCCCTCCAACATGCGGTCAACCAGCAGGAAAGCCAGGTTCAACTGGCGTCCGCGGCATCGGTCGATGCGGCGCTCAAGGTCGGCGATAGAGTGACCGACATCGGCGTGAAGACAGATGCAGGCGCGACCGTTCCGTTCAAGGGTAGTGCTCCCGGTCGTATCCGCGCCGTGGTTTTTTTCTCAAGCTGGTGTGAATGGTATCTCGAAAAGAGCCGTCCCGGCACGGCGAAGGCCTGCGCGCGCGTCCGCGAAAATATCGAGGCGCTGGCGGGCCAGAAAAACAATGTCGATTGGGTTGGCGTCGCCGGGGGACCATGGGCCACCGCCCAGGATCTGGCCGATTATCGCAAGAACAACAAGGTGAGCATTCCCATCGGTCTCGACGAAGGGGGCAAGCTGTTCCGCCGGTTCGGCGTCAGGGACATTCCGACAATCGTCCTGATCGATGCCGCCGGCAAGATCGTGCGCGTCATCGGGCCGAATGCCACCGATCTGAAGCGGGAAATCGCCAGCGGCCTGTCCGGTCAGGCGCCGGCGAAAAACACATGAGGAACGGGCGATCGATGCACTATCGCATGACCATCGACAGAACGATAAAGCATGCCGGCCACTGTCTTCTTGCTCTGATCGTCCTGGTCGCGCCGGGGGTTATGCAACCCCTGGCCGCCCAGGTGGCGGGTGCCGAAAAGCATATCGCCGTGTCTCTCGTGGCGGAAAGCCGGACGCCTGCGCCCGGAACGACGACGACCCTCGCCATCGTCATGCGGCCGCAGGCGGGATGGCATGGCTATTGGAGCACCCCTGGTGACGCCGGTCTGGCCAACAAGATCGCATGGACGCTTCCGGCCGGAGTGAAGGCGGGTGCACCGGAATATCCGCTGCCCGAGCGGCTGGTGGTCGGCGGGCTGATGAACCATGTTTACGACAAGCCCTACGCCCTTCTGCTGCCACTCGTCATTCCGCAGGGCACGGCAATAGGCACGCGGTTACCTATTCGTGCCAGGCTCGACTATCTGGTCTGCACGAAGGAAGCATGCCTGCCGGAAAGTGCCGAGGTCGCGACCGACGTGACGATCGGCGCGGGCGGCATTGCCCAGGATCATAAGGCCGACTTCGCGCTATGGCGTCAAGCCATGCCACGCGCATTAGGATCGGGCGCACAGTTCGAGACTGCCAAGGGGCGGTTGAGGTTGGCTCTGTCCTTGCCGCAGGGCCTGGAAATCGGCGCCCCGCATCTGTTCGTGGACGCGGCGGATGTCGTGCAGTTCGCTGCGCCGCAGACATTTTCCCGTCGCGGCGATCAACTGATCGTCGAAACCGCCGCGGCCGAAGGGGCTGCGCCGGCATCCTTCGGTGCCGTGCTCGATCTCGGCACGAAGACCGCGTTCAAATTCCAGGCGACACCCGGAACGGTTCCCGCCGCCGGAACAGCGATCATATCCGGCAAGGCGACCCCGCAATCCGATGGCGGCTCCAGCGTCATCGGTCTGACATTGCTCGCCTTTGGCGGCGCGGTGCTGGGCGGGCTGATCCTGAACGTCATGCCCTGCGTTTTCCCGATCCTGAGCCTCAAGGCGCTCAGCCTGGCGCGCAGCGGCGACAATCATGGCGAAGCGCGACGCGAGGCGGTCGCCTATTCGGCCGGAGTCATCATGGTATGCGTCGTGCTCGGCCTGCTCATTCTGGGGCTGCGTGCGGGCGGAAGCCAGGTGGGCTGGGCATTCCAGCTTCAGAATCCGTCGGTCATATTCGGCCTCGTCCTGCTCGTCGGCGCCATTGCCTTCAATCTTGCCGACCTGTTCGATTTTACGACGATAAGCGCCGGCTCGTCACTGACGACGAAAACAGGCGCGGCCGGGGCGTTCTGGACCGGCGCATTGGCCGCGTTCATCGCCACGCCATGCACGGGGCCATTCATGGCTGCGGCGCTTGGCGCGGCGCTCGTGCTCCCCTTCTTCGCCGCGATTTTGATCTTCGTGGGACTTGGCCTTGGACTGGCGCTGCCCTTTCTGGCCATCGGCTTCATTCCGCGGCTCAGAAAATCGCTGCCCAAGCCAGGCGCCTGGATGAACACGTTCCGTCACATTCTGGCGGTGCCGATGTTCATAACCGGATTGGGACTTCTCTGGGTTCTGGGCAACCAGGCCGGCACAACTGGCATTCTGCTGGCGCTCCTGGCCTTGCTGATCCTCTGCATCGGGCTTTGGATGACCGGTTTGCGGCAACGGTCGATGAAGGAAAAGGCATGGATTCCCTCCATGATCGCCCTGATCCTGGCGGCCAGCACGGTGGCCCTGTTGCCGGCGACGAATGGGAATGCGGCAACGGCAACGGCACAGGATGCGGCCGCGCATAACCGGCAGGTCTTTGACGGCGCGAAACTGGCCGCGCTGCGGGCGGCGGGCAAGCCGGTCTTCCTCTATTTCACGGCCGACTGGTGCCTCTCGTGCAAGGTCAATGAAAAGGCGGCGATCGAACGTGCGGAAACGCAGAAGGCTTTTGCCGATGCGGGAGTCGTGACGATGGTCGGCGACTGGACCCGTGGCGATGCGGTCATCACCCGCTTCCTGCAGGATTTCAAGCGATCGGGCGTGCCGCTCTACCTCTGGTATGCGCCGGGCAAGGAAGCGCAAGTGCTGCCGCAGATCCTGACCCCTGCCTCTCTTTCCGCACTCGCAGAGGATTCAAGGAGGCGCTGATAATCAAAACACAATATAAATATAAAATTTTATAAGATAAAATATGTAATAATATTATCACTAGGGGATGGTGTCATGAAATTCGTCAAAGGAATATTATCGACAACTGCAATAATTAGTATGATCTCTGCAATACCGGTATTGGCGCACACAAGTGATTCGATGGTGAGTGTCGATCCAGATGTCGCAGAAGTGCAAGACGCCACTACAACTACAACCACCGCCACGACCACCACCGCAGCGCAATCGCAGGCCGCGCCCGAAGCGGCTGCAACGCCCGCGGCCAGCGATTTCACGATCAACGGCACTGTCGTGATTACTTCGGATTACCGGTATCGCGGCGTATCCTACACCGACAATAAACTGGCGACCCAGGGCTATCTGATACTCTCGCACAAGTCCGGCCTGTATATCGGCACATTCGGTTCCAATCTTGCCGGTTACGGTTCCTCCGGCGGCGCCAATCTGGAAGCGGATGTCTATGCGGGCTGGATCAAATCGGTCGGCAAGGTCACATTCGACACCGGGGTGTGGCGCTATAATTTCCCCGGCACCAAAGGCCCAAGCCTGGATTTCTTCGAAGTCTATTCGTCGGCAAGCTATCCGATCATCGGCACCGGCAAGGTGAAAGCCGGTTTCTTTTATGCGCCCAAACAGAAATCGATCGGCAGGCATGACGATCTGTCTGTTTACGCCGAAACGTCAATACCCATCAAGAGCACGCCAATCTCGCTGAAAGGGCATGTCGGCTATACGACCGGGAAAGGCTCCTATTATTCCGGACCGACGGGTCATTATTTCGACTATCTTTTCGGCGTCGATTTCGCCTGGAAGAATCTCATATTCAACGTCTCCTATGTCGACACGTCCATCAACCGTAACCTGGCCGACAGCTATTATACGATCGGCGGACGGGACGTCATCAAGGCTGCGGTCATGGCGACTTTGACCGCGAATTTCTGACCGCTCGCGGATCGACGTTTATATCGCAATCCAAATGGGAAAGGCGGCGTAATGGCGGCCGCCTTTCCCATAGGAGCGCCCGCTATCGCCAGGCGTGGCTCTGGCGAGCCATCATCCTGTTCAGTGTAACAATCGAGGGATTTGTCCATGCCATCTGTGGTGACAGAAATTGATATCGCGGCCGATCCCCAGACGGTCTGGAGCATATTGGATGACCTGCCGCGCTATCCGGAGTGGAATCCGGTCGTTCCCCGGCTGAAGGGCCGCACCACGCTCAATCAGCGGCTGGACGGCGAACTGGTCATCCGTGACTTGCCCACGCCGCCGCTCACGCCGCGCGTCAATCGGGTGGTCGCCGTGAGGGAATTTCGCTGGATCTCGGAAATTCCCGGAGATACCGGTTTTACGGCCGAGCATATATTCGTGCTTTCTCCAAAAGGAGAAGGAACGCATCTTGTCCATAGCGAGATATTCGAAGGACCGGCATCGCCGCATTTGGTCGAGCCTATCAAGCATAATATCGGACCCAGCTATGAAGCCTTCAACCAGGCGCTCAAGGCCCGTGCCGAGCGTTTCGCGGCGGCGGCGGTGGCGCTGCACCCGGCCGTCGACGCCGGGCTTTCCGACCGGCGCTCGACGCCGCTGACCCTGCGGTGCGGATGCGATACGGACGCGGTCATCGTCGAGGTCGCGGAACCGGTCAGCCACAATCATCTGTGCGGCTGCTCGAAATGCTGGAAGCCGCAAGGGGCGATATTCGCACAGACCGCCGTGGTCGCGCGGGATGCGGCCAATGCCGTTGCCAACGCGCACAAACTCATCCCGGTCGATCCGGACAGCGCAATCCTGCGCCATGCCTGTGCGCACTGCGGCACCCATATGATCGGCACGGTCGAAGACCCCGATCATCATTTCTTCGGTATCGCATTCGTGCACCCGGAACTGGCTATAGCGGGGGATAGCGCGGCGCCGGAATTTGCCGGTTTCGTTTCCTCGGTCATCGAAAATGGCTTCAGCGCATCCTTGATGCAGGCGGTCAGGACGCGTCTGCATGCGCTCGGCCTGCCGTCATGCGATGGCTTTTCGCCCGAAATCTGCGATGTGATCGCCTATCACAAGGTCAAGCAGGCCTTTCCATCCAACCCGGCCTAGTCCTTCGGCTTTCCCGGTGCGAAGGCATGGTTCGACAGGCCCACCCCCTGTTCAGCGCAAAGCGTATTGCGCTGGTAAAACGCCCTGCCTATTCTGCAGCCATGACCGGCCCGTTCCCACGGCCGCTGCCGATAAGGATTTTCATGCGCCTTTCCGTTCTTTCGCCCCGCGCCGCCTTTTCTCATGGCATGTTCGGGGTAATCGCAACCTCGGTGCTGGCCTTCGCCGCGACCGCTTGTGCACAGGCTGCCAGGCCCGCCCCCGTCGCCGCGCTCGCCAGGCAGGTCGATATTCCCTATTCGGAATTCACGCTGAAGAACGGACTGCGCGTGATCGTCCATACCGATCGCAAGGCGCCGGTGGTGGGCGTCACCGTCTATTACCGGGTGGGATCGAAGAACGAGCCGAAGGGCAAGACCGGCTTTGCCCATCTGTTCGAACATCTGATGTTCGGCGGATCGGAAAATGTCCCGAGTTTCGACGAGCCGCTCACCGCCGCCGGATCGACGCCCACCAACGGATCGACCTGGTTCGACCGCACCAATTATGTCGAGACGGTGCCGACCGGCGCGCTCGACCTTGCGCTGTTCATGGAGGCCGACCGCATGGGCCGGTTGCTCGGCGCGGTGACGCAGGCGAAGCTGGATGCGCAGCGTGGCGTCGTGCAGAATGAAAAGCGGCAGGGGGAGAACCAGCCTTTCGGCTTGGTGGACCAGCTACAGACCGACACATTATTCCCCGCGACCCACCCCTATGGCCATACCACGATCGGTTCGATGGCCGATCTGGACGCGGCGAGTCTCGCCGATGTCCATGCCTGGTTCCGCGACCATTATGGTCCCAACAACGCCGTGCTGGCGCTGGCGGGCGATATTGACGTGAAGACGGCGCGCGCGAAGGTCGAGAGATATTTCGGCGGCCTGGCGGCGGGCAAGGCGGTGACGCCGGTAGTCGCGCCGGTGCCGACGCTGCCCGCGCGCGTCGACAAGCTGATGCACGATCATGTCGCGGCCACGCGGCTGTATCGCACCTGGATCGTGCCGGGGCTGGGCGATGCGGCGAATGCGTCGCTGTCGGTCGGTGCATCGGTGCTGGGCGGCCTGGCGAGTTCGCGGCTCGACAATATCCTGGTGCGTGGCGAGCAACTGGCCGTTGCCGCCAGCGCCAGCGTCCAGACTTTCGAGCAAATCGCCCAGTTCGAGGTTGCGGTCGACGTGAAACCCGGCGTCGATCCGGCGAACGTGTCGGCCCGGCTCGACCAGATCATCGCCGATTATATCAAGACCGGTCCGACCGCCGACGAAGTGAGCCGCGTCGCCGCGCGCGAAATCGCCAGTGACATCGCCAGTCTGGAAGTCGTCGGCGGCTTTGGCGGGAAGGCGGCGACGCTGGCCGAAGGCGCGCTCTATTCGAACGATCCGGCGCATTACAAAAAGGAACTGGCCGATCTGGCCGGGCAGACGCCCGCTTCGGTGACGAAGGCGATGCAGACATGGCTGACCCGTCCGGTGCTGGCGCTGCGCGTCGATCCCGGCGACCGCGAGGCTTATGCCGAAGCGGTCCCGAACGCGGTCAGCGCCACTGCCGAGGTGGTGCCGCCCAAGCCGACGCTGGCATTGCCGGCCGTCACCGCCAGCCCCGGCCTGGATTTCCCCGCAGTCCAGACCGCAACGCTGTCAAACGGCATCAAGGTCCATTTCGCGCGCCGCGCGACCGTGCCGACCGTGCGCCTGTCGGTCAGTTTCGATACCGGCAACGCCGCCGACCCGCGCGACCGGCTCGGCATCGGCCAGTTGATGCTGCAATTGCTGGACGAGGGGACGAAGACCCGCAACGCGATCCAGATCGCCGAAGAACAGGAAAGGCTGGGCGCGACCATCAGCGGCAATGCGACGATGGATCGCACCACGGTCTCGCTGTTCGCGCTGACCGCCAATCTCGCCCCGTCGCTCGACCTGCTGGCCGACATCATCGAACATCCGGCCTTCGACGCGCGTGAGGTGGATCGGGTGCGCGCCATTCAGTTGAACCAGATCGCGTCGGAAAAGACCAGTCCGCAGGGCATGGCCAGCCGTGCCATCTTTCCGCTGCTTTACGGCCCCGCCCATCCCTACGGCGTGCCGTCAAGTGGTCTGGGCGATGCCGATGCGGTGGCGAAGCTGACGCCAGGCGACCTGTTCGCTTTCCACAATAAATGGATGCGCCCCGACAATGCCGAGATTTTCGCTGTCGGCGATACCAGCCTGGAAGCGCTGCTGCCGCTGCTGGAGGCGCGCTTCACCCCATGGCGCTCGACCCGCGACATGAAGGGAACGAAGGATTTCACCGTGCCGATTCCGGCGGCAAAGCCCGGCATCCTGTTGATCGACCGCCCGCAATCGCCACAGTCGATGATCTTGGGCGGTTTCGTCAGCGGGGTGTCGGGCAAGGATGATCTCGTCACCTTCAAAGCCGCCAACGACGTGCTGGGCGACGATTTTCTCTCGCGCATCAATACCGACATTCGGGAAGTGAAGGCCTGGTCCTACGGCGCGCGCGCCTATCTGTCGGATCGGCAGCAGCGCAGTCCCTATATCATCACCGCACCGGTGCAGGCGGACAAGACCGGCCCTGCGATCACGGCGCTGCGCGACGATATCGGGCAGTTTCTGGGCGCGAAGGGCGTGAGCGCGAGCGAATATGCGCGCGTGGTGAAAGGCAATATCGCGGCACTGCCCGAACGATACGAAACATCCGGCGCGGTGCTGCAGCAGATGCGGGAGGATGCGCTGTTCGGGCGGCCGTTCGATTATGTCAAAAGCCTCGCGGGCCGCTATGCCAGCATGACTCCGCAGGCGATGGACGCCGCCGCGCGCGCCGTGATCAACCCGGCCAAAATCACTTGGGTCGTCGTCGGCGACAAGGCGCAGGTGTTGCCGCAGCTCAAGACGTTGAATCTGCCGCTGACGGTTGTTGACAGCGCCGCCCCGGCAACCAAATAAAGCCATTCAAATCCGAGGAGAGCCATGATGGCAAGTGTAGACGGCGCTTATGATTGCGTCACCAAGACGCCGCTGGGGGACCAGGCCAGCGTGTTGACGATCGTCAGCAGCGGCGACAGCTTTCACGGTACCAACGCCGGGCCGCTCGGTTCGCTGGATGTCAGGAACGGAAAGGTCGACGGCAATGCGCTGACCTGGACCATGGACCTGACCGTGCCAATGCCGATGACGCTGGAGGCAGAGGCGATCGTCGAGGGCGATACGATCATCGGCACGATCAGGATGGGCGCGTTCGGCAGCGCCGCGATGACGGGGAAGCGGCGGGGATAGCCGCACCCATCGTCCGCCGAAGAAAAGGCCCGCCGGATCGCTCCGGCGGGCCTTTCCGTTGCGACCCCGAAGGGAATGCGATTACTGCACCGTCACCGTGACCGCGCGCCGATTTTGCGCCCAGGCGGCTTCGTCCGAACCGACGGCGGCCGGCCGCTCCTTGCCATAGCTGATCGTCGTCAGGCGCGAAGGATCGATGCCGAGCGAAACGAGATAATTTTTCGCCGAGTTGGCGCGCTTTTCGCCCAGCGCGATATTATAATCGCGGGTGCCGCGCTCGTCGGCATGGCCCTCGATCGTGACGCGCACGGCGGGATTGGCCTGCAACCATTGCGCCTGGCTTTGCAACGTCGCCTGGTCGGGTTGATCGACATCATATTTGTCGGTGTCGAAAAAGATGCGGTCGGATGCCACGCTGGCGATGAAATCCTCCTGGCTGCCCTTGACCGGGCCGCTGGGCGCGGGCGGCACAACGTCGCGCGCGCCATTTTCGACCGGTGCCGGCGGCAGTTCCTTAGGCGGCTTCTTGGCGCAGGCGGCCAGCGAAACGACCGCCGTCGCCAGCATCAGGCCTTGTGTGAATTTGTTCATTATCTTCTCCTTTGGGGGTTGGAGGGGGCCATCCCGCAGAAAGTCATCACTTGTCGTCAGGATCGTTACGCAGTCAAGACGATTACGTTCCACAAAAAGATCCAGATCCTATGGCAGCAAAGGTCCCCATGCGGGATCGGAACCGCTGAGCGGGGTGGGAATGCGGCGTTCGTTCACGCCGGTCAGGTCGACCTGCCATACCTGGCTCACGCCGTCGCGGCCCTTGCTGGTGCGGAAAAATTGCAGCACGCGGCCATTGGGCGCCCAGGTCGGCTGCTCGTCCTGCCAGCCATTGGTCAGGATGCGCTCATTGTCGCCGCCCGGCGTCATCACCGCGATCTTGAAGTCGCCGCTGATCTTGGTGAAGGCGATCTGGTCGCCGCGGGGCGACCATTCGGGCGTGGCATAGCGCCCGCCGCCATGGCTGATGCGCGTCTGGTTCGATCCGTCGGCGTTCATGACGTAGAGCTGCTGTGTGCCGGACCGGTCGCTTTCGAACACGATTTTACTGCCGTCGGGGGAATAGCTGCCGCCGACGTCGATGCCGGGTGACGTTGTGAGCCGCACTGGCGCGCCCCCGCTGGCCGGCACACGATAGATATCGGTGTTGCCGCCGGTCGCCATCGAGAAGAGGATATAGCGGCCATCGGGCGACCAGCGCGGCGCGAATGTCGCGTTGCCGCTCTCGGTCACAAGCCGCTGCTGCCCCGAGCCGATATTATAGACGAAGATGCGGACCCGCTGGCCAAGATAGCTGACATAGACGATCGAGCCATAATCGGGCGAGAAACGCGGGGTCAGCGCCAGGCTCTGCCCATTGGTGATGAAACGGTGGTTCGCGCCGTCGCTGTCCATGATCGCCAGCCGCTTGACGCGATGATCTTTCGATCCGCTTTCGGCGATATAGGCGATGCGGCTGTCGAAGAAGGGGCTTTCGCCCGACAGACGGGCATAGATGGCGTCGGCGCATTTATGCGCGGCGCGCCGCCAGTCGCGCGGAGCAACGACATAACCCTGCCGCGTCAGTTCCGATTTCAGCGCGACATCGTAGAGATAACAGCCCACCGTGATGTCGGCGTCGCCGCCGGTCGAGCGCACGAAGCCCTGCACCAGCGCCTCGAACCCGCCCCATTTGGGATAGGTGGGAAAGGTCACCTCCGGCACGGTCACGCTCGCGATGCCGCCGGGACCGGTCGGCTCGAACAGACCGGACCCCTTGAGGTCGGACGCGACCACTTCGGCGATCTTGCGCCCCAGTTCCTCGGTCGTGCCGGCAGGCGTGGTGACCGCCTGCTGCGTCGGCATGGCGGGGACGGCGATCTTCAGGTTCGACGCGCTTTCGTCGGTCACGTCGACGCTGAGCTGCGCGAAGGCCGGAGCGGCGAACAGGCCGACCGCCAGTCCGGTAGCGGTAAATATCCTCTTGAGCGCGGTCATTGCGAGAGCCTCTTGTCGAAGGAGATGCGGAGGGACTTCCATCCGTCATACAGGTCGGGGGGCAGGCGGAATGGCGCTGCCAGGCGGATCGCTTTGACCGCCAGTTCCTGGTGCAGCTTCACCTGGGTGCGGTTGGCGTCGGTCGTGCCGGTGGTCTGTATCACGTCCGGCCCATCGGCGATCGACCCGTCCTTGTTCAGCTCGACCTGCACGATCGTGCGCAGTTGCTCGACGTCTGCGCCGCTCGGCGATTTCCAGTAAGGCTTGATCTGTCGCCGTATTTCCGCGTCGAGCGCGGCTTTCTGCGCGGGGCCGACGCTGGCGGCTGCGGGGGCAGGGCTTGCCGCGCGGTTCGGCGTGTCGCTGGCGATGCCTTTCAGGAAATTGGGGCCAAGCCGCGTTCCGCGCGATTCCGCCGCACGGCCTTGGCCCGAAGCGCTGGGCCGGTCGAGCGCAAGCTTCAGCGTCTCGCGCGGCCGCGCAGGGGAGGGCCTGATCGCCGGTTTGGCTGGCGCAACCTTCGCGGGCGCAGTCTTCGCCGGTGCGGCTTTCATCGGGGCTGGCTTGGGGGGTGGAGCAGGTTTGGGCTTGGCGCGTTCGACGGGGCGAGTGGCGGGTGCCGGCTTCACCGGTGGCGGGGCGGGAGCGACCTTCACCGCAGGCGCGGGCGGCGCCGCTTCGGGCTGCGGCGGCGCGACTTTGCTGGGCGCGGCCTCCTCGACGGGTCCCTGCACGGGCGCTTCGGCCGAGGGCGGCGGGGTGGTAGAAATTTCCGGCGCGGCCGACCGCAGCGCAACCTCGTCCACCATGCTGATGTCCATCGGCGGGGAGTGCAGAGTGAGCGGCGCGGGCGGTGTCAGGAAAGCGGTCGACAGCAGGCCGAACAGCAGGACATGCCCTGCCGTCGCGACGCCTATCCCGATTTTCTCCGCTCTATCCATCGCGTGTCTTGCCTATGGCCCCTATTCTGAACCCAGGGTGACATCGGCACCGGGATTTTGCGCCGCGGCGTTGTTCGCGCCGGTGCTGACCAGCGCGACCTTGTTCAGCCCGGCGCGGTTAAGTTCGCCCATCACCCGCATCACCCGGCCATAATCCAGGCGGGTGTCGGCGCGCAGGAAGATTTGCGGCGGCGCCTCGCCCGCCGTGGCGGCGCGGAGTTCGGCCAGCCGCGCCGCCAGTTCGCTTTCGTTCAGTTGCGTCTCGTCCAGAAACACCGCCCCCTTGTCGTCGATGGTGATGACGGTCGGCTTCTGGTCCGGGTCCAGCCCCTTGGCGCGGCTTTCGGGCAGCTTCACCTGCACACCGGTGACGAGCAGGGGGGCCGTCACCATGAAGATGATGAGCAGCACCAGCATGACGTCGACCAGCGGCGTCACGTTGATGTCGGCCATCGGCGCCCGCCGCGCGCCGCGCCGGCCGGAGGGAGGGGTGCCCATCGCCATATCTAGCCGCCCTGGCTTTCCAGCTCGCGGCTCAGCGTCGCGTAGAAGCCATCGGCAAAGCGCGCCATGCGCGCTTCCAGCCGGTTGATGCCATGGCTGAACCGGTTATAGGCGATGACCGCGGGGATCGCTGCGAAAAGGCCGATGGCGGTCGCGAACAGCGCCTCGGCGATTCCCGGCGCGACCACGGCGAGCGAGGTGTTCTGCTGCGCCGCGATACCGGTAAAGGCGCGCATGATGCCCCACACCGTGCCGAACAGGCCGACGAACGGCGCGACGCTGCCCACCGTCGCCAGGATGTTCAGCCGGTCGGACAACCGGTCGATTTCGGCGGCGACCGCGCTCGACATGGCGGTCGCCAGCCGGTCGCGCGTGCCTTCGCGGTCGATGCTTTTCGACGCGGTGGAGCGGCGCCACTCGCTGACGCCCGCCGCCATCACCTTGGCGCTCGGCAGGTTGGACTTGGCGCGGCTTTCGTAGAAGCGATCGATATCCTCGGTCTTCCAGAAATCCTCCTCGAACTTCGCGCTGCCGTTGCGCGACTTGCGCAGCGTCAGGCTGAAGCCGATGATGATCGCCCAGGTCCAGATGCTGGCGAGCAGCAACCCGCCCATCACGATCTTCACGACGATATCGGCCTGAAGGAACAAGGCGAGCGGCGACACCGACGCGGGATCGACGGCCAGCGACACGGAGGATGACATCGACGACAGCGATAAGGACAATATGCTCATTGGGTCAGCTCTTCCCCTTGGGACAGGCGTTTGAATATCTCGGTCCACGCCTTTGGCTGGCGCTGCGGCCGGCCGGCGGGACTGATCCAGGCGGCGGTGACGTCGCCATCGGTCAATATCTCGTCGCCACGCAGCACCGTCTGGTGGATCGTGCAGGTCGCGGCGGTGAAGGCGTTGATCCGGCTGCGGACGATCAGGTCGTCGTCCAGCTTCGCCGGGCGGCGATAGGCGAGGGCGAGGGTGGCGATGGCATAGACGCCCGTCCCCGCCTCATGGTTCCCGCGCTGGTCGATCCCGGCCAGCCGCAGCATGTCGGATCGCGCGCGCTCCATATAGCGCAGATAATTGGCATGATAGACGACGCCCGACAGGTCGGTATCCTCGAAATAGACCCGGAGCGGGAAATGATGCGTGCCGGCGTCGAAAATGCCGGTTGCGGGAATGGGGGCGGGGCGCATGGGGGCGTTTAACCATGGCATAGCTTCTAAACCAAGGCGGAAATGATGCTTTCTTCACCATTTGCGCGTTGGTGCGACCGGCTCGTCCCGTCAGTCGAACAGCCCGTCCTGAATGTCGGCGGGCGGGTTGAGGCCCAGATGTTTCCAGCCGCCCGCATTCAGGCAGCGCCCGCGCGCCGTCCGCGCGATCAGGCCGAGCTGGATCAGATATGGCTCGATCACTTCCTCGACCGTGTCGCGCGGTTCGGACAGGCCGGCGGCCAGCGTCTCCACGCCGACCGGCCCGCCGCGATAGATGTCGGCGATCATGTGCAGGTAGCGCCGGTCCATCAGGTCGAGGCCGAGATGATCGACTTCCAGCCGGTTCAGCGCCGCGTCGGCGACCTTGGCGTCGACCTCCGGCGCGCCCGCGACATTGGCGAAGTCGCGCACCCGGCGCAGCAGCCGCCCGGCGATGCGCGGCGTGCCGCGCGATCGCCGGGCGATCTCGGTCGATCCCGCCTCGGTCACATGCAGCCCCAGCAGGCCCGCCGCGCGGCGCACCACCCGTTCCAGCTCGGGAACGGTGTAGAATTGCAGGCGCACGGGAATGCCGAAGCGGTCACGCAGCGGCGTGGTCAGCAGGCCCTGCCGCGTGGTCGCCCCCACCAGGGTGAAGCGCGGCAGGTCGATCCGCACCGAGCGCGCCGACGGCCCCTCGCCGATCATCAGGTCGAGCGCGCGATCCTCCATCGCCGGATACAGAATCTCCTCGACCGCGGGCGCCAGCCGGTGGATCTCGTCCACGAACAGCACGTCGCCCTCGTCCAGATTGGTCAGCAGCGCCGCGAGGTCGCCCGACTTGGCGATGACCGGGCCGGAGGTGGCGCGGAACCCCACGCCCATTTCCTTGGCGACGATCTGCGCCAGCGTGGTCTTGCCCAGCCCCGGCGGGCCGAAGAACAGGACATGATCGAGCGCCTCCCCCCGCGACCGTGCCGCCTGGATGAAGATACGCAGATTCTCCCGCGCGGCCTGCTGCCCGATGAACTCGTCGAGCGACTTGGGGCGCAGCGCGGCGTCGACATCCTCAGGCTTGCGCATGGGGGCGATGAGGCGGTCTTCGGTCATTTCGCCGCCTTCCGCAGCGCCAGCCGCACCAGCGCGTCCAGCGTCGCGCCGTCGCCTGTCTCCGCTTCCGCCGCCGCGACCGCCGCACTCGCCTCACCCGGCTTGAACCCCAGATTCTGCAACGCCGACACCGCGTCCGCCGCATGGCTGCCGCTGGGCAGCGCCGCCATGCCCGCCGCCAGCGCCGCGCCCGCCGGCGCGACGCCGATCCGGTCCTTCAACTCATTGACGATGCGCAGCGCCAGCTTCGGGCCGACGCCATTGGCGCGCGAGACCATCGCCTTGTCGCCCATCGCCACCGCGCGATGCACCTCCGCGGGTTCGAGCGCGGACAGGATCGCCAGCGCCACCCGCGCGCCCACGCCCTGCACGCCGGTCAGCAGGCGAAACCAGTCGCGCTCCTCGGCGGTGGAAAAACCGACCAGCCGGATGAACTCTTCCGCAACCAGCATCTCGGTATGGATCGTCACCGCCTCCCCCACCCGGCCCAATGCCGCGAGCGTGCGCGAAGACGCGCCGACCAGATAGCCCACGCCTTGGACGTCGATGACCGCATGGTCGATGCCGCTACTGTCGAGAATGCCTTTGAGCTTTGCGATCATGCGACAGGCCTAGCGATGTTCCCGGTTCGTTTCGAGTGGAAAGTTTATCAAACGAGATTGGGGCATGGATGAAGCGCCCCATCATCCGCCAATCCGTCTCGCCGTCGCCGCGTGATGCGCGTGGGTGATCGCCACCGCCAGCGCGTCCGCCGCGTCCGGCCCGGCGATCTGCGCGCCGGGCAGCAGGCGCGTCACCATCGCATGGACCTGCTCCTTCGACGCATTGCCGACGCCGACCACCGATTTCTTAACCAGCCGCGCGGCATATTCGCCGACCTCCATCCCCGCCCGCGCGGCGTTGAGCAGGCACACCCCGCGCGCCTGCCCCAGCTTCAGCGTCGATTGCGGATTGGCGTTGACGTACACTTCCTCGACCGCCGCCGCGCTGGGGTGGTGGCGCAGAATCAGGTCGGTCAGCGCCGCGTCGAGCGCCAGCAGGCGCTGCGCCAGCGCATCCTTCGTGTCGGTCCTGATCTGGCCGTTGGCGATATGGCTCAGGCGATTGCCGTCGACCGCGATCAGGCCCCAGCCGGTCGAAGCGAGACCGGGGTCGATGCCGAGCAAAATCACCGAAATGCCTCCCCGGCACGGGGAGGGATTTAATCACCCCAGTTTCTCCAGCACCGCGTCGGAAACCTCGTAGTTCCCCCACACCGTCTGCACGTCGTCATCATCCTCCAGCGTGTCGACCAGCTTCATCAGTGATGCGGCATGATCCTCGTTCACCTCCACGCTGGTCTGCGGCTTCCATGCCAGCTTGGCGCTTTCGGCCTCGCCCAGCACCGCTTCCAGCGCCTTGGCGACTTCATGAAGTGCGTCCATCGCGGTCCAGATCTCATGCTCGTCCTCGGACGACGCGACATCCTCCGCCCCGGCTTCCAGCGCCGCTTCAAAGACCTTGTCCGGGTCGCCGGCCCTGGCGGGATAGGTGATGAGGCCCATGCGGTCGAAGCCGTGGCTGACCGCGCCCGACGCGCCCAGATTGCCGCCATTTTTGGAGAAGGCGGTGCGGACGTTGGTCGCGGTGCGATTGCGGTTGTCGGTCAGCGCTTCCACGATGATCGCGGTGCCGCCGGGGCCATAGCCCTCATAGCGGACTTCCTCGTAATTCTCGCCGTCGCCCTTGGACGCCTTGTCGATCGCGCGCTGGATATTGTCCTTGGGCATCGACTGCG
>CAXUEQ010000017.1:0-38448 GCA_964250175.1 uncultured Sphingobium sp. | reverse complement strand
CTGGTCGCGGACATTCCCGCGCGCCGCCCCGCCTTGCCGGTCCTGATCCTGACCGCGCATAACAGCGTCGCCGTCGCGGTGGACGCGATGCGCGCCGGCGCGACCGATTATCTGGCCAAGCCGGTCGCGCCCGACCGCCTGCTCGCCGCGCTTAACGCGACGCTGGGAACGGGCGAGCAGGGCGGCGAATTGCGCCCCTTGACCGAAAAGATTTCCGCCCCGCTCGCTTTTGAGGAGATTGTCGGTTCGGCCCCCCAGTTCCGCGCGGCGCTGGCCGTCGCGGCCAAGGCGGCGCGCGCGCGCATCCCGGTGCTGGTCGAGGGCGAAAGCGGCGTCGGAAAGGAAGTCATCGCCCGCGCGATTCACGCCGCCTCCCCGCGCTTCCGCCAGCGGCTCGTCACCGTCAATTGCGGCGCGATCCCTTCCAACCTCGTCGAATCGGAGCTGTTCGGGCATGAGCGCGGCGCGTTCACCGGCGCGTTCGAGCGTCAGATCGGCCGGTTCATCGACGCCGACACCGGCACGCTGTTCCTGGACGAGGTCAGCGAATTGCCCCTGGACGCACAGGTCAAGCTGCTGCGTGTATTGCAGGACGGCGAAGTGCAGCCGCTGGGCGCGCGCATGCCGACCCATGTCGATGTGCGCGTCATCGCCGCGACCAACCGCAGCCTGGCGCAGGAGGTCGAGGAAGGCCGCTTCCGCGAGGATCTCTATTATCGCCTCAATGTCGTCCAGTTGACCATCCCGCCCCTGCGCGATCGGATGGGCGACGTCCCCGCGCTCGCGCGCCATCTGCTCGCGCGGATCGCGACCCAGCCCGGCCTGCGCAGCCTGGGTATCACGGCCGAGGCGCTGGCGCTGCTGATGCGGCACAGTTGGCCGGGCAATGTCCGCCAGCTCCAGAATGCACTCTTCCGCGCCGCCGTGCTATGCGACGGCCATGCGCTGACGCCGCAGGATTTCCCGCAGATCGCGGCGCAGATCACGACCCGGCATACCGGCGCAGCCGAACCGGCCAATGTCGACCGCGCGGACGCGGGTGGCGTCACCCTGTTCGAGGCGGACGGCCATGTTCGCGAACTGGGCGACATAGAGGCGGACGTCATTCGCCTCGCCATCGGCCATTATCGCGGCCGGATGACCGAAGTGGCCCGCCGGCTGGGAATTGGCCGGTCGACGCTCTATCGCAAGCTGGCTGAACTGGGGATCGACAGCGCGGCTTAGGATAGGCCGCTACCGCGCATCCCTTATCTCTAACAGTTGAATAAACCGCCCGCCTATGCTTTGGCTGACCCCATGAAAACGCCCCTCCTCCTCACGCTCGCCACCGCCCTGATGCTGTCCGCCTGCGGGCGGCAGGAAACGGTGGATGAACTGCCCTCGACCTCCGATCTCGCCAACGCCGCCAAGGCCGAGGCGGACAAGGCCGTGAAGAAGGCGGGCGTGGAAGAAGAGCAGGCAGCGGAAAATCGCAACTATCTCAACCCGGTCCGGGGCTTCTCGATCACCCTGCCGGAGGGCTGGAGCCGCGACGCGGGCGCCAGCAATGCCGATGGCGTGGTGGCGCAGGACCCCGGCGCCGGCGCGGACGTCCGCGTCTTCTGGCAAAAAAATGACGGCGACAAGGATCTGCACCAGATCGTCGCAGCCATGAACGGCCGCTCCGAAGCGGTCGATGGCGATTTCGTCGGTGAAAATGAATATCGCGGCACAGCCAATGACGGCGAAGGCAATAATGTCGCGGTGCGGCTGGTGAAAAAGGCCGACGGATCGCTGGTCAGCGCAACCTTCGTCTTTCCCGAAATGCTGAACGAACAATATCTGGCGATCGCGCAGAAGACGCTGGACAGCCTGCGCGTGTTCGCGCCTGCCGTGCCGGATGCTGCTGCGCCATCCCCAGCAAGCAACGCGGCGCAATAGGGCGTCAGCCCGCCATCACCGCCGCGTCGCGCAATCCGCGCCAGACGTGCATCGCCTGCACGGTGTCGCGCACGTCATGCACCCGGATGACCTGCGCGCCCAGGTCGGCGGCGCGCCAGGCAAGGCCGATCGAACCGCCCAGTCGCTCTTGCGCCGGAGCCTCGTTCGACAGCGCGCCGATCATCCGCTTGCGGCTGCCGCCCAATAGCAGCGGCACGCCGAGCGCGTGGAACAGGGCCAGCCGGTTCACGAGTCCCAGATTGTCGGCCAGCGTCTTGCCGAAGCCCAGGCCGGGATCGACCAGAATTTTTTCCCGCGCGATCCCGGCGGCCAGGCATGCCGCGATCCGCGCGTCCAGCCAGTCGAATATCTCGGTCGGGGCGTCGGAATGGGGCGTCGTCACGGCATGCGGATCGTCGCCGCTCGCCGCCGCATGCATCAGGATCACGGGGCATTGCGCTTTTACCACGGCGTCCATGCTGCGCGGATCATGCAGCAGCGCGCTGATATCGTTGACGATTCCCGCGCCCGCCCCCAGCGCCGCCTCCATCACCGCCGCCTTGCGCGTGTCGATCGACACAATGACCTCCGCCGCAGCCAGGCGCTGGATGACCGGGACGACCCGCGCGATCTCGTCGCCTTCCCAGATTTTTTCGGCATTGGGCCGGGTCGATTCGCCGCCGACATCGACGATCGCCGCCCCCGCCGCGCTCATCGCAAAACCCATGTCGGCCGCCGCCTGCGCATCGCCGGCCTTTCCCCCGTCGGAAAAGCTGTCGGGCGTCATGTTGAGGATGCCCATCACCTGCGGCACGTCGAAACGGATCACACGCCGGCCGAGCGTGAGCGGCGCGCGGGGCGCGGCTATATTCGCCGCCAGTTGCGCCGCCCGCGCCGCGAGTGTTTCTGGCAGCGCGGCCAGCATGTCGGCGAAACGCACAACCGGCACGATCTCCCGCGCCACCCGCGTGCCGCCCTGCATCGCGGTCAGTTCATAGCCCTGAAACCACAGCAGGGTCTGCCCGATCCGCGCGGTCGTGCCGTCGAGACCGATCGGCGAATCGGCAAAGTGGACCGGGCGGAGATAGAGCCGCGCGTCGGCGGGGATCGTAGCAAAAATCGTCATGCCCCTTCCCTACCCGTTTCCGTCATCCCCTCAATCCCCCACCAGCATCTCCAACGCCGCCGGATGCCCCAGAAACGCCGCAGGACTGGCGCTCGCCCCATAAGCTCCCGCTAGGAACAGCGCGATCAGATCCCCCACCTGCGCCTGCGGCAACGCCACCCTGTCCGCCAGCCGGTCCAGCGGCGTGCACAGACAGCCGACGATAGTTACCGCTTCCGCGCCCGCCGCGCGCCCGAACCGGTTCGCCACCGCCACCGGATAGTTGCGCCGCACCACCGTCCCGAAATTGCCGCTCGCCGCCAGTTGATGATGCAGCCCGCCATCGACGATGACGAACGTCTCGCCCTGGCTTTGCTTGATGTCGATAATCCGCGTCAGATAGACGCCCGCCTCTCCCACCAGCCAGCGCCCCAGTTCGATCGCGCATTCCGATCCGCGCAGCACGTCCGGCCGCGCCTCCAGCGCTTCGCCCAGCGCCACGCCGATCGGCCGGATGTCGAGCCGTTCGTCGCCGGGGAAATAGGGAATGCCGAACCCCCCGCCCAGATTGACCAGCGGCGGCGTCGCGCCCACCGAGTCGGACAATCGCCCCGCCAGGGCGATGGTCGCCGCCTGCGTTTCGATGATCGCCATCGGGTCGAGCGCCTGGCTCCCCGCAAAGATATGCCAGCCGCGCCAGTCCACACCCGCCTCTACCAATATGCGCGCCAAGGCTGCCGCACGGTCGGCATCGACGCCGAACGGCTTGGCCCCGCCGCCCATCCGCATTCCCGATCCGCGCAGGTCGAAGTCGGGATTGACCCGCACCGCCAGCCGTGGCCGCACGCCCAGCCGGTCGCCGATCCGCAGCGCGCGCACCGCCTCGCCCTCGGACTCGATATTCAGCGTCGCGCCCACCGCCAGCGCCGCCTCGATCTCGTCGTCGCGCTTGCCCGGCCCGGCGAAGCTGATCCGCTCCGCCGGCATGTCCGCCGCCAGCGCCATGGCCAATTCCCCGCCCGACGCGATGTCGAACCCGTCGACCAGCCTCGCCATCTGCGCCAGCAACGGCGGATAAGGATTGGCCTTGATCGCATAATGGATCGTCAGATCCGGCGGCATGGCGTCGCGCAATTGCCGCACCTGCGCTTGTATGATGGCCAGGTCATAGACGAACACCGGCGTGTCCCCCGCTTCGTCGACCAGGCTCGCCGCGCCGCAGCCGCCGATCAGCAACATGCCTTCCTCGGCGGCGAACCAGGGCGGAATCGGACCCATCGGTTTCATGACGCATATGTCTCCATCAGCGCGGCACGGTCGATCTTGCCATTGGTATTGTGCGGCAGGCTCTCGGCCAGGCGTATTTCGCGCGGCTGCATGAAATTGGGCAATTCGCGCTTCAAATGGTCGCGCACCGACGCCTCCAGCGCCCCGACGTCGGCGCCTTTCCCCGCGCGCACCAGCAGCAGCACCGCCGCGCCCAGCCGCGCGTCCTTCACGCCGATCGCCACCGCCTCGGCGACGCCTGCAACCGCCACAGCCGCTTCCTCTATCTCGGTCGGGCTGATCCGGTTGCCCGCCGACTTTATCATCGCATCGTCGCGGGCCACGAAATACAGCAGCCGGTCGGCCTCGCGTCGCACCGTATCGCCCGACCACACCGCCATGCCGCCACAGCGCGAAGCGGGCGGCGCTGGTCTGTAGCGTTCCGCCGTCCGCACGGGATCGTTCCAATATCCCTGCGCCACCAGCGGCCCGCAATGCACCAGTTCGCCCGGCTCGCCATCCGCGGTCGCGCTGCCATCGGGCCGCACCACCAAAATCTCGGCAAAGGGGATTGCCGACCCCATGCTGTCGGGATGACTATCCACCAAAGCGGGCGGCAGATAGGTCGATCGAAACGCTTCGGTCAGGCCATACATCGGATACAGGTCGACCTGTGGAAACAGCGCGCGCAGCCTGGCCACCAAAGGCCGGGTCAGCGCGCCCCCGCTATTGGTCAGCCGCCGCAAACTGTCCCCCGCACCATCGGCCCAGTCCATCTCGGCCAGTTGCACCCAGAGCGGCGGCACCCCGGCCAGCGTGGTGATCCCGTGCCGCGCCACCGCTTTTACCACGTCGCGCGGCGTCAGATAGTCGAGAGGATATAGGCAGCCCCCCGCATACCATGTTGAAAAAAGCTGATTCTGTCCATAATCGAAGCTGAAGGGCAGCACACATAGCGTCCGGTCCTCCGCCGTCAGTTTCAGGTAATGGGCCACCGCCACCGCGCCCAGCCATAGATTGGCATGGCTCAGCATCACCCCCTTGGGCCGCCCCGTCGATCCGCTGGTATAAAGAATGGCGGCAAGCGCGTCAGGCGCGGCATCGGAGGGCGGCAATTGCGGGCCGCCGGTCATCGCGCGAGCCGCGTCGCTCTCGCTACGCGTGGCGCAGGCCGGGGGCAGGTCGCCCGGCGCCAGCGTGTCGAGCCGCGCCTGCGTCCCGACGATCAGCCCCGCGCCGCTGTCGGACAGGATATGCGCGACCTGCGCGCGCTTGAGCAGCGGATTGATCGGCACATGTATCAGTCCCGCCCGTGCCGCCGCCAGCGGCATCAGCGCCGCGACCGGCCCTTTGGCGACCCAGCTTGCGACCCGTGCGCCATCCTTCAGGCAGAACCCCGCCAGCCATGCCGCCAGCCGGCCCAACGTCGCTTCCAGCGCGGCAAAATCCACGGGTCCCGACCGCCCGTCGAGCGCCGGGCGGCCCGCTTCTCCCCGCAGCAGCAGATGATCGATCGGTCGGACGATCGCATCGGGCCATTCGGCCAGCCAGTGGGGATCGCTTAACCTCATATCCAGACTTCCCCGCTACCGCGATCCGATGCCGGGAGAAAGTGCTTTGCTGCGTTCAGGACCAATGTCGGATCTGGGATCGCGGGAATATCGGAGCCTGTCCGACATCCGCAGCCTCGTCGCCGGTCGCCTCGACCGGGCAAGCCAGCCCCATATGTTCGACCGTTTCGGCTGGCTCTCGGCGCTCCACGAGCATTGCATGGCCGACAATGGCGTCCGCATCATGCGCGCGTGGCAGGGCGGATGCGAAGCCTGGCTGTGCCTCGCCGACTCCGGCAGGCAAAAGCAGAGCGCGCTCGCCAACTGGTACAGCTTCGCTTTCCGTCCGATCTTCGTCGGCGATCCCGATCCAGCGACCCGCCTCGCCCTGCTCGAACGGATCGCCCGCGATCTTGGCCGCCGCGCCGCGCAGGTCGATCTTTATCCCGTTCTCGCCGACGACGGCCTGTCCGACCTGCTGCTGACCGCTTTCCGCCGCGCCGGCTGGTTCGCGGTCGCGCGGCAGATGGGGACCAACCATTTTCTCGACCTTGGCGGCCGCGATTTCGATAGCTATTGGGCCGGCCGTCCCGGCCCGCTGCGCACCCTCGTCCGTCGCAAGGCCAAAAGCGCGCCCTTCACCTTCGACGTGCACACCCAATTTTCCGACGCGGCATGGCAGGATTATGTCACCGTCTATCGCCGCAGTTGGAAACCCGACGAGCCGGGCTACGCCTTCCTGCGCGCGATCGCGATGCAGGAGGGGGCCGCGGGCACGCTCCGCGTGGGGCTGGCGCGGATAGAGGGGCGGCCCGTCGCCGCGCAGCTCTGGACCGTCGAGAATGGCGTGGCGCTGATCCACAAGCTCGCCCATGACAGCGCCGCCGACGCCCTCTCGCCCGGCACGCTGCTCAGCCATCATCTGTTTCGTTACGTTATGGAAACGGATAGGGTCGCAACCATCGACTATGGCACCGGCGACAATCCCTACAAGACCGAATGGATGGACGCCGCGCGGCGGCTTAATAGTCTAGATTGTTTCAACCCGCGCTTCCCCCGCGCCTGGTTTCCCGCCGCCAGAACCGCCATTTCCAAGCTTGTCGGCTGATCCCGAAGGCATTAGGGACGCGCAGCATGACGGGCGATCCGAACCTTGAAATCGACGTGGACGCCATCGTCCGCGCCGTGCTGCGCGATGTGCTCGGCCTGTCCCAGACGCGGGTGGACGGCTTCACCGGCGATACCCCGCTATTCGGCGCACTGCCCGAACTGGACTCGATGGCGGTCGCCGGTCTCCTGACCGAGATCGAGGATAAGCTCGGCGTCATTATAGAGGATGACGATATAGACGGCGACACGTTCGAGACGTTCGGCAGTCTCGTCTGCTTCGCCCGCGGCAAGGTCGAGGATTAAGCGCCGGTCCGGCGAACCTACTCCGCCGCGACCAGCGCTTCGAAATCCGCCTCCGCCAGGAAGCGCTCGGCATCCAGCGCCGCCATGCAGCCCATGCCCGCCGCCGTCACCGCCTGGCGATAGATTTTGTCGCTGACGTCCCCCGCCGCGAACACACCGGGGATCGACGTCAGGCTGGTGCCTTTCTCGACCACCAGATAACCGTCATCCATCGGCAGCAGCCCCTGGAACAATTCGGTCGCGGGCTTGTGTCCGATCGCCACGAACGCGCCGTCGGCACCGATGTGCGACTTCTGGCCGGTCACTGTGTCGATCAGATCGACGCCGACCAGTCCCACCGGATCGCCGCCGCCGACGAAGCGCTCGACTTCCTGGTTCCATACGACCGAAATCTTCGGATTGGCAAACAGCCGCTCTTGCAAAATCTTCTCGGCGCGCAGCGAATCGCGGCGGTGAATCAATGTGACGTCATGACTGTGGTTGGTGAGGTAGAGCGCCTCCTCGACCGCCGTATTGCCCCCGCCGATCACCACCACCTTCTTGCCGCGATAGAAGAAACCGTCGCAGGTCGCACAGGCGGACACGCCCTTGCCGCCCAGCGCCGCCTCACCCTCGATCCCCAGCCATTTGGCCTGCGCACCTGTCGCGATCACCAATACGTCACCGGAATAAACGGTGCCGCCATCGCCGACCAGGCGGAACGGTCGCTGCGACAGGTCGACGCTGACGATCTGGTCATACATCATCTGCGCACCGACATGCTCGGCCTGCGCCTGCATCTGCTCCATCAGCCACGGCCCCTGGATCACGTCCTTGAAACCGGGATAATTTTCGACGTCGGTCGTGATCGTCAACTGCCCTCCTGGCTGCATCCCCTGCACCACGATCGGCGCCATCCCCGCCCGTGCGCCATAGATGGCGGCGGACAGGCCGGCCGGGCCGGAACCGAGGATCAGCATACGGGTCGAATGGGTGGCGGGCATGAAACAGGCTTTCGAAGGTGAGTGGCGTCCAGATCAGGAGATAGGGGGTTGGCGGTTCTGCGCAAGGCGAAGTATATCAGGCGGTCAGCGCTGTGCTTACTTCCCTTGATCCTTTCCCGGATATGGATTCCGGCCCTCGCCGGAATGACGACTTGTGAGTCAATCCAGCACGTCCGGTACATCCTCGAACCCGCGCCGCAGCGCCGCCGCCCATGCCAGTGAAATCCGTCCGAATTCTTCATTATCCGGTTCGATCCGCACCCGCTTGCTGAAACAGAACGCGTCCGTCGGAATGACCGTCAGGTCGAGCGGCATTCCGACCGACAGGTTGGAACGCAGCGTCGAATCCATCGAGACCATCACGGCCTTGCCCGCTTCCCGCAACGACGTGCCGTTGCGGACCACACGGTCCAGGATCGGCTTGCCATATTTATGCTCACCAATCTGAAAGAAGGGCGTGTCGGCTGTCGCCTCGATAAAATTGCCCGCGCTGTAGACGAGGTACAGGCGCGGCTTGCCGCCCTTGCGCTGGCCCGCGACAATGATCGACGCGCCAGCGCCAGCGCCCTGCATTTCTATCCGGTCGCGATATTTGCTCTGCATCTCCCCCATCGCGTCGCCCACGATCTGCGCGGCGCGGTGCATCGTGGTGCAATTGAGGATCGTCTCGATCGCCGGATTGTCATGCGCCTCCTTGATCTTGCGCGACAGGCAGCTTTTCACTTCCTGCGTGATCGACAAATTGCCTGAACACATGATCGCGATCGCGCGCTCACCCGGCACTTCGTAGGTGAATGTTTTTCGGAAACGGGCGATATTGTCCATTCCCGCATTGGTGCGCGTGTCGGATAGCATGACCAGTCCGTCATCGACTCGCACGGCTACGCAATAGGTCATGGCCCCCCGGCGTCCTTTTTCCGTTTAATTGCCAGCGTCAGCTTTGCGACTGTTGCTGTTGTTGTCGCTGTGAAAGCCGTTCGCTCTCGTCGTCGCTGGCGTGGGCGATCCGGACGTCCGCGTCAATGCGGATATTGCCGCCCGCAATCACCGATCCACGCACCGGCGCGGCATCATGCGCGTCGAGGCCGGACGCTACCCGCACATAATGATCGGTCACGCATACGCTGTTGGACGCATCGAAGCCGATCCAGCCTAGGCCCGACACCAGCGCTTCCGCCCAGCCATGTGTCTCGTGCAGCGCTTCGGCATCCTGGGCCAGCAGATAGCCCGAAACATAGCGGGCCGGCACACCCATCGCCCGCGCGGCGGCGATGAAGATCTGGGCATGATCCTGACATACACCCGCGCCCAGCCTAAGCGCATCGGTCGCGCTGGTCTCCGGCCCGGTTACCCCCGCGCGATAACTGACCTTGGCGATGACAGCGGCGGAAAGAGCATGAAGCCGCGCCAGCACGTCTCCGCCCGCGATACCGTCAGCCAAAGCGCATATTTCCGGAGAACGCGCTGTCAGCGTTGTTTCGCGCAGATAGATACGCGGGTCGAACCGCTCCTCCAGTCCCTTGATGATGCCGTTCGTATCGCTGGTCTCGACGATGCCGGTTGCGACGATCGTAGTGCGGGCGCTGTTGTCCTGCCGTGTCCACAGGGCTTCCAGATCGCCAAAACCATTGGGTGCGAAGCCTATGACAGGCGTATCGTTCACGCTCACTTGCCATTCCCGCACCTGCTGGCCACTATGATTGCGCGGCATCAGCTTCAGCAGCATCGCGACGCGGCTTGCCCCTGCTTCATAGCTGTAGACGGTCTGGTGGCGGAGCAGCAATTTCATGGATGATCAGCCGAAATGATAGGCCTGCGCAATCTCGATGCCCAGTCTGTTGGTCATGCTAAGGCCATTCTGAACCGTTTCGTGCAGGCCGCGCCGAAAAATCTCCCCACTGTCGATCGCTTCCAGATCGTCGACCATGGCCCGCACGGTATCATGCGCCGCACCGCGCGTGTCGTGCCAGCCTGCCAGCCGGTTGAGACGATAGCTAAGTTGATCGTAACAGAAGGCGATACTGCGCGGGAACATGCGGTTGAGCATCAGGAAATCGGTGATCTGCCACGGCGTGTAGATGCCGCCATAGACATGGTGATAGGCCCGGCTGCCCGACAGTGCGTGCAGCACTGACGTCCATTGATAATGATCGCGGTTGCCGCCGATCACTTCGGTCTCCGGCAACAGGACATAATATTTGACGTCGAGCAGCCGCAGCGTCATCTGCGCCCGCTCCAGCGCCCCGCCCAACCGCAGAAAGTCGTGGCCCTCGTTCCGAAGCTGGCCGCTTTCGGCCGCGCCGCGAAAGGTCATCGACCGGGTCTTCACCCAGTCGATCAGGCCAGGAAGTTGCTGCCGTGCTTCCGATACGTCATAACTGTCGAGCTTGCGCCAGCCCTCGTTCAACGCTTCCCACATATCCTGCGTCAGCATGGTGCGCGCGGACTTCGCATTGGCGCGCGCCTGCGACAGGCAGGACCGGATCGATGACGGGTTGGCCGGATCGAGCATCAGGAAGGCGACCACATCGGTTTCCTTCACATGCGCATCATCAGGGAAACGCGCCTCGCATCCGGTGGCGCGCACCACCGATCGCCATTCGTCGCGATGATGCGCGCCGGGCAATATCGCCATGCGCTGCCCCATAGTCAGCAGGCGCGCGGTGGATTCGGCGCGCTCCATATAACGCGCCATCCAAAAGAGATTTTCCGCCGTGCGGCTCAGCATGTCTGCGCCTCCGGCAAACGGGTGGCGGACGGACTTGGTGCACTATTTCTGGCCATCCCCATCATTCCTGCAGGACCCATGTGTCTTTCACCCCGCCGCCCTGACTGGAATTCACCACCAGCGACCCTTCGGTCAACGCCACGCGTGTCAATCCGCCGGGCACCAGCCGCAATTGCTTGCCGACCAGACAATAGGGCCGGAAATCGGCATGGCGGCCCACCACGCTCGCCGGTCCCAATGTCGGCACGGTCGACAGGTCGAGCGTCGGCTGGGCGATGAATTCGGAGGGGTTCGCCCGGATGCGCGCAGCATAGGCCTCCACTTCCCCGGCGGTCGACTGAGGACCGATCAGCATTCCATAGCCACCCGATCCATGCACTTCCTTGGCCACCAGATGCTTCAAATTGTCGAGCACATAGGCGCATTCGTCCGGTCTGGAGCATTGCCACGTCTGAATATTGTTCAGAACGGGTTCCTCGCCCAGATAGAAGCGGATCATCTCCGGCACATAGACATAAACCGCCTTGTCGTCAGCGATCCCGGTACCGGGCGCCGAACAGAGCGTTACTCCGCCGTCGCGATAGGCGTTGAAGATGCCCGGCACGCCCAGCAGGCTGTCGGGGCGAAAAGCCAGCGGATCGAGATATTCGTCGTCAATGCGGCGATAAACGACATCGACCACTTGCGGTCCCGATGTCGTCTTCATCCACACCCGCCCCTCGTCCACGAACAGGTCAGCCGGCTCGACCAACTCTATCCCCATCAGGTCGGCGAGGAAGCTATGCTCATAATAAGCGCTGTTGAGCGCCCCAGGCGTCAGCAGGACAACGACCGGATCGCCCTTGCAGGCGGGCGGCGCGACTTCCTTCAGGCTTTTGAGCAGTTCGGCCGGATAATCGTCCACCGGCTGGACGACGCCTTGCGCGAACAGTTCAGGGAACATCCGCGTCATGATCTCGCGATTTTCGAGCATATAGGACACGCCCGATGGCGTGCGGCAATTATCTTCCAGCACTTCGAAACTGCCCGGCCCGGTGCGCACAATGTCGATACCGACGATATGGCTGTAGACGCGCCCTGGCGGCGTGAAACCGACCATCTCGGGCTTGTAGGCGCTGTTCTGATAGATGATCTCGCCGGGCATCACCCCTGCCCTGATGATCTCGCCGCGATGATAGACATCATGGAGAAAGGCGTTGAGCGCCCGCGTGCGCTGCCGGATGCCCCGATCGAGCGTGCGCCATTCCGCGCCGGTGAAGACGCGTGGCAACAGGTCGAAAGGGATCAGCCGTTCCGGGTCGCCGCCCTCGCCATAGACCGCAAAGGTAATACCGATCCGGCGGAATATCGCCTCGGCCTCTTCCAATCGGCGATTAAGCCCGGCCATGCCGGTGCGCTCGACCCAGTTCTGAACCTCCGCATAGCAGGCTCTGACGCCGCCGTCCCGATCGAGCATTTCATTGAAGGGCAATCGCGTCTCCCCTTGACCGCGCCCGCCAATTCTCTTGTGCGCCGCAATATTACTGCAACAGGTGCGCCGATTTGCAAGCGAAAACGCGCTAAGCTGCGATCATCGTCCAACACCTCTGGTGGGTCAGTCGCCGCAGAGCTTCGTCCCCTTGCGATCGCGCGCCGCGAGCGCGCTTGCGGCGTCAGATGTAAGCCGTGGAAAGGCTACGCCCTCCAGCGATCCCCTGCCCCTGCAAAGATCGTCGCATTTCATGTCGACAACGCCCGGTAACGCCACGCGATCTCCTTCATAACCGGCGACGATGATGCACTGGGTCCGCCCGGAAAATTGCAGCACCAGCTTGTCACCCGCACGGCGTGCCTTGCCATGGCCACGGCAATATTCCTCAGCGCCGAAGCTGGTCTCCAGCCCGAAAGCGAAATGCCGCGCGCTTGCGGCGTCCGGAATCAGGCAGAGGGAATCGCGCCCCGCCTCGTGCCGTCGGGTGAAGAGGCCGATCGGCGACATGATGGACGCATCGGCGACCACGCCGCTTGCGATCGCCGCCCTTTCCAGCCCGCTGCGGCTTTCGACCGGCGTTTCGGGTTGCGCGACATTGGACGGCGCAGCTTGCTGGCACGCGGCGGTTACGCAGACCAGCAGCGCCGTTCTCCAGGCTTCAGCCCTCCGCATCGACCCTTTCAAGCCCGCCTGCCGTCACACGGCGATAGAAGCAACTGCGCGCCCCGGTATGGCAAGCCGGCCCGGCCGCGCGGGCAATGATCCACAGCGCGTCCTGGTCGCAATCGATGCGCATATCGACGACGCGTAGCATGTTGCCCGACGTCTCGCCCTTCTTCCACAATGCCTTGCGGCTGCGCGACCAGAAATGCGCGAAGCCGGTCTCAATCGTCAACGCCAGCGCCTCGGCATTGACATGGGCCAGCATCAGCGCTTCGCCGCTGTCTGCATCGGTCACGAAGGCGGTAATCAGCCCATTGCCGTCATATTTAGGATCGAGCGCCAGCCCGGTTTCACGCTTGTCAGTCATATATGGCCTTATAGAAGCCCCGTCTTGCACACGAAAGCGCGCATCTCACTTATCTTGACACAACCCCTCAGTTGATGAACCAAATGGGAAATATCACTCTACCCACTCCGCCCGCCTTATCCCCTGCGCGTAGAGCAGCACCGACAGGTCGCCATGCACGATCTCCGCGTCCGCCGCCGCACGCGCCTTTTCCTTGGCGTGATAGGCCACGCCCAGCCCCGCCGCCTCGATCATCGGAATGTCGTTCGCGCCGTCGCCCACTGCCATGCTGCGCTCGGGCGTGATGCCCAGCCGGGCGATCGCCGCCTCCAGTTCCTGACGCTTGCGCGCGGCGTCGACGATCGGCTCCTCCACCGTCCCGGCCAGCTTGCCGTCCACAATCTCCAGCACATTGGCAATGGCGCGGTGAAAACCGATCTCGGCCGCTACCGGTCCGGTAAAACGAGTGAAGCCGCCCGACACCAGCACCGCTTCGGCCCCGCGCGCGCGCATCGTGCCGATCAGCGCCTTCGCGCCGCCCATGATGACGACCCGCTCCTTGCGGCACTGGTCGATCACGGCGTCGTCCAGCCCTTTCAGCAGCGCGACCCGCGCCCGCAGCGCCGCCGCAAAATCCAGTTCCCCGCGCATCGCCCGTTCGGTGATGTCGGCGATCTGCGGCTTTATCCCGGCATAGTCGGCCAGTTCGTCGATGCACTCGACGGTAATCATCGTGCTGTCCATGTCCGCGACGATCAGCCTCTTTTCGCGCGTCGCGGCCGCTTGGACGATCACATCGATGCCCCCCCCAATCGCGCCAAGCGCCCGCCGCGCCGCGTCCGGCCCTGCCGTGAAGAAAATGTCGGCGGCCTTGCCCGCATCGATCCAGCCGCTTTCGCCCGCCATGCAGGCGGCGGCTTCGAGCGCGCGATGGGCGGCGTCAATATCCCCCTGCCCCATCGAGCCACTTGCGACTAAGGTTGCGACGAACATGGCTTCTCCCGATACTCTCTATGCACAGCGCGACTCCGGCCTGCCGCCCGACGCCCGCCTGCCGAAGGTCGCGCTTATTGCCGGGCCGACCGCCAGCGGCAAGAGCGCGCTGGCAGCGGCGTTGGCTGAGGCCGCGGGCGGCGTCGTCATCAATGCCGACGCCAGCCAGGTCTATGCCGATCTCGCCATCCTGTCCGCCCGCCCTTCCGCAGAAGAAATGGCGAAGGCGCCCCACCGCCTGTTCGGGCATATCGACGGGATAGAGGCCTGTTCGGCGGCGCGCTGGGCGGCGGAAGCGCGCGCGGAGATAGAGAGTGCCCATGCGGCCGGACGCCTGCCGGTTTTGGCGGGCGGCACCGGCCTCTATATCCGCACATTGCTTGACGGGATCGCGCCAGTGCCGGAGATCGACCCGGATATTCGCACCGCCGTCCGCTCCATGGCGGTTGCCGACGCTTATGCCGCGCTTGCGATGGAAGACCCGTTGGCCGCCGCGCGGCTGGCTCCCGCCGACACGACGCGTGTCTCCCGCGCACTGGAGGTGGTGCGATCGACCGGGCAGACGTTGCGCGTATGGCAGGCCGAAAAGCGCGGCGGGATCGGAGAGCATATCGCGCTTGCTCCGCTCATCCTGTTGCCGCCGCGCGACTGGCTGATCGTACGATGCGACAGGCGGTTCGCGATGATGATAGAACAGGGCGCCATTGATGAGGTGCGTGCGCTGCTCGCACGGGATCTTTCACCCGACCTGCCGGTGATGCGGGCGATCGGAGTGCCGGAGATCGCTGCCTGGCTGAAAGGTGAAAGCAACTATTCTGCGATGGTCGAACGGGGCCGGATCGCCACCCGTCAATATGCCAAGCGCCAATATACCTGGTTCTCCCGCCAGCCCCCCGCGCACTGGTCAACTGAGCAGCATCCACTGGATAACAAAATCATCGACGATTGGGTAACAAAATTACTCCTGTAACGGTTGACAGGGCATATTATAACAAATAGAGGCGTCTCCGGAAGGCGGGCTTGTCATGGCCCGCCGCATCGCCCAAAGGCGCAGCCTTCATGAGTGCAGGAGATTTGACGTGGCCGAACTGAGCGGCGCGGATATATTGGTTGAGTGCCTGATCGACCTTGGCGTTGATACCGTGTTCGGCTATCCGGGCGGCGCGGTGCTGCCTATTTATGACGCACTCTACGATCACCCGAAGATCAGACATATTCTGGTCCGGCACGAACAGGCCGCGACCCATGCGGCGGAGGGCTATGCCCGCTCGACCGGCAAGCCCGGTGTCGTGCTTGTCACGTCCGGTCCCGGCGCGACCAATGCCGTCACCGGCATCACCGACGCGCTGATGGACTCGATTCCGATGGTCGTTCTCACCGGGCAGGTGTCGACCCAGTTGATCGGCACCGACGCGTTTCAGGAAGCCGACACGGTCGGCATCACGCGCCACTGCACCAAGCATAATTATCTGGTGAAGGATCCCGGCAAGCTGGCGGGCATCATCCATGAGGCGTTCCACATCGCCACCACCGGCCGCCCCGGCCCGGTCGTCATCGATATTCCCAAGAATGTCCAGGTCGCGACCGCCCCCTATGCGCGTCCGGAAGCGAAGGAGCATCCAAGCTATCGCCCGCAGATAAAGGCCGACCCGGCGCTGATCTCGCAAGCGGTCACGCTGATCGCCAACGCGAAACGGCCGATCCTCTACACCGGCGGCGGCATCATCAATTCGGGACCGCACGCTTCGGAACTGCTGCGCGAGCTGGCCGCGATGACCGGCGCGCCCGTCACCTCGACGCTGATGGGGCTGGGCGCCTTTCCCGCCTCTTCCGGCCAGTGGCTCGGCATGCTCGGAATGCACGGCACTTATGAGGCCAATCATACGATGCACCAGGCCGACGTTATCGTCGCTCTGGGGTCGCGCTTCGACGATCGCGTGACCGGGCGGATTGACGCCTTCTCGCCAGACAGCCAGAAGATCCATGTCGATATCGACCGTAGCAGCCATAACAAGAATGTGCTGGTCGACCTGCCCATCACCGCCGATGTCGGCAGCGCGATGGCCGATATGATCGCGGGGCTGAAAGCGCGCGGCTACCAAAAGCCCGACCTCACCGACTGGTGGGCGCGGATTGAGGGCTGGCGCGCGGTCAAGAGCCTGGACTATGTTCAGAAGGGCGCGGAAATCATGCCGCAGCGCGCCATCGAGGCGCTGTATAAGGCGACGCGCGACCGCGACGTCATCATCACAACCGAAGTCGGCCAGCATCAGATGTGGGCGGCCCAGCATTTCCACTTCGACGATCCCAACAAATGGCTGACATCGGGCGGCCTCGGCACGATGGGTTATGGTTTCCCCGCCGCGATCGGCGCGCAACTCGGCAATCCCGACAGCCTGGTCGTCTGTGTGGCGGGCGACGCCTCGATCCAGATGAACATCCAGGAACTTGGTACCGGCAGCCAATATCGCCTGCCGGTCAAGATTTTCATCCTGAACAACGAATATATGGGCATGGTCCGTCAATGGCAGGAACTGACCTATGAGAGCCGCTATTCGAACAGCTATTCGGACAGCCTGCCCGACTTTGTAAAGCTCGCGCAGGCCTATGGCTGGACCGGCATCCGCATTGAGGGACCACAGGAGCTCGAAGCGGGTATCCGCCAGATGATCGACACGCCCGGCCCGGTGTTGGTCGATTGCCGCGTGGCGAAGCTTAGCAATTGTTTCCCGATGATCCCTAGCGGTGCGGCCCATACCGACATGCTGCTCGATCCATCCATGGTGTCCGGCACGATGGACGACGAGGCGAAAGCGCTCGTCTGAGGGATGACGGCATGAGCATTCACCTCAAACTGCGCCTGCACGTCAGCGAACCGTGGGATTTTGCGCGTTCCACAGGGCGCGACGCTCTGACTGGATGGACGATCGACCATACGGATCCGGACGCACAGGAATGGGAAGTCACGCTGGACGAGGGGTTTGATTTCAACAGCCACCGCTATGCGCGGCTGCTGGTCAGCCCTCGCTATGTCGGAGAACGTCTGGACCGCATATTCGATGCGATCGTCGGTTTCCCCGTACGGATCGCGCATCGCAACGGCCAGGGCGGCTGGCACTTTGCCTTTGCAGGCATGCTGTCGGTCCGCCGCGACCAGGAAGAAGAAAAGTGATGCATATCCAGGAAGAAACCAGTCAGCGCCACGTCCTGTCGCTGACCGTCGCGAACGAGGCGGGCATCCTCGCGCGGATCGCGGGCCTGTTCACCGCACGCGGCTATAATATCGACAGCCTGACCGTGGCCGACATCACGCCCGACCATGCGATCAGCCGTATCACGATCGTGACCAACGGCCCGCCGCGCGTGATCGACCAGATCATCGCCCAGCTCGACCGGCTGGTGCCCGTGCACAAGGTCACCGACCTGACCGACAACGGCCCCTATGTCGAGCGCGAGTTGGCGCTGGTGAAGGTCGCAGGCACCGGCGAGGAGCGGATCGAGGCGCTGCGGCTGGCCGACGTGTTCCGCGCCAAGGTGGTCGACACGACGATCGAAAGCTTCATCTTCGAAATTACCGGCACCAGCGAAAAGATCGACAATTTCGTCGGCCTGATGCGCCAGATCGGCCTGGTCGAAGTGGGCCGCACCGGCGTGGTGGGCCTGGTCCGGGGCAAATTGCCGATATAAGCCATTCAACCCGCTGTTTCCCGGCGCAGGCCGGAAAACAGCTCCATCATCGAACTGGACCTCGGCCGGCGCCTGGGAACGAAAGGGAAGAGACTAGGACTATGCGCGTATATTATGATCGTGACGCCGACATCGGCCTCATCAAGACCAAGAAGATCGCCATCGTCGGCTATGGCAGCCAGGGCCACGCCCATGCGCAGAATCTGCGCGACAGCGGCGTCGCCGAAGTCGCGATCGCGCTTCGCCCCGGCAGCGCCACCGCGAAAAAGGCCGAAGAGGCCGGCTTCAAGGTGCTGAGCAATGCCGATGCCGCCAAATGGGCCGACATCGTGATGATCCTGGCGCCCGACGAGCATCAGGCCGCCATCTATGCCGACGACCTGCACGCGAACCTGAAGCAGGGCGCGGCGCTGGCCTTCGCCCATGGCCTGAACGTCCATTTCGGCCTGATCGAGCCGCGCGCCGACCTCGACGTATTCATGATCGCGCCTAAAGGCCCCGGCCACACCGTCCGCAGCGAATATGTGCGCGGCGGCGGCGTCCCCTGCCTGATCGCCATCGCGCAGGATTCGACCGGCAACGCGCATGACGTCGCCCTTTCCTACGCTTCGGCGGTCGGCGGCGGCCGTTCGGGCGTGATCGAGACGACGTTCAAGGAAGAGTGCGAGACCGACCTGTTCGGCGAGCAGGCCGTATTGTGCGGCGGCATCACCCACCTGATCCAGGCCGGGTTCGAAACGCTGGTCGAGGCAGGCTATGCGCCCGAAATGGCCTATTTCGAGTGCCTGCACGAAACCAAGTTGATCGTCGATCTTCTGTATGAAGGCGGCATCGCCAACATGCGCTATTCGATCAGCAACACCGCCGAATATGGCGACATTCATACCGGTCCGCGCGTCATCACCGCAGAAACCAAGGCCGAGATGAAGCGGGTGCTGGAGGACATACAGTCGGGCCGCTTCGTCAAGCGTTTCATCCTCGACAACCGTGCCGGTCAGCCCGAGTTAAAGGCCGCCCGCAAGCTTGCCGCCGCGCATCCGATCGAACAGGTCGGCGCAAAGCTGCGCGCGATGATGCCCTGGATCGGCAAGAACAAGCTGGTGGACAAAGAGAAGAACTGAACCAGCCTAACCGGAGGGCGGTCTGGTCTACCGGAACGGAACGCTCCGTTTCCGCTTTCGCGTCTGGAACAATCGGGGGACGTCGCCTATCGTTGGGTGTCGTCCCTCTTTTCCTTTGCACGACTCACAATTTCCGGAGACCAGCCTGATGCGCAAAATCCTTCTTTCCGCCGCCGCAACGCTCGCTTTGTTGGGTAGCGCCGCCGTCGTTGCCCAGAACGCCGCTCCGCCGTCCAAGCCCGGATCGCCCAACCCCGCGCTGGTTACCGGCGGCAATTATGTGGTCGAAGGCAGCCACACGCAGATATTGTTCGCCTATGACCATATGGGCTTCACCAATAATTTCGGCGTCATCTCCAATCCCAGCGGCACGCTGAGCCTTGATCCCAAAAATCCTTCGGCCGCCAAGCTTTCGATCGAAATCCCGATCGCCAATATCGCCACCGCCATCCCGAAGCTGAACGAAGCGCTGGCGTCGCCGCAATTTTTCGACGCCGCCAAATTCCCGACCGCGACCTTTGTATCGACCAGCCTGAAGGTGGACGGCACGACCGCTGATCTTCGCGGCAACCTGACCATCAAGGGCGTCACCAAGCCGATCAAGCTGGACGTGACCTTCTATGGCGCCGGCAAAGGCATACCCCAGATGGGCGGCAAGGAAAATGTCGGCTTTTCCGCGACCGGCGTCATCAAGCGCAGCGACTTCGGCCTCGGCTATGGCGTTCCGCTGGTGGGTGACGATATCGAGCTGAAGATCTCCGCAGCCTTTACGAAGTAAGCAAGTGAAGGGCCGGGCGGCATGGACGCCCGGCCCTTCGTTCGGCTTTTTCATTCCCATGGAGCAGGCCCCCGTTCCGATCGAACCGGGGTCTGCTCCATTATTTTTCTAGCTTATGTCTTCCAGTCTGGAAAAACGGCTGGACCTTTTTAACCAAATGCCGTTATGGGTCGCGCATCATGCAGCGCGCGCCTCTCCCCCTGCTACGACTTACACGCCCTTAGGCGTGTCCCTTGCGCCGTGCCTTTGTTCGCACGCGCATTTCGCCTAAGGGCCTTTTCCAAACCCAGTCGTGACCACCGGATGCCGCCAATGCGCCGTCCGATCGCAGGAATATAATTCCCATGATGCTGAAAGACCCCAGCCAGAAATACCGCCCCTTCCCGCAGGTTGATCTGCCCGACCGCCAGTGGCCGACGAAGACGATCACGAAAGCCCCGCGCTGGCTCTCCACCGACCTGCGCGACGGCAATCAGGCGCTGATCGATCCGATGAACGCCGAGAAGAAGCAGCGCTTCTTCGACCTGCTATTGAAAGTGGGGGTGAAGGAGATAGAGGTCGGCTTTCCGGCGGCGGGCGCGACCGAGTTCGATTTCATCAGCGGCCTGGTGCAGTCGGGCCGGATTCCCGACGATGTGACGATCCAGGTGCTGACACAGGCGCGGCGCGACCTGATCGAGACAAGCTTCCAGAGCCTGCGCGGCGCTAGGACCGCCGTGGTGCATGTCTATAATGCTGTGTCGCCGGCCTGGCGGCGGATCGTGTTCGGCATGGAGCGCAACGAGATCAGGCAGATCGCGATCGACGCCGCGAAGATATTGCGTGACGAAGCGGACAAGCAGCCCGCGACCGACTGGCGCTTCGAATATTCGCCGGAGACCTTTTCCACCGCCGAGCTGGATTTCAGTCTGGAATGTTGCGAGGCGGTGATGGACATCCTCCGGCCGACGCCTGAAAAACCGCTGATCCTGAACCTCCCCGCGACGGTGGAAGCCGCAACGCCCAACATCTATGCCGACCAGATCGAATGGATGTGCAGGTATATCAGCAAACGCGACAGCGTCGTCATTAGCCTGCACCCGCATAATGATCGCGGCACCGGCATCGCGGCGGCGGAGCTGGGGCTGATGGCGGGCGGTGACCGGGTCGAGGGCTGTCTGTTCGGCAATGGCGAGCGCACCGGCAATGTCGACCTGGTGACGCTGGGCCTCAATCTCTACACGCAGGGCGTGCCGCCGGAACTGGACTTCTCCGACATTGACGAGGTGATCCAGACGGTCGAATATTGCAACAATCTGCCGGTCCACCCGCGCCATCCCTATGCCGGCGAACTAGTGTTCACCGCCTTTTCGGGATCGCATCAGGACGCGATCAAGAAAGGCTTCGCGGCACAGGAGGCGCGCAACGACCAGATATGGGACGTGCCCTACCTGCCGATCGACCCCAAGGATCTGGGCCGCGATTATGAAGCGGTGATCCGCGTCAATTCACAGTCGGGCAAGGGCGGCATCGCCTGGGTGCTGCAACAGGACAAGGGGCTGAAACTGCCCAAGCGCCTGCAGGCCGACTTCAGCCGCGTGGTGCAGGCGGTGGCCGACGAAACCAGCCGCGAACTCAATGCCGCCGACATCTGGGCCGCGTTCGAAAAACATTATGCGCTGGGTTCGGGCCAGCCCTACAAGCTGATCGACTATCATGAAACCGGCGCGGCGGGCGACCGCATCTTCGTCGGCAAGATCGGCCATGAGGGTGGTGAGCGCAGCATCAGCGGGCGCGGCAACGGCCTGATCTCCGGCGTGCTCTGCGCGCTGCGCGACGAGTTGGGCATCGCGCTGGAGGTCGCCGACTATAGCGAACATGCGATCGGCGCAGGCACCGACGTCAACGCCGCCGCCTATGTCGAATGCCGCACACCCGATGGGCAGACGATTTTCGGCGTCGGCCTGGACGCGGATATCGCTACGGCATCGGTGCAGGCGGTGCTATCGGCCGCCAACGGGCTCGCCGCGCGGCGGAAATAAGGCTGGACGCGCAATTCTATTTCCCCAATCGTTATTCCCGCGAAGGCGGAACCCATCTCCGATGCTGGAGCATGATGCTCGTTTAGGACACGGATTCCCACTTTCGCGGGAATAACGGAATTGGAGAGAGGATGACCCTGCCCGCCCGCCTGTTCGACCGCCTGCGCCTGCCGGTCATGGGATCGCCCATGTTCATCGTCTCCGGCCCCGAACTGGTGATCGCGCAGTGCAAGGCGGGGATCGTCGGCAGCTTTCCCGCCCTCAACGCCCGCCCCGCCAGCCTGCTGAACGAATGGCTGCACCAAATCAGCGAGGAATTGGCGGCCTGGGATCGCGACCATCCCGACACGCCCGCCGCGCCGTTCGCGGTCAACCAGATCGTCCACAAGTCCAACAGCCGTCTGGACGCCGACATGGCCGCCTGTGCGCAGTGGAAGGTCCCGATCGTCATCTGTTCGCTGGGGGCGCAGGCGGATGTCTACACGGCGGTTGCGGGCTGGGGCGGCGTCACCTTGCACGACGTCATCGACAACCGCTTCGCGCACAAGGCGATCGACAAGGGCGCGACCGGCCTGATCGCGGTGGCCGCCGGCGCGGGCGGCCATGCCGGCACCTTGTCCCCCTTCGCGCTGATGCAGGAAATCCGTAGCTGGTTCGACGGCCCGGTCGCGCTGTCCGGGGCGATCGCGCATGGCCGCTCGATCCTCGCCGCGCAGGCGCTGGGCGCGGATCTCGCCTATATCGGCAGCGCGTTCATCGCGACGCGGGAAGCCAATGCCGAGCCGGCCTACAAGCAGGGCATCGTCGCGGGCCATGCCGCCGACATCGTCTACACCAACCTGTTCACCGGGGTGCACGGCAATTATCTGCGCGCCTCGATCGTCGCAGCGGGGCTGGACCCGGACAATCTGCCGGTCAGCGATCCGACCAGGATGAATTTCGGCGGGGACATAGCGGCGAAGGCGTGGCGCGACATCTGGGGATCGGGCCAGGGCATCGGCGCTGTGGACGCAGTGACGCCGGTGGCGGACTTCATCGCGCGGCTGGCGGCGGAATATGCGGCGGCGAAGCGCGGGCTCTGCGGCGGCTGAACCAGCACCAAAATAAGGCGCAGGCATCCTTTTTTTTCGTCATCCCCGCCTGCGCGGGCATGACGATGATGGAGACGGCAGCGTCATGGTCTTTCGCGGACATTTCGGTCCGCAACGCCCCAACCCTATTTCTCAACATTCCCCCACAGGTTGCCGATCCGCACAAAGCCCTTCTTCCCATGCACGTCCAGCGCGCACCAGCCGCCGCTGCATTTGGAGGTGCGGCCGACCACGCCCGGCTCGGCGCGATAGAGCAGCTTCGCGCCATCGCTGGGCGCTTCCCGCAGCGCCGCGGCCGAACCGGAAATGATCGCCGTCCCGGTGTCGCTCAGCAGCCGGACGTGCATCCATCCCTGCGTGCCGGACGAATCCTCGATCTTGCGCCAGTTGCCCAGCACCTGCACCACGCGGACCGGCAGGTCGCGGCGGCGATAGACCCAGTTGGACGGGTAATCGAGACTGGGACCGACCCGCATCCGCGCCTCATCCTCGGAGATCGAGGCCCAGTAAGGCACCGGCCGTCTGGACTGCGCCTGCGCGGCGCTTGCCGCAGCGATCGCGCCTGCCGCCATCAGGCCGGCCACCCAATATTTCACCATCGCCGTCATTCCCATCATCCCCGATATGCTGATTGCCACCCGAGGGCGGCGGGTTCAACCTTCATGAGGGGCGCGGACCGTGCCAGAATGACCGCCATAAGCGCTTGACCCGATCCACGCCCCGGCATAGCGGCATCGCATGGCAAGACGACCCCGCCCGGCAAAGCCCAAGATCATCGTCACCCGCCGCCTGCCGGATAGTGTCGAGGCGCGGATGGGCGACCTGTTCGACGCGCATTTCAACGCGGACGACCGGTCGATGAGCAAGGCGGAACTGGCCGCTGCTATGGCCGACTGCGACGTGCTGGTCCCCACCGTGACCGACGTGCTGGATGCCGAGCTGATCGCGGGCGCGCCGGAACGGCTGCAACTGATCGCCAGTTTCGGCAGCGGCGTCGACCATATCGACCTGCACGCCGCACGCGCGAAAAAGCTGATCGTCACCAACACGCCCGGCGTGCTGAGCGAAGACACCGCCGACATGACGATGGCGCTGATCCTGTCGGTGCCGCGCCGGCTGGCGGAGGGCGAAAAGCTTGTCCGGTCCGGCACATGGGAAGGATGGGGTCCCACCGCGATCCTGGGTCACCGCATCGGCGGCAAGACGCTGGGAATCGTCGGCATGGGGCGGATCGGCCAGGCGGTCGCGCGGCGCGCCCGCGCCTTCGGCCTGTCGATCGCCTATCACAACCGCCATCGCCTGCCCGAAGCGGTCGAGGCGGAGACCGGCGCGCTGTATCAGCCCGATCTCGACGCGCTGCTGGCGACCAGCGACATCGTGTCGATCAACTGCCCGCTCAACGCCGACAGCCGGGGCATGATTGACGCGCGCCGGATCGCGCTGATGCAGCCGACCGCCTATGTCATCAACACCTCCCGCGCGGAAATCACCGACGAGGATGCGCTGATCGAAGCGGTGGGGCGCGGCGGTATCGCGGGCGCCGGGTTCGACGTCTATGCCCATGAACCGGCGGTCGATCCGCGCCTGCTCGCGCTGTCCAACGTCGTTCTGCTCCCGCATATGGGATCGGCGACGGTCGAGGCGCGCGAAGCGACCGGCGACCGGGTGATCGCCAATATCCGCACCTGGGTCGACGGCCACCGCCCGCCCGATCAGGTGCTGGAGGGGTGGGTTTAACGATTGGTCCGGCGATGTCCTATTCCTGGGTTCGCAGCAGCACGGCAAGGGCTTGATATGGATTTATTTACCCCCGCTCGCTAAGTTTTCCGGAATGCGCCGTTCGCCTGACTCCGACATGCCCCGGCACCGCGCGTGACGCCATGACCATCGCCGTCGCCATATTTGCGCATCGCGAAGAGCGGCGGATCGCCGCCTGCCTCGCCTCGCTGCCGCTCGACCGCGCCGACCTGCGCTTTCATGTGCTGGTGAACGGATCGACCGACGCCACGGCACGGATTGCGCGCGCCGCCACCGCCGGCATGGCCAATGTCACCGTGCATGACCTGCATCCGGGCGGCAAGGCGCGGACGTGGAACCGCTATGTCCATGACCTGGAAACCGGGGCGCATCAGGCGTTCGTCTTCCTCGATGGCGACGCGGAGATCGCGCCGGGATCGATCGATGCGCTGGCGCGGGCGCTGGCCGACGCACCCTATGCCAATGCGGCGGCGGGGATGCCGCTGAACGGGCGCAGCCATGCCGAATATCGCCGCCAGTTGCACGCCGATGGCGGGCTGTTCGGCGATCTCTATGCGCTATCGGGCGATTTCGTCGCACGGATGCGGGCGCGGCCTGTCCGGCTGCCCGACGATCTGATCGGCGACGACGGACTGATCGCCGCGCTGGCCGCCACCGACCTGCAAGCCGACGCCTATTGGGATCGCGCGCGGGTGGTGCCGTGCGCCGATGCCGGGTTCCTGTGCGAACCGGTGCGCCTGATCGATCCGGCGACCTGGGCGATGCAATATAAGCGGATGGTGAATTATTCGATGCGCTTCTTCCAGAACCGCATCGTCTCCGACATCATGATGCGCGAGGGGCCGGACGGGTTGCCCGAACGGCTTGCCCCGCTTTATGCGACATGGCTGCCTCGATGGAAGCCGCGTGGCGGGGCGAACCTGTGGTTCGACCGGGTGGCGTTGAAGCGGATGGCGAGGGCCGCGGAGTGTTGAAGCCAGAGCCTGATGACTTTGGCCCCTACCCCGCATCCCCGCGATGCTTCAACCACGCCGCCGTCGCCTCGTTCGGCCCGCGATAGGCTTCCTGAAACTCGGCGCTCCAGTAGAGGAGATTGTCGAGCGCGATCCGCGCACCCGACACTGCGCACAGCACGAACTGGCCCGCGCGCACGACGGCGAAATCGGCCGGCCCATATTCGACCTGGGCCAGGCCCGGCAAGTCCGCCATGCTCAGTCGCCCGTCAATATGCGATCGACCAGTTGCTTGACCGTGGGCACGAAACCGTTCGAGTAGAAGGGGTCCTTGCCGAACTTGTAGGCGCCATGCCCGGCAAAGACGAGATTTTCGTCGATCGGGCCGCCATGGGCGACGTCCTGCAACGTCTTCTGGATGCAGAAGCTGCGCGGATCGGCCAGCCGGCCGGTCGAGTTGGTGTCGCTGTCCATCCAGCTTGAAAAGGCGCATTGCGACAGGCAGCCCATGCAGTCGGCCTGATCCTTGCGGATGATCGCCTTTTCCGGCTCGGTCACGAAGACGAGCGTATTGTCCGGCGTCTTGAGCGCGCTGGTGAAACCCTCGCCGAACCATTGGCGCGCGCGCAGCAGATCGTTGCGCGTCACCCAGAAATTCTTGCCCTTCACGCCCACGTCGAGCTGATGGGTATGATCGCCCGCCTGCTCCAGGCTGAAGGCGATCTGGCGTTCCGAGCGCGCTTCGAGATGGCGCAGGAAGGGATTGCGCACGGCGGAAGAGTAGAAGCCGGTGGGCGAGAAACGGTGCAGCAGCACGTCGCCATCCTGCAGCGTCGGCAGCAGCGCCTTCCACGCTTCGGGAATCGGGCTTTCCCGCGTCAGCAACGGGCGGGTGCCGAACTGAAAGGCGATCGTGCCCAGCTCGGGATTGTCGATCCAGTCGTTCCAGTCGCGCAGGTGCCAGACGCCGCCGGCCATCACGATCGGTACATCGTCCGAAATGCCGCCCTCGCGCATCGTGTCGCGCAGCGCCTTGACGCGGGGATAGGGGTCTTCGGGCTTGCGCGGGTCTTCGGCATTGGACAGGCCATTATGACCGCCCGCCAGCCAGGGATCTTCATAGACAACCGCCGCCAGCCATTCCGATGCCTTGGAATAAGCGCGCTTCCACAGCGCGCGGAAGGCCCGGCCGGAACTGACGATCGGCAGGTAGGAAACATTGTAGGACGCCGCGATCTCGCTGAGCTTGTAGGGCATACCCGCGCCGCAGGTGACGCCCGAAACCATGCCGCGGGTCTTTTCCAGCACGCCGTGCAGGATGCGCTGCGCGCCGCCCATTTCCCACAATACGTTGATGTTGATCGCGCCCTTGCCGCCCGAAATGTCGAACGCGCGCCTCACCTGTTCGACCGCGCCGTCGATGGCATAGGCGATCAGTTCCTCATGCCGGTCCCGCCGCGTCTTGGCATGGTAGATTTGCGGGATGATCTTGCCGGTCGCGTCATAGCTGTCGGCGTTGACGGCGGAAACGGTGCCGATGCCGCCGGCCGCCGCCCAGGCGCCCGAACTGTTGTGGTTGGAAACCGCGACACCCTTGCCGCCCTCGACCAGGGGCCAGACTTCGCGGCCGCCATAGACGATGGGTTTCAGACCCTTGAACACTATAATCTCCTGAAGAAATAGTCCCACCGCCCCTTCGGCAAGAGCCTGCCTATAGCAAGTTTTTGCACGACCGGACCAAAATATTGGCGCGCGCCTACAGCAAAATCTCCGGCCGGGCCAGCGCTTTGCCGTAAAGGCGGGCATAGGAAGCGACCATGGCTGCTTCCGAATAATCGGACGTTGCGCGGGCGCGGTTGGCCTGGCCCAGTGCCGCGCGCAAGGCCGGGTCGGCGGCCAGCGCACCCAGCGCGGCGCTCAGCCCGGCCTCGTCAGGCGCGACGAAGCGGCGATTTTCGCGTGAAAGCATCGCCATGACGTCCCCCACATCGGTCGATGCGACGGGCAGTCCCGCCGCCATCGCCTCTATCAGCGATATCGGGAATTGCTCGCTGTCGGAAGAAAGCGCGAAGATATCGAACAGGCCGATATAGCGGGCGGGATCGCTGAGAAAGCCCGGCATGAGGAGGTCGGGCAGGCCGAGCGCTACGGCTTCGCGCGCGATCGCGTCGCGCTCCGGCCCCTCGCCGACGATCACCAGTTGCAGCCGGTCGCGGTGCGGGGCGACGGCACGGACCAGGCGCGGCAGGTTCTTGACCGCGCGCAGCCCCGCCAGCGTGCCGACGACCCGCTTGCCCGGCGTCGGCACGAAGCCCGGAATTGCGTCCAGCGCGGGCGGCGCCAGATAGGCGGCGGTGTCGATGCCGTTGGGGATCAGTCGCACCCGGTCGCGCGGCTGACGCCATGTCGACAGGGCGATCCGTTCCAGCACGGTCGAGGGAACCACGAGCGCCTGCGCCCGCGCGAGCGCGATCCGGCGATAGCGATTGCGGCCCGGTTTCAGGCCGTCCGCCTCGTCCTGGTTGAAGCCATCCTCATGATGGATCAGTGGCGGCAGCCGGGTGAAGGGCGCGAAGAGGCGATGCGCCATCACCCCGTCCATCGCGCCCCAATTATAGCTCAGAACAAGGTCGTAGCCGGCCATGAAGCGCGCGAGGGCGTGAAAGCGCGCCGGGCTGGGCGAACCGGCGAGCGGCGGCGCATCGGGGAAATCGACCGGGACTTTGCTGGCGATCGCGCGCGCCGCGCCCATCGCCGCCGGCACGCCGCTGACGATGCTGTGCCGCGCCTTCGCGCCCCAGATGTTCATCAGCCGGACGGCGCGGGCTTCCTTGCCGCCCAGGTCGAAGCTCGAATGGAGATGCAGGATATGGGGCGTCACGCGTCAGCCATTGGCGGCGGCGATCTCCGTCAGCAACGCATCGATCGCTTCCGCGGCGGCCGGTTCGGCCAGCGTCGGCGCATGGCCTACGCGGGGGACGACCACGTGCCGCGCGGTCGGGCCGATCTCGCGCACCATCCGGTCCACCGTGGCCGGCGCGAGCAGGTCGGACAGCGCCCCGCGCACGATCAGCACCGGCTTGCCGGCAAATCCCGCGAGCGATGGCCACATGTCCACCCCCGCCGATTCGCCGCCGACCCGAATCGGCTCGGCGATCGCCTTGTCATAATCCAACACGATCCGCCCCCCGCTGTTCAGCCGATACAGCCGCTTCGCCATCCCGAGCCAAGCGTCGGTTTCATAGTCGGGAAATATGTCCGCATTCGCCTCCGCCAGCGCCCGCGCCGCATGCATCCACGTCGGTTGTGCCGGACCGGTGCCGACGACGGTGCGGATACGCGCCAGTCCCGCTTCCTCTATCTGCGGCCCGACATCGTTGAGCACCGCGCCCGCCAGCCGGTCCGGCCGGGTCGCCGCCATCAGCATGGCGATGATCCCGCCCAGCGAGGTGCCGACGACGACGAACCGCGTCAGCGCCAGATCGGTCAGCAACCGTTCGAGATCGTGCAGATAAGTGAGCGGCACATAGCTCATCGGGTCCTTGGCATAGGCGCTTTCGCCGCGCCCGCGCATTTCGGGGCTGATGATCCGCCACTGCCCGGCCAGCCGATTCGCCAGCGGTTCGAAATCGCGCGCGTTGCGCGTCAGACCCGGCAGACAGAGCAACGACGGCTTGCCCCCGGCAGCGTTCAATCCGTCGCCATCCGGCCCCGCATAATCGCGATAATGCAGCCGCAGCCCGTCATTGGACCACCAATATCCGTCTTTATAGTCGGCCAAGCTTGATCCCTCCGCCCTGCATCCCCCATATCGCCGGATGCGCCCCACCCCGCAAGCCGCGAAATATTCGCCCGAGACCGCCATCCTCCAATTAGGGGACGGCATTGCCGATCCCGTGGCGCCCGCCGATTTTCCCGAAACGATCCTGCGCTATCGCAACGATCGCTGGGCCGCGGCGGTCGGGCTGGACGAGATGCCGGATGCGCAATGGCTGCGCCACTTCGGCCGGTTCGATGCCTTGCCCGGTTCGCTCGAACGACCGCTGGCGCTGCGCTATCATGGCCACCAGTTCCAGCATTATAATCCCGACCTTGGCGACGGGCGCGGTTTCCTCTTCGCGCAACTGCGCGACGCGGAAAACCGCCTTCTCGACCTCGGCACCAAAGGATCGGGCCAGACGCCGTGGAGCCGGGCGGGCGACGGCCGGCTGACGCTGAAAGGCGGTGTGCGGGAAATATTGGCGACCGAAATGCTGGAAGCGCTGGGCGTCAACACCTCCAAAACCTTTTCGCTGGTCGAGACCGGCGAGGCGCTGCAGCGGGGCGACGAGCCTTCCCCCACCCGATCGGCGGTAATGACGCGCCTGTCGCATTCGCATATCCGCATCGGCACCTTCCAGCGCGCGGCCTATGAGCAGAATAATGTGCTGATGGAGCGCCTGGTCGATTATGTGCTGCGCGAGCTTTATGGCGAGAAACCGGGCGATCACCCGCCCAGCCAGTTGCTGGGCCGCGCGGTCGAGAAGATCGCAGACCTTGCCGCAAGCTATATGGTCGCCGGCTTCGTGCATGGCGTACTGAACAGCGACAATATCAACGTGACGGGCGAGAGCTTCGACTATGGTCCCTGGCGCTTCACGCCCGGATGGACCCCTGGCTTCACCGCCGCCTATTTCGACCATCAAGGCCTCTACGCCTTCGCGCGCCAGCCCGAGGCGATCCATTGGGACGTGGCGCAATTGGCGGTGTCGCTGCGCCTTCTGTCCGACGCGCCGCCGCTGATCGCGCAACTGGAGCGCTTTTCCGACCTATATGCGCGGGCGCTGGTGCGGCGTTTTTTCTGGCGGCTGGGGCTTGCGCCCGGCGATCAGGCGCAGTCCGCCGCTTTTGTCGAGCAGGTCGTGCGCGCGCTGATCGCCAGCACCCAGCCGATCGATCGCTTTTTCCATGACTGGCGCGGCGGCGATCTGCGCAACGCCGCCGATTATGACGGCGAAGCATGGGCCACTGCTCGAACAAGGCTGTCGCAATTCGCGCCGATTGCTGATGCGCGCGCGGACGCTTATTGGTCGGCGCAAACGCCCTGCTCCATGCACATTGAAGAGGTCGAAGCGATATGGTCCGCTATCGCCGCGGGTGACGACTGGGGGCCGCTCCATGCCAAGGTCGCCGCGATCCGCGCCATGGGTGACGCGCACGGGAGCGCACCGCAGTTACCTTGACGAAACTGCGGGGCAGCCCCTTTCACCGCCAGCCGATTTACGCCATATCGGTGCGATGACCGCCAGCCTGATTTCGATCGAACCCGCCACCGGCGCGCATCTTTGGGAGGGCGCGGTCAGCGATGTCGCTGCCGAGGTGGAGCGGGCGCAATCGGCATGGGCCGCATGGGCCGCCCGCCCCTTCACCTATCGCATCGAAACCATGCGCCGTTTCGCCAATGCCGTGCGCGCAGCCGAGGAGGCGCTGGCGGACCTGATCGCGCGCGAGACCGGCAAGCCGTTATGGGATGCGCGCACCGAAGTGGCGGCGGTGATCGCCAAGGTCGATATTTCAATCGCCGCCTATTCCGAACGCACCGGCCAAAAGCGGCTTGAAGGGGCGCTGGGCGCGCGGCAGGCTGTGCGGCACAAGCCACATGGGGTAATGGCCGTGCTCGGTCCCTATAATTTCCCCGCGCACCTGCCCAATGGCCATATCGTGCCGGCGCTGATCGCGGGCAATGCGGTGGTGTTCAAACCCTCGGAAAAGACCCCGGCGACCGGCGCGATGCTGGTCGATCTGTATCGCCAGGCGGGCGTGCCGGTCGATCTGGTCCGCCTGGTTATCGGCGGTCCGGCGGAAGGCAAGGCGCTGACCCAGCATCCGGCGGTAAATGGTATCCTCTTCACCGGTTCCGCCGCAACCGGCATCGCGATCAACAAAGCCTTTGCCGCCCATCCCGAAAAGATACTCGCGCTGGAAATGGGCGGCAACAATCCGATCGTGGTGTGGGATACCGCCGATATCGCCAGCGCCGCCGTGCTGGTGGTGCAGTCTGCCTTCCTCTCTTCCGGCCAGCGCTGCACCGCGGCCAAGCGGCTGGTGGTCAAGGAGAGCTTGGCCAAGCCGTTGATACAGGAGGTCAAGAAGATCGCCGACCGGCTCATCATCGATCATCCCCATGCCGATCCCGCGCCTTTCATGGGTCCGGTGATCGACAATCAGGCAGCCGACAGCCTGACCGAAAGCTTCCTCATATTGATGAGCAATGGCGGGCGGCCGATCAAGCATATGGTTCGATCGCATGCGAACCTGCCCTTCGTCTCGCCCGCGATCATCGATGTGACCGACATGAAGGAGCGGCCCGACATCGAGCTGTTCGGCCCGCTGCTCCAGGTCATCCGCGTTCCCGATTTCGACGCGGCGATCGCCGAGGCGAACCACACGCGCTATGGTCTGGCGGCGGCGTTGATCGGCGGGTCGCCCGAACATTATGACCAGTTCTGGGCGAATAGCCGCGCGGGCATCGTCAATTGGAACCGGCCGACCAACGGCGCATCCTCTTCCGCGCCGTTCGGTGGCGTCGGCATTTCTGGCAACCATCGTGCAAGTGCTTATTATGCCGCCGATTATTGCGCCTATCCGGTCGTCTCGGCGGAGGTCGACCAGCCCCGCGCGTCGATCGGCGTGGGACTGAAGGAAATTGACGTGGCCGCGATGGGGGACTGAAGGGGGAGGCGAGATTGAGGAAGGGACCGAGACACCAAACTTTTCCTACATCGCCGCCAATCGATTCTGGGTTGCGATGCGGCGGGTCACGGCCCATCTGCCCGGCATGACAACGCATGTCCCCGCAACCGTCTATCTGGTCGGCGCCGGTCCCGGTGACCCGGACCTGCTGACGGTGCGTGCCGCGCGGCTGATCGCGCAAGCAGCGCTGATCGTGCATGACGGGCTGGTCGATGAGGCGATATTGGCGCTGGCGTCGCCGTTTGCCCGGCTGATCTCGGTGGCGAAGAGCCGCAGCCGCCATTCGATGCCGCAGGAGGCGATCAACGCGCTGCTGGTGGACGAAGCGCTGGCTGGAAATGCCGTGGTGCGCCTCAAAGGTGGCGATCCCTTCATTTTCGGGCGCGGTGGCGAGGAAGCTGAAGCCTGTCGCGCCGCCGGTGTGACGGTCGAAGTCATACCGGGCATCAGCGCCGCGATCGGTTGCGCGGCGCAGGCGCAACTGCCGCTGACCCATCGCGAGGCGTCGAGCGCGGTTACCTTCGTCGCCGGACAGTGCAAGGGGCTGAGCGATCAGGACTGGTCCGGCCTTGCCGGTGTCGGCCGCACGCTCGTCATCTATATGGGCGTCGCGACCGCCGCCGACATCGCCGACAAGCTGATGGCGGATGGCCTGTCGCCCGCCACGCCGGTCGCGGTGCTGGAAAAAGGCACAAAGGCCGATGCGCGCGCGATGCGGACGCTGCTTGCCGATCTGGGTGGTATGGTTGCGCGGGAAGCAGTAAAAAGTCCGGCGCTGATCGTCGTGGGAGACGTGGTCATGCGCTCCAGGGCGCGCGACATGCTGGACGGCTATATGACCGGTCATCCGGTATTTTCGGTGGAGAACAAGGCGTGAAGCTGTTGACGGGCAATGACCTGGCCACAGGCGATGTGATCTGGTGGACGGGCAAGGGCTGGTCGCGCCATGTCGCCGATGCGGTCGACGCCAGCGTCGACGCCGATACGATACTGGCGCGGGAAGGCGCCGCCCGCCGTGTCAATGCCGGCTATGCGATCGACGCCGAGGCGACGCCCGATGGCCCGCTGCCTTTGCACATCAAGGAACGGATCCGGGCGAGCGGTCCCACCGTGCGCACCGACCTTGCCGTTAATGCCGCCATTCCGATCCTGAGGGCCTGAAATCCATGTATCGTTACGACCAATATGATCAGGACATCGTCGACGCCCGCGTCGCGGAATTTCGCGATCAGGCCGATCGCCGCCTTGCCGGACATCTGACCGAGGATCAGTTCAAGCCGCTGCGGCTGATGAATGGCCTCTACCTCCAGCTTCATGCCTATATGCTGCGCGTTGCCATTCCCTACGGCACGCTGTCGGCCAGGCAGATGCGGATGCTCGGGGCTATCGCCCGCAAATACGACAAGGACTACGCGCATTTTACGACCCGCCAGAATATCCAGTATAACTGGATCAAGCTGGAGGATGCCGCCGATATCCTGGCCGATCTGGCGACGGTCGAAATGCACGCGATCCAGACCAGTGGTAATTGCATCCGTAACATCAGTTCGGACCAATATGCCGGCGTCGCCGCCGACGAGGTGGCAGACCCCCGCCCCTGGGCCGAGCTGTTGCGCCAATGGTCGACCTTTCATCCCGAATTCACCTACCTCCCGCGCAAGTTCAAGATCGCTGTGGTCGCTTCGTCGCAGGATCGCGCGGCAATGCGGCTGCACGATATCGGGCTTGAACTGGTCGAGCGCGACGGGCCGAATGGCAAGATCATCGGCGCGCGGGTCTATGCCGGTGGCGGCATGGGCCGTACACCGATGATTGCACCTGAAATCAGGGACTTCGTGACCGAAGAGGAGATCATCTCTTATGTCGAAGCCTGCCTGCGCGTCTATAATCGCTACGGGCGCCGCGACAATAAATATAAGGCGCGGATCAAGATATTGATCCACGAGCTGGGCGCCGACGAATATCGCCGCCAGGTCGAGGAAGAATTTGCGCATATGAAGACGCTGGGCCTCAACCCGCCGGTCGAGGAACTTGCGCGCATCAAAGCCTATTTCGCCGATCCGACCTATGAAACGGACGCACCCGACGCGATCGACCGCTCCGATCCCGCCTTCGCGCTGTGGATCGACCAGAATGTCGTGGCCCACAAGCAGCCCGGCTATGCGATCGTCAATATCAGCCTGAAGCCGGTCGGCGGCATCCCCGGCGACGCGTCGTCGGCCCAGATCGACCAGGTTGCCGACCTCTCCGAACGCTATGCGTTCGACGAGATCCGGGTGACCCACACGCAGAATCTGGTGCTGCCATCGGTGCGCAAGGCCGACCTTTATACGATCTGGCAGGCGCTGGACGCGGCAGGGCTGGCAGAGGCCAATCTCGACCTCATCAGCGACATGATCGCCTGCCCCGGACTCGATTATTGCAGCCTCGCCAATGCCCGCTCGATTCCGGTAGCGCAGAAAATCGCGAAACGGTTCGAGGCCAAGCAACGTGACATCGGTGAGTTGAAGCTCAAGATTTCCGGCTGCATCAATGCCTGCGGGCACCATCATGCCGGGCATATCGGCATATTGGGCGTCGATAAGCGCGGCCTGGAAAATTACCAGTTGTCGCTGGGCGGATCGGCGGCGGAGGATACCAGCCTGGGGGTCATCACCGGTCCCGGTTTCAGCGAGGACGGCGTGGTCGACGCGATCGAGAAGGTCACCGACCTGTATCTCGCCGAGCGGATCGAGGGCGAACGCTTTCTCGACACCTATCGCCGGCTGGGCATGAAGCCGTTCAAGGAAAAGCTCTATGGTTGACGCGCGCCTGGTGACGAACCTGGCTTTCCGCACGGGTCCTCCGACAGAAGAACCGGCGGTGACGCTGGAGGCCTTTGCCGGCCAGACCAACGCGACCGCTGTCCGCGTCGAACCGGGCGAGGATGTGCGCCTGTTGCTCCCGCACCTTACCCGGCTGTCGCTGGTCGAAGTGAATTTCCCGGCATTCGGCGACGGGCGTGGCTATTCGGCCGCGCGCATCCTGCGTGAAGCCGGCTATACAGGCGAATTGCGCGCGGTCGGCGACATACTGGTCGACCAGTTGGTCGCGCTGCGCCGCTGCGGGTTCGACAGCTTCCTCCCGGACCAACCGCTTGATCAGGCTGTCGTGGAGGCCACGCTGGCGCGCTATGATGACGTCTATCAGAAAACGGTTGATGGCCGATCTCCCATCTGGGCGAAGCGCCATGGAGCGGCCGCCCATGGCTGAGGCTGTGCGCAAGCTGGACATTATCGACGCCCGCCCCGCCTTTACCCAGGCGGATGCCGACGCGCTCAACGCCCGGTTCGAAGGGGTGGAGACGCTGCCCATGCTGCGCGCGCTCTTTGCCGAAGATGTGCTGGGCAAAGTCGCCGTGGTCTCGTCCTTCGGCACCGAAAGCGCCGTCCTGCTGCATCTGGTCGCACAGGCGGACCCTAATGTGCCTGTGATCTTCGTCGATACGCTCAAGATGTTCCCGCAGACGCTGGAGTATCGCGAGACGCTGGTGTCGAGCTTTGGCATCCAGAACAGTTTCGTGGTCGAACCTGACGCCGCGGTGCTGCAAATGAAGGACGAAACGGGCCTGCGCTGGTCTTATGATCCCGACGGTTGCTGCGCGATCCGCAAGGTTGAGCCGCTGGCCCGCGCCAAGGCGGGTCTGGATAGCTGGATTTCCGGTCGTAAGGCATTTCAATCGGTTACCCGTCAGAACATTCCCCGTTTCGAGGTGGAAGATGGGCGGTTGAAGCTCAATCCACTGGGCGACTGGACCAAGAGCGACCTGGAGGACTATTTCATCGCGCAGGACCTTCCGCGCCATCCGCTGGAGGCCGAAGGCTATCTCTCGATCGGCTGTGAACCCTGCACGTCCAGGGTCAAGCCGGGCGAGGACCCGCGCGCGGGCCGCTGGCGCGGGTGGGACAAGGTGGAATGCGGCATCCATGGCGTGACGCCGCTGGCCAATCCCGACGATCCGGCGAACTTGCCCGCATTCTGACGAAGTTGCTTTATATCAAGGCATGGTTTCCCTAATGCTGGCATGACGAACACTCGCTTGCCATGGGGTTCTGTGTGTCCGAAAGCCTTTTGCAACTTGTCTATATCAGCAGCGCGAGGGCGGACGTAACGCCTGCGACCTGTCGCGCGATCCTGTCGGCATCGCGGCTGAACAACCGTCGCGCCGATGTAACCGGCCTGCTGCTGTTCAATTCGCGGCGTTTCCTGCAGGTCCTCGAAGGACCCGAAACGCAGGTCCGCGACATCTATACGCGGATCATCCGGGACGAGCGTCACTATGCGCTGGTCAAGTTGAGCGAGAAGATGGTCGAAGCGCGCGAATTCGGCAAATGGGCGATGGCGTTCGACGATCCGGAGGCGCCGGACGCCGATCTGGTCGAGCAGGTCGCACATTTGTTGCAACAGGCCGGGCCATCGACTGCGGCGCTGTTTACAGCGACGGCGAAACTGCACCGCCCTGGCTGAAATTTATCGCATACTGATCTGGCCCCAATGGACGCCGCCGCTGACATCGGCTTCGGGAAAGGCGCCGCTTTTGAATATTCTGACGTCAAGCGTCAGGCGCGGCTGAGCGGCGGCATAGGCGACGGCGACACGCGCCGGTTCCGGCGCGGCGAATGCAACGCCGGGCTGCGAAGGCGGGAGCGGATTGGCCGCTATCATAGTCGGCACGATCGGCTGGCTGACGGGGGTCGAAGGCCCGCCGGACGTGACGATCACCCGGTCGCCCCGGCGCGTAGCGCTAAACAACAGCCTGGCGAAGGCAATCGGCATACGGATGCAACCATGCGATGCCGGACGGCCCGGCAACTGGCCGGCATGAAGGGCTATGCCGGTCCAGGTCAGCCGCTGCATGTAGGGCATCGGTGCATTGCTGTAGAGGTTGGAGCGGTGCCACACCTGTTTCTGCAGGATCGGAAATTCGCCTGCCGGGGTCCGGTGGCCGGGCTTGCCGGTCGAGACAGTGGAGACGCCGATCAGCTTTCCACCGCGAAAAACATACAGATGCTGGCGCGCTATGTTGACCAATATGCCCAGCGGGCCTGCCTGCGGATCGCTGTCGTCCCAACTGAACCGGCCATTAGGCAGCAAGGATATATCCGCCGCCATGACGTCATAAACGGCGGCGCTATAGACAGGTTCGTCCGGCCCCGTGCCCCCGGTGAGGAACAGCAAGGCCACCCCCGCGATCGCGGCGCGAAGTTCGAGCGTGAACCGCCTCCTGCCCTTAGCCATGACGCGGCTCACGCATAGGGCATGGCTCCATAGCTATCCTCTGCCAGATCGCTGAACTTGGTGATCTTGGCATCGAATTTCAGCCGGATGCGACCGGTAGAACCATGACGCTGCTTGGCGACGATCAATTCGGCCAGGCCATAGATGCGCTCCATCTCCGCGGCCCATTCCTGATGGTCGCTGCTTTCCTTGTCGCCCGGCTCCTTGGCGGCGACATAATAATCCTCGCGGAACACGAACCACACCATGTCGGCATCCTGCTCGATCGATCCCGATTCGCGCAGGTCCGACAATTGCGGGCGCTTGTCCTCGCGCTGCTCGACCGCACGGCTGAGTTGCGAGAGCGCCAGCACGGGGACGTTCAACTCCTTGGCCAGCGTCTTCAATCCGCGCGAGATTTCCGAAATTTCCTGCACGCGGTTATCGCTACCCTTTCCGCTGCCCTGCAATAACTGAAGATAGTCGATGACGATGAAGCCGATATCGTTGCGCCGCTTCAACCGGCGGGCACGGGTGCGCAATGCGGCGATGGTAAGGCCCGGCGTATCGTCGATGAAGAGCGGGCAATGCTCCAATGTTTTCGCGGTTTCGA